>QIGO01000139.1 GCA_003230015.1 Alphaproteobacteria bacterium | reverse complement strand
TACGGCCACGCCCTGTCCGGTGCTCTGGCCTGCATCGCCGGACTCATGCTGACCATGCGCAACGGTGCCGCACTGCCCTCCATGGCCGGGCAACTTGGCGCCGATTGGCTGCTGCCGTCCTTCCTGGCACCGGTTCTCGGCGGCACGCTGCTTACCGGCGGCGTCATTTCGGTGGTCGGCACCTTGCTCGGCGCCCTATTGGTGACCATCATCAACAACGGCCTGCTGCTCCTTCAGGTCGGGGAATTCTGGGTGCAAATGTTCCTCGGACTGATCCTCTTGGCCGCTGTCGTGCTCGACCGCGTCCGCGCCGCACTGGCCCAGCGGCGCCGGGCCTCGGCATGAGGATGACGCCATGAGCGGCGACTTGTGGCACCGGCTGCGCCGGGCCGAATGGTTCGGCCTGTTGCTCATCTCCGCTCTTGGCGTCTTGGTTCTCGCGCTCGCCAAACAAACTTTTCTCTCGCCGTTCAACATCTATGTGATGCTGCTGGGTTTTTCCCTCTCGATCATGGTCGCCATGTCGCAGATGGTCATCATCGCCATTGGCCAGATGAACCTGTCGGTCGGCGCCATTGGCGGCCTGGTTGCCATATCTTTTGCCGGGATGATGGAGGTTTGGGGCCTGCCGATCCCGCTGGCGATTCTTGCCGGCCTTCTCATAGGTGTCTTGTGCGGCTGCCTCAACGGGATCCTGACCGTGGTCACCGGCATTACCGCCTTCATCATCACTTTGGCGACTTTGTCGATCTTCAAGGGCATCAACCTCGGCATCACCGAAGCCCAGCCTTTCTACGATATACCCGCGCCGGTGAAATGGTTCGGCAACGCCAGTATCGGCCCCATCCCATATCTCGTAATTCTGCCGGTCCTGGCGGTCATCGCCATGTGGTTTCTTATGAACAGGGCGGTCATTGGCCGCCACATGCTGGCCGTCGGTGGCAATCCCCAAGCGGCTGCATTGTCCGGCATCAGCGTCGGCCGCACTATTGTGGCGGCGCACGCCCTTTCGGGCGGCCTGGCGGCCATCGGCGGCATGCTGGTGGTCGCGCGGTTGCAGATCGGCCAACCGACTATTGGCGATGACTGGTTGATTGTATCCTTCGCCGCCCCGGTAATCGGCGGTGCCGTTTTGGCCGGCGGCCACATCTCGGTGATCGGCACCTGCCTCGGCGTCATTATCGTGACCCTGATTACCAACGCCCTTGTACTGCTCGCCATCGATCCGTTTTTTGTCGAGCTTCTGCTCGGTGGATTGATTCTTGGCGCCGTCGGGCTCAATCGCTACCGCGAAGTCAATGCCGAAGCGGCGCGCGCCCGCGCCCACGCGGCGCCGACATGACGGACGCAACGCTGGAGATCCGCGGCGTCACCAAGGACTTCCCCGGTGTCCGCGCCCTCGACACCGTATCCATGCGCCTGGAGGCCGGCCAAATCCACGCCTTGCTCGGCGAAAATGGCGCCGGCAAGTCAACGCTCATCAAGATCCTCACTGGCGTCTACCAACCCGATACCGGCGAAGTCCTGTTGCGCGGCCGCCACCAACGGTTCCAATCGCCCCGCGACGCCATCGCGGCGGGCATTGGCGTCGTTCACCAGGAACGCAATCTCATCAACCGCTTCAGCGTCGGTGAGAACATTCTGTTGGAGAAGCTGCCGACCAAGCGCGGTCTGGTCGATTATGCGGCCGTCTTCGAACAGGCCGCACCCTGGCTTGCGGCCCTCGATCTACGGGTCGACCCGCGCACCCCGGTCATCGACCTCAGCGTCGCCCAGATGCAGCTTGTCGAGATCGCCAAGGCGCTGTCCCTGCGCACCAAGATCCTGCTCATGGACGAGCCCACCGCCTCGATCACGCCGCACGAATCCGAGGTCCTGTTCGATCTCTTGCGCCGCCTGCGCGACGACGGCGTGTCCATCGTCTTTGTTAGTCACAAGCTGGAAGAAGTTTTCGCCCTCTGTGATCGCGTCACCGTCTTGCGCGACGGCCGCAACGCTTGCGAATCGCGCCCGCTGACCGGTTTGGCCCGTGCCGACATCGTCAAGCTGATGATCGGCCGCGACGAGCGCATCGCGCGTTTCGGCGAAAAAGTCGTTGACCGCCGGCGCCCCGCACTCGAGTTGCGCGACGTTGCCACCGGCCATGGTCATCACCACGTCGGTTTGACCCTCTACAAAGGCGAAATTGTCGGCCTTTACGGCCTTGTCGGCTCCGGCCGCAGTGAGCTGGCCAAAGCCATTATTGGTGCCGAGCCTTTGACGGCGGGACATGTCGAGGTCAACGGCCAAAGCGCGCCCATCCGTTCCGTCACGCAAGCTTTGAACCGATATCGCATCGGCTATGTTAGCGAGGATCGCAAGCACGATGGCTTGATCCTGATCCATTCGGTGCTGCGCAATGTCGGCATTACCATCTGGAACCGCATCGCCGGCGTCCTCGGGCTGACCACCCGGCGTGCCGAGGCCGACCGCGTCCTGCCCTATATCGAGCGCCTTGAGATCCGCACGCCCTCGTTAAGCCAGACGGTTGGCAACCTGTCCGGCGGCAACCAGCAGAAGGTCAGTGTCGCCAAATGGCTGGCCGCCGAGACCGAGATTCTGATTATCGACGAGCCGACCATCGGCATCGACATCAAGACCAAGACATATCTGCATGAGTTGATCTGGGGTCTGGCGGCCGGCGGCACGGCGGTCCTGCTGATATCCAGCGACATGCCCGAAATGATTGCCTTGGCTGACAGGATTTTAGTGATGAACAATTTTGCCATAGTCGGTGAAGTCGAAAACACGCGCGACTACGACCAGGTCAGCAACGCCATCATGGGCCATATCCACGACCCCTCGGAAGGGCAAGGCAGGGCAGGGCCCCCGCCGGCGGCCGCCGGCGTTTAGGGAGCACAGGCATGAACAAGATCGAGCGCATTGACCTGGCCATGGTCGACCTCAAGCCCAAAACCGTCCGCACCGACGCCATCCAGGCTTTCACCAGCCAGGAAACGCCCATTATTCGCATTTACGACAGCGACGGTGGCGTCGGCACCGGCTACAGCTACACCATCGGCACCGGCGGCCGCGCCGTCATGTCTCTGCTCGAGGAAACTTTGGCACCGGCGCTGATCGGCCGCGACCCGGCCGAGGTCGAGCGAATATGGCGCGACCTCGTCTTTCTCACCCATGCCACCACCGTCGGCGCCATCACGTCCCTGGCCTTGGCGGCCATCGACACCGCCCTTTGGGATCTGCGCTGCCAAAAGGCCGGCCTGCCCCTGCATCTGATGGCCGGTGGCGCCCAACCCAGTTTGCCGCTCTATACCACCGAAGGCGGCTGGCTGCAGATCCCCCTTCAAGAGTTGGTCGACGATGCCCTGCGCGCCAAAGCGGCCGGTTTCGGTGGCTCCAAGGTCAAAATAGGCAAACCCAATGCCGCCGAAGACATTGCCCGTTTATCGGCGGTGCGCGCCGCTGTCGGCGCCTCCTTCGAGATCATGACCGACGCCAACCAGGCTTTCACCGTCGATGAGGCCATCCGCCGTGCCCGCCTCATGGAGCCGCTGGACGTGGCCTGGTTCGAGGAGCCCATGCCGGCCCAGGATCTCAACGGCCATGTCCGGCTCGCCGCCGCCACCAGCCTGCCGGTCGCCATCGGCGAGAGCCTGTACAGCCCCAGCCATTTCCGCGAATACATGCAGCAAAACGCCTGCTCCGTCATCCAGGTCGACGCCGCCCGCATCGGCGGCATCACCCCTTGGCTGAAAACCGCGCACCTGGCCGAGGCTTTCAACCTGCCCATATGCCCCCATTTCCTCATGGAACTTCATGTCGGACTATGCTGCGCCGTGCCCAACGGGCGCTGGGTCGAATACATCCCCCAGCTCGATGATTTGACGGTCCAGGGCATGCGGGTCGAAAATGGCCGCGCTTTCCCGTCCCTGGAGCCGGGCCTCGGCATCGCCTGGGACTGGCCGGCCATTGAGCGGCGCAAGATCTTCGACCAAAGGATTAGCTGAAGAGGTACGCGATGCAGCGCATGGGCATGATGATCGGCATCGAACCCGACGGGATCGATGAATACAAACGCCTGCACGCCAATTGTTGGCCTGAAATCCTGCAAGGATTGAGCGACGCCAATATACGCAATTACTCGATCTTCCTGCGCCAGCCCGAGAACGTCATGTTCAGCTACTGGGAATATCTAGGGCACGATTTCGCGGCCGATATGCAGAAAATCGCCGATCAGGAGGTCACGAAACGCTGGTGGCAACTCTGCGGCCCAATCCAGCGCCCACTGACCAGCCGCGCACCGGGCCAATGGTGGGCCCCCATGGAGGAGGTCTTCCACCATGATTGACACCCCGCCCTGGGCCTGGCCTGCGGCTTGCCCGAGGAGAAAGTGATGGCGCTCGATCCGGTCTTCAAGCCCAAGGCCAATGCCCTGACGGACCTATTCGGCACCCGAAAGACCCTTATAGGCGTTGTCCACGCGCGGCCCCTTCCAGGGGCGCCGTCCTATGATGGCGCCCCTGTCGAAGAAATTTATCAACATGCCGTGGCCGAGGCCCGCCGTTATGCCGACGGCGGGTTTGACGGCATTATCGTCGAGAATCATGGCGACATTCCCTTCGCCAAGCCCGACGACATCGGCCCGGAAACGGTGGCCACCATGGCGCTGCTGGCGGATCGGGTCGGGAAGGCCGTGTCCTTGCCGGTGGGCATCAACATCTTGGCCAATGCCGCCATTCCCGCGGTCGCGGCGGCCAAGGCATCGGGTGCCGCGTTTATTCGTGTCAACCAATGGGCCAACGCCTATGTTGCCAACGAAGGCATTATCGAGGGCCCGGCGGCCAAAGCCACGCGCTACCGCGCCTGGCTGCGAGCCGCCGATTTACGCATCTTCGCCGACGTCCATGTCAAACATGGTTCCCACGCCATTGTTGCTGACCGCTCCGTCGGCGAGATGGCGCGCGATGCCGAATTTTTTGACGCCGATGTCCTCATCGCCACCGGCCAACGCACCGCCGGCCCCACCTCGCCCGAGGAAGCGCGGGCGATCAAGCAGGCTACGCCGCTGCCGGTTGTCGTTGGCAGCGGTGTGACCATGGATAATGTCGCCGAACTTCTCCAAGTCGTCGACGGCGTCATCGTCGCCAGTGCCCTCAAGCAGGACGGCGTGTGGTGGAACCCCGTCGACCCCGCCCGTGTTGCCGCCTTTGTTGCTCATGTCCGCGCCCTTCGATGACCCTGTTCGTTTTTGGCAACGCCGCCATCGATTTTCTGTATGAGGTGCCCCACCTGCCCCGGCCGGGGGAAACCCTGTTGTCCCGATGTGAGACCCGGGATCTCGGCGGCAAGGGCCTCAATCAGGCGATTGCCGCCGCACGGGCCGGTGCTGCGGTATCCTTGTGGTCGGCCGTCGGCAACGACCGTCCTGGGCAAGAGATCAGAGAACGCGTTGCCGCCGAGAATATCGACGGTGCCGCCATCCTTCAGCGCCGTGGTGACACCGATCGGTCCATGATCTTTGTCGACCCCACGGGTGAAAACATCATCGTCAGCACCTGCGTTATGGCTCGTTCCCTGGAAATGGCCGACGCCCGGCGCTTGCTCGATACCACGGCCCCGGGCGATCTCCTGCTCATGCAGGGCAATCTTTGCCGCGATGTGACGGCGCAGTGCCTCAAGGCCGCGTCGGCGCGGGGCCTCCGGACCGTGCTCAATCCGGCACCCATAGACTTCGACTATGCGGACATTTTGCCCGCTGCTGGCACGGTGATCGTCAATGAGATCGAGAGTGCGACCTTGAGCGGACGGACGGACCCCGAGGCCGGCGCCGCAATGTTGCTTGAGTGCGGCGTCAGCGCCGTGGTCACGACTCTCGGGTCCGCCGGCGCCCTGTTAACCGCGGCCGGAGGCGGCCGGCATGTCGCCGCGCCGCCGCTCGAGGCTGTCGACACCGCCGGCGCTGGCGACGTCTTCTGCGGCGTCTTCGCCGCCGCCATGGCGCAAGGCATGGACCAGCGCCAGGCCTGCGAATGGTCGGTTCGCGCCGCCGCGCTCGCCGTGACCCGCCATGGCACCCTTCACGCCTTCCCCACGGCCGGCGAGATCGCGTCTTGCCAGGCCGCCTAAAATGTCGAAGGCGTATTGACCCAGAGAATGCGGCAACGCGTTTTCCCCGGATTATGGTAGCCATGGGGCAGATGCGAGGGAAAAAAGAACGAATCGCCGGTGTTCAGGGAAAAAGTCTCGCCGTCGACGCTGAGCTCCACCTGTCCTTCGATGACGTAGCCCAACTCTTCTCCCTCATGCTCAATCGTCCCTTCGGTAATGCCCCCCGGTTCGACGATGTGGATCGAACCGTAAAGCAGCTTGTTCACCGGATCGGCCACCAGCGACTCGATACGGATCCCCGAACCATCGCGCACGGCGCGAACATCCAGGATCGGCCGGGTTCCCTTTCGCATGACGATTTCCGAAGGCGCGTCGCCACCCGAGAACAGCGATGCGATAGTCAGGTCCAGGGATGTAACGATCTTGTGCAGCATGCGCAGGGAAGGGCGGGCCCGGGCGTTTTCAATCTTCGACAACAGGCTTTCCGAACAGCCGACGATTTCCGCCAACTCCGAAAGGCTCAGCATTCGGGCCTTGCGCGCATGACGAATTTTAGCCCCCATGCCGCGGCTGAAATCGTCGGGCCCGCTTCCGGGCAGCACATCCAGGCTCGATACAGTCATGGTGCACCCTAACTAACACGCGGCTTTGGCCCATTCAAGTAACTTGAACCACATGAAACTATCATGTAGGCTTGATCTCGCTCGGACGTCTGGCATCGCAAGTGCAGGGTCGCCGCGCGCCGAATCGTGTCGGCGGCAGCCGAGGTTCGGGGAAACGAAAATGAAAGCAATAATTGAGGATGGAGGAGGTCGCAGCGAAATGGACAGCTTCGCAATCATATCGCGCCGCGCGCTTATCGCGGCAGCAATAGCCATCACCGGTACGATCGGTGTTTTGTCGCCCGGTGAGTCGGCCCAGGCACAATCCCTGGCCCTGGTGCAAATCAACCAGCAGGCGTTATTTTTCAACCAGCTCAATGACGGCGCCAAGGCGGCGGCCGAGGCAGCCGGGGCTGAATTGGTCATCTTCAACGCCAACAACGACCCCACGGCCCAAAACAATGCGGTCGAGACCTATATCGCCCAGGGTGTCGACGGCATCATAGTTGTCGCTATCGACACCAATGGCATCATGCCCGCCGTTGTCCAGGCCGCCAATGCCGGCATCACCGTGGTTGCCGTCGATGCGATTCTCGGCGACGGCCCCCATGTCTCCCAGGTCGGCGTCAACAACTACGGTGCCGGCCAGGATATCGGTAATGTATTTCTTGAATATGTCGACGCCAACATGGGCGGCAGCGCCAAGATCGGCATTGTCGGTGCCCTCAACTCCACTATTCAGAATGTTCGCCAGAAGGGCTTCGAGGATACCATCGCAACCAACACCAATATTGAAGTTGTCGGCGTCGTCGATGGCCGCAATGTCCAGGACAATGCCCTTACCGCGGCCGAGAATTTGATGACCGCTAATCCTGACATGCAGGCCATCTATGCCACCGGCGAGCCGGCATTGGTTGGCGCTGTCGCCGCCGTGATTTCCCAGGGCGCCCAGGATCGCATTAAGATCTTCGGTTGGGACCTCACGGCCCAGGTCATCGACGGCATCGATCAGGGCTTTGTCGAGGCCGTGGTCCAACAGGACCCGGCGGGCATGGGCGCGGGTGCGGTCGACGCCCTGATAACGGTGATCAAGGGTGGCACGGTCTCCCGCGTGACCGATGTTCCCATTACCATTGTCACCAAGGACAACGTTGACGATTTCCGCGCCACGTTCCAGTAGGTCAAGGGGCCACTCCGCTCGTTCGGAGTGGCCTCGACCCGCGCCCCCAATGGAGCGTTGGCGGGGCGCGGGGGTGCATGGCGCTTGGGGGCCATGAATATGACATCCCAATCCGATCAAACCGTGGCCACGCAGGAGCGTCCCCCGCTGGTATCCATGCGCTCTATTCACAAGAGTTTTGGCAGTATCGACGCCCTGCGCGGTGTCGACCTGGAACTTGCCCCCGGCGAAGTCCTCGGCCTGGTCGGCGATAACGCCGCCGGAAAATCGACCTTGACCAAGATCCTCGCCGGGACCCTGGTGCCTGACAGCGGCCGGCTCCAGGTCGGTGGCGAGGATGTTGTGTTTCGCTCTCCCGCCGACGCCCGGCGCCGCCATATAGAGATGGTCTACCAGGACCTTTCCCTGTGTGACACCATCGACGTCGCCGGCAATCTATTTCTTGGCCGTGAGCCGCAAAAATCCGTGCTCGGAATGAAATTTCTTGACCGCCGCCAAATGCACCGGGCGGCGGCGGAAATTCTCGCCGGCCTCGACATTCGTGTTGACAGTACCCGTCACGTCGTCAGCAATCTGTCCGGTGGTCAGCGCCAATCCATCGCCATTGGCCGCGCCGTCTCGTTCGATCCCCAAATACTGATCATGGACGAACCCACCTCGGCCCTCGCGGTCGCCGAGGTCGAGGCGGTCCTGGCGTTGATCCAGCGGGTCAGCCGGCGCGGCGTCGGCGTTATCTTGATCACCCACCGGTTGCAGGACCTGTTCCGCGTTTGCGACCGCGTCATGGTGATGTATGAGGGCACCAACGTTGCCGAGCGCCGGATCGGGGAGACCAGCCTCGAAGAAGTTGTCCGGCTCATCGTCGGCGGCGACATTTTGGCTCCGACCGAAAGGCGCGACCATGGCCACTGAGGCGGATCAGCCGTCGCGGTCCTCGCAATCCGGCGGTCAATTTCAGGATCTGGTCATCCGCCATGCACCGGTGCTCAGCATCGGCGCTTTTTTCGTCATCATCTGCGTCTTGTTCGCCGTCGGCACCGATGCCTTTTTATCCGAAATCAATTTGCTCAATCTGCTCCGCCAGAGTGCGCCGATCCTGATTGTCGCCACGGCCATGACTTTCGTCATTACCACCGGCGGCATTGACCTCTCGGTCGGCTCCACCCTGGCTTTTGTCAACGCCTTGGCCGCCATTGCCTTGCAAGCCGGCATACCCTGGCCCGGTGTTGTCGTCCTCATGCTCGGCGTTGGCGCTGTTGTTGGCTTGATCAACGGATATTTCACCGCCTACGAGGGTATTCCGGCATTCATTGTCACCCTGGCCACCTTGAGTGCTGTGCGCGGCCTCGCCTTGCTGCTGACCAAGGGATTTTCCATCCCCATCGCCTCCGACAGCCTGTTCGTTCAGATCGGCCGCGGCTGGGTGCTGGGCATCCCCTTGCCGGCCATTATCGCAACAATGGTCATCGTTTGCGGCTACATTGTCCTGACCCGCACCCGTTACGGCCAATACATAACCGGCATCGGCGCCAATGCCGAGGCCGTCCGCCGTGCCGGCGTCGATGTCCGCCGATACACCATGACCGTTTACGTCATGTCCGGGGTTGCCGCCGCCATGGGCGGCATTATCATTGCCGCACGCCTGGGCAGCGGCTCATCCAACGCCGCCGTTGGTTTCGAACTTGAGGTTATCGCCGCCGTTGTGCTTGGTGGCACCAACCTCTTTGGCGGCCGTGGCACCATCGTCGGCACTTTGCTTGGCGCCTTGACCATCGCCGTCATCGGCAATGGTTTGATATTGGCCAAGATATCGCCCTTCTTCACGCAGATTGTCATTATTCTGGCCGCCATATGGCTCAACACCCGCCTCTTTAGGACGGCGCACCAGGCGCGCCGCAAACGCAACAAATGACCCGCACCGACATTGGTATCCACAGCGGCATGGCCACCACCGTGTCCGGCTTGATTTCGGTCGATGATCTGGGTGTCACCATGATGCACGAGCACATCGTCATCGACGCCGCCAGCTGGTGGCATTGCCCCGATTGTGCCGAGCGCATGTTCCTCACCGATCAGCCGGTGCAGATGGCCATCTTGGGCGAGTTGCGCATGGACCCTTTCGTCAATCGCGACAACTGCACCCTGACCGATTTCGATCTCTCCGTGTCCGAGCTTGGTCAGTTCGCCGATCTCGGTGGCCGCACCATTGTCGACCCCACCAACAACGGCATCGGCCGCAGCCCCGAGACGCTGCGCGAAATCAGCCAAAAGACCGGCCTCAATGTCATCATGGGAGCGGGCTACTACGTCGAATCATCTCTGCCCGCTGACTTCCACGACATCAGCCCCCAGGCCATTGCCGAGGAGATCGAGCGCGAAGCCATCGACGGCGTTGACGATACCGGCGTTGCTATCGGCATTATCGGCGAGATCGGCGTCAGCCGGGATTTTACCCCGGCGGAGGAAAAATCCCTGCGTGGCGCCGCCCGCGGCCAGGCCGCCACCGGTTTGCCCTTGTCCATCCATTTACCCGGCTGGCTGCGCCTTGCCCATCGGGTCCTCGATGTCGTTGCCGAAGAAGGTGGGGATCTGCACCACACCATTCTCTGCCACATGAATCCCAGCCTCCACGACGTCGACTAACAAACCAGTCTGGCCGCCCGTGGCGCTTTCATCGAATACGACATGATCGGCATGGATTATTATTACGCCGACCAGGACGCCCAGAGCCCCTGCGATGAAGAAAACGCCGGCGCGGTCAAGGGCTTGATCGATGCC
>QIGO01000118.1 GCA_003230015.1 Alphaproteobacteria bacterium | reverse complement strand
ATAGGTCGCGCTCGATGATTTCGCAGCGAAGCTTGATACAAGCAGTGAGTGCTTCTAGGGCGGCGAAGGCCATCGCGCCACACGCCTGTTGCGTGCCCCGCCATAAGAACGTCTGGTCCAGTTCGGGCGCGTCGATGCCGTGCAGCCTGACACGCTCTCCCGCGACATCGATGGTGTCGCCGTCAATGATTGTGGCGGGACCGATTATGGGGTTGGCGGGCCAATCAGATGACGACTTAGAGAGGTTGAAATCGGTTTTCCTAACCATCCGGCCCCTCTGGATTTCAAGAACTCTTGACGCCGCCGGAGCCTAGGGCGGGCTGGGTTAAGGGTTCGTATAATTTCCAAGGGCTGCCGAACCGAATGTCTCATGTCGGGGCAAAAGTAGACTCGGGGCGAAAATAGACGTTCGAGTGCTTAGCCGCGCGACGAACCTGTACCACCAAACTGTACCACCGCAGAGGAAATGCGTCGTAGAAAACCGCAGAAACAAGCCATTTTTGACGGACTGCTCCTCTCCCCTAGGGGACGCCAGAGAAATTCACGACCAAACATACTAGTGTTCCAAATACGGATGCCCGCGCCGTGTTAGTCCGGCGAATCTCCTGCAAGTGCTCTCCGGACTATTTGCGTTAACCACCTAGTCAGTGGCCCACCACGTCGTCCTGCATCGGATGCTTCGGTAGCGTTCGCCGGCTCGGCCAAGAGCCTCTCGAAAGCAGCCGCGGCCATTGCCTTTGTGTATTCGCCGCCTAACGTCATTTGAGAGTTTTATCGACGCGCCTAGCCCGCGAACTCGACAAAACAAGACCCTGGTGGGATTGCGCCACGTCGGTGGCTGTTGGCCGGTGCCGACATTGATCTGGCCATGGGACGTCACACGCCCTGCCGGCGGCAGTTTCCATCTCCTCAATACATAGTGATGTCCCGATCCGTCCGGTGACAGGATCGGGACCGTTTCGTGATTTCTGTCGGCGATACCGTCGTTTCGCGGTGTGGCGCCTGGCGTTGCGCGGCGTGCCGACAAATTTGACAGGAATCGAGGATCGACATGACATATTGGATGGCTACGCGCCTGCTTGGGTTGCTCGGTGCTGGCGTCTTGGCTGGCTGTGCGGCGGCCGGCACCGACACGACGGCTTATGACGTCACGATCACCAACAACTCGTCCCAGGTTGTGACCCCGCCGCTGGTTATCGTTCATCAAAGCGGGTTCAGTGTTTTTGAGGTCGGCCAGCCTGCAAGTGAGGCGTTGACTTTGCAAGCGGAGACAGGAGACCCCAGTGCTCTAGCCGAGAAGGTCGGCGGCATGGCCGATGTCGGCGCCGCTGTCGTTGGCCCCGGTCCGCTGCCTCCGGGGCAATCGGTAACTATTCGCGTGGCAGGCGGCCGCAACGACGATTTTCTCACAGCGACGGGCATGTTCGCCACCACCAACGACGCTTTTTTCGGCGTTCAGAAAATTGTGCTGCCAACCGATGCTTGGGCGACCACGGCCGTCACCGCGACAATCTATGACGCCGGCAGCGAGGCGAACAATGAGCTTTGCAGCCACATCCCAGGACCGCCCTGTGCCGGTGACAGCGGTAACGCCCGCGCGCCCGACGGTGCTGAAGGCAGCGTCCAGCTACATCCTGGCCTCACCGGCGGTGGCGATCTCCAGATAAGCGATCTCGGCTGGACCGCCGACGCCGTGAAACTGGTGATCCGCCGGGCCAACTAGTCGCCGCTTATGCAGCCCAAAGCCGGCGCGCGGACGCCGGCTTTGGGTGCCCAGAGTGTTTCCAGGAAAAGCGGATACCGCTTTTGCCAGCAAACACGCCAAAACAAGACTCTGAGTGTTTCCAGGAAAAGCGGATACCGCTTTTTCGCCAGCAAACACGCCAAAACAAGACTCTGGGGTCTGGTTTTGATTTCACCAAACCCGCAAAGACTCTAGAAAAATTAAAGTCGCGCGCCGGCAGCAGGCGCTGGGGCGCCCGGCTCCGCCCCACCCAGCAGATAGTCGCGCGTCAGCGGCACGGCATCGCGCTCCTTGGTCAGTTGCATTTGGAACACCATGGAACTGCCAAATCGGAAGGCCATCTCCATGCTCAGCAGGTAGAACTCCCACATCCGGCAGAATTTTTCGTCATAGAGCGCGGCGATTTGCGGCCGCGAGTCGCTGAACCGCCGATACCAGGCCCGCAGCGTCCGGGCATAATGTACCCGCAGAATTTCCATATCGGTCACCCACAGATACTGCCGCTCGACGGCGGGCAGGACCTCTGACAGCGCCGGCGCATAGCCGCCCGGGAAGATGTATTTGCCCAGCCACGGGCTGGTCGCCCCTGGTGGGCTCATATGCCCGATGGCGTGGATCAAGGCGATGCCGCGGTCACTCAGCAGCCGGCGCACCTGACCGAAGAATTGATCATAGTGGCGCACGCCCACATGTTCGAACATACCCACCGAAACGATACGGTCGAACTGTCCCTCCACATGGCGATAGTCTTTCAGCAGGAACGTCACCCGATCCTCCAGACCGAGTGCCCGCGCCCGCTCCATTGACACTTTATGCTGCTCCTCGGACAGCGTGACCCCGGTAACCGTCACATCGTCTGCCTGCTGCGCCAGAGTGAGGGCCATGCCGCCCCAGCCCGAGCCGATGTCGAGCACGCTTTGACCGGGCTCGATCAGCAGTTTGGCGGCGATGAGTTGTTTCTTGGCCACCTGCGCGGCGTCCAGCGTATCGTCGTCCTGGGTGAAATAGGCGCAGGAATATTGCCGGTCTTCGTCCAGAAAGAGCGCATAAAGCTCCCCGTCCAGGTCGTAGTGATGGGCGACATTTTGTTTTGCCTTAGCGGCCGGATTGAACTGCAAGACCGTCCGCGCCAAACGGCGCACCCGGCGCAGAGCATTCTGTAGCGGATAGGCCCCGAACGAGCGCCGGTTCTGCGCGAACAACAGCAGAAAATCCTCCAAACTGCTGTCTTCGAAGGTCAGCGTGCCGTCCGTATAGCCCTCTCCCAAAGCCAATTCCGGGCTCAGGAACAGTCTTCGGTGCAGCGTCTTGTCGTGCAGCCGCATGGTCACCACCGGCGCCCCGGCGCCGAAACTATGTGTATTGCCATCGGCATCGATCACCCGCAGCGTGCCATCCTGCACGAAGCGGCTGAGCATATGCGCCAGCATTTTCATCGGCCCCCCTTCCGCGGACGTTTATGTCCGCCAGCCCAGCAGGCGCCTTTCCGCCAGGCCCAGCAGCGCACTGACGCTGACCCCCAGCACCGACAGCACCGAGACCCCCACGAACAGGCGCTCCAGATCATAGAGCGATCCGGCTTCCAGGATATAGGCGCCGATGCCGAATTCCGCGCCCAGCATTTCCGCTGCGACGAGCAAAATTATGCCGATCGCCAGGCTGATGCGCATGCCCGAAAGGATCCCGGGCATCGCCCCCGGCAGCACGATCTTCTTGACGATGGAGAACCACGACAGGCCGAAACTCTGCCCCATGCGAATGAGCGTGCGGTCCACATTGTCCACCGCCCCGTAGGTTGCCACCACTGTCGGGGTGAAGGTGCCCAGCGCGATCAGCGCGTATTTCGAGCCCTCGTCGATGCCGAACCAGATCACGAACAGCGGCAGCAGCGCGATTTTCGGGATCGGAAAGATTGCCGCCACCAGCCCCACCAGGGCGGCCCGCACATAGGACAGCAGGCCGATCAGCACCCCGACACAGATCCCCACCGTGACCCCCGCCGCCGACCCTACCGCCAGCCGGGTCAGCGACGGTAACAGATGCTGCCACAGCAGCCCGCTTTTCCACAGATTGACAAAAGTCGCCAGCACATCCGAGGGCCGCGGCATGGTCAGGTTCGAAATAAAGCCTGTCCGCGTGCCATATTCCAGCAACGCGATCAGCACCACAAAAACCAGCGGCCCGACCCAGCGGATCCTTATGGGGGCAAAACCGCCGCCGCGAAAGGCGACACTGCTGCGCGTCGGTGCCAGCGCGGTCTCAGACACTCACCAGTTCCATATCGCTCGCCATGGCCTCCTCGCGCATCAGGTTCCACAGATGTTTTTGTCGAATTTCAAGGTCGGCGTCGCCGAACTCCCGTTCGGCCAGCGGCCTTTCGATCTCGACGACTTCGCGGATGGTGCCCGGACGGCGCGACAAGACGACAATGAAATGGCCCAGACGCACCGCCTCCTGCAGATTGTGGGTCACATAGACCGCCGTAAAGGGCTGCCGTGTCCACAAGGTGATAAGATCGTCCATCAGCAATTCGCGTGTCTGACTGTCCAGGGCGGAAAGCGGCTCGTCCATCAGCATGACCGCCGGGTTGACCGCCAGCGCCCGGGCGATACCGACGCGTTGTTTCATACCGCCGGAAAGCTGTTTCGGCAGCGCGTTGCGGAAATCCGTGAGCTTCGTGCGGTCCAGCACGCCGGTGATAATCTCATCCATGCGGTGCCCGCCGAGGCCGTGTTCTTCCAGCGCCAGGCTGATATTTCCCTCGACAGTTCGCCACGGCAGCAGCGCGAAATCCTGAAACACGAAAGTCAGCGGATTGATACAGTCGGCCGGCGGCTCTCCGACTTGGATGATCTGGCCGCTTTGCGGCCGCTCCAGGCCGCCGATAAAACGCAGCAATGTCGACTTGCCGCAACCGGAAGGACCCACCAGACAGACGATTTTGCCGGCCGGTATGTTGATGCTGATATCGCGCATCACTTCGACATCGCCGTAACGATGGCTGATATTGTCTAGCTGCAATTCCAAAGGCTACCCCGGCACATATGATTTAGGCGGCCGGCGGTTGAGACAACGCCCGTCCCGCCGGCCGCCTGTCTATGGTTTAGACCGAATCCACGTAGGATCCGTCGACCAGGGTCTCCAGCGTGATCGTATCCTTGACCAGTCCCTCGGCCTTGAACCAGTCCAACTGGTCTTGGATCGAAGCCATATTCATCGCCGCGCCCTTATTGATGCGCATCGACCCGTTGATGATACTGGGTGCTGCTTTTTCAAGGGTCCGGTCGGTATAGACATATTTATGGACCAGTTTGACCATGTCGTCGGCAGCACTGTCGCCGGCGGTTCTGTCCACCAAGGCGGCGTTGAAATCATCGGCACCCCTAGAGAACGCGGCCAGGAACGCCTCGGTTTTCGCCCGCTCCTCGGCGGCGTTTTTCGCCGAAGTGAAGACCGTCGTCACCTGATAGTTGGGCAGATAGTCCGAGATACTGCCGATAATGTGCCACGCCCCGGCTTTGTCCAACGGTTTGGCGATATGGGGCACGATCGACCAGGCATCCACTTGGCTCGACTTCATCGCCCCGATAATGGCGCCGACCTTTTGCAGCGGTTTGAAGGTGACCGAAACCCCCTCTTTGGCCGCGACTTTCGCGCCCATATAGTGGAAGGACGATCCCGCCTGGGTGATCGCATAGGTTTTGCCGTCCAGTTTCGACGGCTCGGTCAGACCGGCGTTAAAGGCGTCGTTGGATGCCAGGATCTTCTGCCCGTCAATCCCGGGTTCCTCCGATAGCGCCCCGCCGATGACCTTGGCGGCACCCTTTTCGGCCAGGGAGATTAAGCCTCCGGAAATAGCCGTTACCGCGTAGTCAACGTCGCCGGCGGCGACGGCCACCGCCATCGGCTGTGCGGCCTGGAAGAACTTGAATTCCACATCCAGCCCGGCGTCGGCGAAATAGCCCCGCTCGAAGGCGACGAAACTTGCCGAATGGCTGGTGAAGCGTAATGCGCCCACATTGATCTTGCTGGCCGCGAAGGCCCGTCTGCCAAGCAAGGGGGTCGCCGCCGCCGCCCCCATGATGCCAAGCGCCTGCCGGCGGTTGAAGTTATTCATCCATAATCTCCCTATTGAACTAGGCTATTCCAAAAAACATGACGCCCACCGATGCCTCGAAAGCCTTGTTCCAAGAGGCACGCCGGGCCAGCTTTCCGACATCTTCATTCATCTTTGGCTCATACACAAACTCTGTGACAAGAGCCTGTGCCGGGGCTTAAGCGGGCCCATCCCCAACCATGCCCCGCCAGCGGTCGATCGAACGCTTATAGCCTGCTGGCATGGTCACCCCCGGCAGGTCCCCCATGGCAAAGAAATTGCCTTGCCTATGCTCATGGCTGATAGCCAACTCCGCCCCGCCGACGAGTTCGCAGCCATAGCTCAGGATCAGCACCTCGCCCTCCGGCGCCACTTGGTAGAGCCAGGCATCGATCAGCGCCCCCGGCCGCACCGTCAGGGCCGTCTCTTCGAGGATCTCCCGGCGGCAGCAATCTTCCGGCGCCTCGCCCGCCTCAAGCTTGCCGCCGGGCAGTTCCCATTCCTCACGCTCGTTTTTCAGCAGCAGGACCGTGCCGCCGACAATCACCACCCCCTTGACGGAAACCCGGACCATCTAGACGAAGGCGTTTTCTTTGCTGCTGGAATAACGGAAGACGAAATAAACCGCGATGCCGGTGGTCACCAACAGGATCGTCGATAAAGCGGCGGCGGTGCCGAATTCACCGTCCAGCACCGACAGATAGATGCGCACCGGCATCGTCATGGTGCCACCCACATAGAGAATAATCGATGACGACAATTCATTGATGGCCGTCACGAAGGCCATCATGGCGCCGGCGACAATGCCCGGAATCATCAGCGGCAGCGTGATCTTGATAAACGCCCGCGCCGGCGACGCCCCCAGGCTGATCGCCGCCTCTTCCACACTGTTGGAAATCTGTTTGAGGATCGAGGCGCTGGAACGCACCGCATAGGGCAGCCGCCTGATAAAAATCACCAGCACGATAATCAGCCCGGTCCCCGTCATCGCCAAGGCGCCGGTATTGAAGGCGACGATGAAGCCGATGCCCAGCACCACCCCCGGCACCACGTAAGGCACCATCAGCAGTGAATCGAGTGAGCCGGAGAGGAAACTCTGCCGCCGCGCCAGGACATAACCCACCAGGGTGCCCAGGGTCACGATCATCGCCACCGCGGAGATCGAAAAGAAAAAACTGTTGGTGATCACGTCCGGCACGTCGCGGATGATCCTTTCATAGCTGTTCAGGGAGAATCCCGGGTGAAACACCGGCCCTCTGGTTTTGCGGAAGGACATCACGATGACGGCGATGGAGGGAATGGAACTGGCAAAGACAATGCCGTAACAGATCACATGGGCGACCAGCGAGCGCCCCCCGCGCAGGGTTTTGACCTCCGGTTTGTTGATCAGATTGCCGGCGAAATTGCGCCGGTTAACCGCCTGCCGCTGCAATATGACAAAGACCATCGACACCGAGATGAGAATAATACTGACCGTTGACGCCAGCCCTGGATTGCCGCCGATCTCGCTGGTGAACAGGTTATAGGCCTCGGTCGACAACACCCTGAACTCGCCGCCGATGATCTGCGGCGTCCCGAAATCGGCGATTGACAGCACAAAAGCCAGCAGGGCCCCCGAACTCACCGCCGGGAACACCAACGGCAAGGTGATCTTGAAAAACCGCCGGTAGGGCCCGCACCCGAGATTTTCACCGGCATCTTCCAAGGATCGGTTGACCGACGACAAAGCGCTGGCCGTCAGCAGAAAGACGAATGGATAGAATTTCAAGGTGAACACTAACAGGATGCCGAAGATCCCGAACACCGACGGCAGGTTGATTCCCACCGCTGTCAGCATATGCCGCAGCCAGCCATTGGCGCCCAGCATCATGATCCAGGAATAGGCGCCGATAAAGGGTGGCGACACCAACGCCAGCACCGCCAGGGTGGCGATGAAGGAGCGGCCCTTGATGTGAAAACGCGACGTTAAGTAGGCCAGGGGAATGCCCAGAACCAAGGCCCCCACCATGCCGCCAAAGCCGATCATCACACTGTTGACGAAGGCCGTGCGATAAAAGGAGAGGCCGAGGATGCGACCGTAATTGGCCAGGGTGAAGGACCCGTCTTTGCGGTCGATGAAGCTGGCCGCCAGAATGTTGCCCAGCGGGTTGATCAACAGCACAAAAACGATCGCCAGGGCGGCCAGCAGGACCAGGGTCCAAACATTCATCGCCGCCAGCCGCCGGCGAATGGCCGCCACCCCGTTCATCACACGCGCCTTCCCGACGGCCCATCGAACAGCGTCAAGCGCTCTGCCGGCAGCAACAATTGTGTCTTTTCACCCGTTTGGCTCATCAGTTCCGGTGAGGGATTGGTCACCGTCGCCTCGATTGTCAGACCCTCGCCGCAATCGACCATGTATTGAATATCCCGCCCGGTAAAGCTGGTGCGCGCGACCCGGCCATCGAGGGCGAAACCGGCTGTCGCCGCGCCCGCGCTGACCACCTGCACATCTTCCGGCCGGATGGCGATGAGCACATCCCCGCTATGTCCGTTGGCGCCGGACCAGCCCAATTTTTGCGGCCCCAGCGCCAGCCCTGCTTCGCCATCCCCGGCCGACAGCCGGCCGGGCAGAAAATTCATCGCCCCCACGAAGCCGGCGACGAACTGCGTATTCGGCTGTCGGTAGATCTCCCAGGGCGAGCCGACCTGATGCACGACACCGTGTTCCATGACACAGATCCGGTCCGATATCACCAAGGCCTCTTCCTGGTCGTGGGTAACATAGATCGTCGTGATGCCAAGCGCGCGCTGCAGCGCCCGGATATCCTCGCGCAGCTCGATGCGCAATTTGGCATCCAGGTTCGACAGCGGCTCGTCCATCAGCAGCACTTGCGGGCGGATGACCACCGCGCGGGCCAGACCCACACGCTGCTGCTGGCCGCCGCTAAGTTGGCTCGGCAGCCGCTCGCCGAAACCGTCCAGCCGCGCCATCGCCAGCGCCTCGTCCACGCGGCGGCGGATTTCCGTCTTCGCCACCTTACGGTTGCGCAGGCCGAAGGCGACGTTATCGGCGACATTCATATGCGGAAACACCGCATAATCCTGAAACACCATGCCGGTATCGCGCCGATAGGCCGGCACGTTATCGATTGCCCGCCCGCCGACGATGACGGTGCCGCGATCCTGTAGATTGAAGCCGGCAACCGTGCGCAGCAACGTTGTCTTGCCGCACCCGCTCGGGCCCAGCAGCGTGAAAAACTCCCCCGATTCGATCACCAGATCCACGTCGTCCAGGGCGGTAACGTCGGGCGGATAGGTCTTGCGGATGTTTTTGAGTTCTACGCTCGCCATTGCACCGATCGATTTTTTTCCCCACCACAGTCGAGCGAGTATATAGCTGCGGACCCGAAACGAGGAGCATTGAAGGTGCAAGCATGGCTGAACCACCAATCGCCGGCGTTATTTTCGACGTCGGCAGCGTCTTGGCACGGGTGAGTTACGACATCATCGCACAAAGCCTCGGCCGGCATTCGCCCATGCCGCCGGCCGCCATCAAGGAGCAGTTGATCGGCACCGATCTGGAATTCGACTCAGAAACGGGAAAATACGATTCTCGTCAATATTTCCGGCTAGTTAAGGACCGCATTCAAGGCGCGGCGGACTGGCAATATGACCAATTTGTGACGGAGTTCAAATCCGGCCTTGAGATGACCGCCGACGGCGAGGCCGCCCTTCGTTATGCCGCCGCGCGCGCCCGCATTTTCTTGATGTCCAACACCGGTTATCTCCATGCCCAATGGATCTTCGAGCAAGAGGTGATGGCGACCCTGCCCGAACAGCATTTTTTCTCCTTTCGCGAGGGCATCATGAAGCCCGACCCCCGCTTGTGGGATATTTTTTTCGCCCGCACCGGATTGCAGCCGCCGCAATGCCTGTTTATCGACGATCGCCCGGAAAACTGCGCCGGCGCCGCTGATCTGGGTATCCGCACCGTGACTTTCAGAATCGGCGGGCCCAGCCTGTTGACGCTGCTCAAAAGCCGGCTGCCAAAAGGGGCGTAAACCTTTGCGCTCTACGAGTCCATGTCTGATAGGCTATGATCCCCGGAGGGGCTGGAAAAAGCTCTTTTCTTTTACGGAGGAAGGCATGAAAATCCTTAGTTCTTATGGCGTTGGCGCGCTGATCGCCGGCGCTCTTGTCGCCGCATCGGCGGCACCGGCGCTGGCCCAGGGCAAGGTCGTCCTGTACAGCGCCCATCAAAGCGCGATTATCGAGGCCATGGTCCCCCTCTTCGAGGCGGCGACCGGCATCGAAGCCGAAGTCATCAAGGCCGGCTCCGGCGACACCATCCGCCGCGCTCTCGCCGAGAAGGACAATCCCCAGGCCGACGTCATCTGGAGCATTGGCGCCGAGCAACTGCAGGCCAATAACGAGATCCTCGAGGCATACACGCCCAAGGATGTCGACGCCATCGACCCGGCCTTCCTGGTCGGCGACAAATGGCTGCCCTACACCGGCATTGTCATGGTCTTCGTCGCCAACACCAACCTGCTCGCCGAAGCTGATATGCCCAAGACTTGGCGTGACCTGGCCAACCCCGCCCTCAAGGGCAAGGTTTCCTCGGCACGCGCCGACAAGTCCGGTTCGTCCTATATGCAGCTCGCCACCGTCCTCAACATTTACGGTGACGATGGCTGGGACGTCTATGGCGAGATCTTCGACAATTTTGCTCTGTCGGAGAGTTCCAGCGCCGTGCCCAGGTTCGTCAATGACGGCGAAGCGGCGGTCGGCGTGACCCTAGAGGACAATGCCTTGCGCTTTGTCGAGGGTGGCGGCCCGGTGACCATCATCTATCCCGAGGACGGCACCACCGCGGCCCCCGACGGCATCGCCCTGGTCAAGAACGGCCCCAACCCGGATAACGGCAAGGCGTTCATCGACTGGGCCCTCGGCCTGGAAGCGCAGACCTTCCTGGTCAAGGAGATGGGACGGCGTTCCATCCGCAAGGACGTCCCCGCCAGCACCAAGCTGCCATCCTTCAGCGAGATCAAGGTCGTGCCCTACGACATCACCTGGGCCGCCGGCAATCGCGACAACTTCGTCGAGAAGTGGACCGATCTGATGATCAGCCGCTGAACCCTAGAACACGGGCAAAGGGGAGATGCCGCGAGGCACCTCCCTTTTTGTCTGCCCGCGCTGGTTGTAGGATCGCCGTGGACTTGCTAGCCTCGCGCCACGGGGAGATCGGGTATGGAGCGTCGTCTGGCCGCGATATTGGCGGCCGACATCGTCGGCTACTCGGCGCGCATGGGTGCCGCCGAAGAAGCCACGTTGGCACATTTGGCCCAACTGCGTGAGGTCCTCGAACGCCGGGTCGGCGAGGTCGGCGGGCGTATATTCTTCCGCGCCGGCGACGGTTTTCTCGCCGAATTTGCTAGCCCTGTATCGGCCGTGCGCGCAGGCTTTGAGGTCCAGCGGGACCTCGCCGGCATGCGGCGTCGCGATCCTGACGCACTTACCCTGCGTATTGGTATCCACCTCGCCGACGTGATCGTTGAAGATGGCGACCTACTGGGTGATGGCATCAATATTGCGGCCAGAGTCGAGGCCGCGGCCGAGCCCGGTTCGGTAACCCTAACCCAGACGATCTTTGATCAGGTCAAGCGCACCGCCCAGCTGACCTTCGAGGATAAGGGCGAGTGCCAGTTCAAGAACATCACCGAACCCATGCGCCTCTATCAAGTGGTCGGCGAGATCGACAACCACAGCCACATGACCGGCACCCTTGCCCCATCGGGATTGCCGCCGGTCCCCGCCCGCCAGGCCATTGAGCCCAATTCGATCGTCGTCCTGCCATTTGTCAACATGAGTGCCGACC
>QIGO01000235.1 GCA_003230015.1 Alphaproteobacteria bacterium | reverse complement strand
TGTCCCGTTGGGTTGTATTTGTCTTTGAAACTCTGCTGTTCATTATCCCCCTCGATGAGATCGACAACCTCCTCCTCAAACGGTATCCCGACTTCAAGCAGAAGTTGATGAACGGCCCGACATGGCTGCGATGTAGGGTGGTGAAGAAAGCGCACTGCGGAGTTCACGATCATATATTCCGTTTTATTGGGTGGTTTGCCCACCGGATCGAGCAACGTGACAAATTCAACCCTGCGATTCCGGCCCAATATTAGAACTGACGCAATAGCGAATGTTAGGTTATTCGAAGATGTGATGAGCGGGTGGTGGAGCCCCAGGAACAAACATCGAGCCGAGGCGAGACCAAATTTTATGAAAATTTGGTGGAGCCCCAGGGACAAACATCGAACCGAGGCGAGATCAAATTTTGAGGAAATTTGGTGGAGCCGAGGGGAATCGAACCCCTGACCTCGACGTTGCGAACGTCGCGCTCTCCCAACTGAGCTACGGCCCCATCGAAGTATGGTCTCAGCAGCCCATGGCGCGAGACGGCCGGATAATGGGACTGTCCCGCGAACACTGTCAAGCCTGTGACGCGAGCCAGGCTAGACACTCTCCGGAGCCAGGGCTAGTCTGCCGCCACCAGAGGAATCGGGGCAGCGGCACGCGATGCAATCACTATTGTGGCTATTAGACACGGTCATCGGCTTATACATCACATTGCTGATCATTTCTGTGGTGTTGAGTTGGCTTGTTTCCTTCAACGTCGTCAACACTTCCAACCGCTTCGTTTATATGGCCGGTGATTTTATCTATCGGCTCACCGAGCCTGCCCTGGGCCGCATCCGCAAGGTCGTGCCCAGTTTCGGCGGCATGGATCTTTCGCCATTGATCCTCATCCTTGCTTTGGCTTTCCTCCGCCGGCTGTTGCCGGAGGTATTGTTGTAACAACCCGTGGGTTCGGCCTGCACCCGGCCCTGAAGTGCGGTTGCCGATTGCAAATGTATCGCTGTGCGCGTCCCACCGAGGGCCGCACGCGCGCAAATCGGCGGTTTTGTTGACCTTCCCGTTGGCTGCTTGCCGATCTTTCGGTTAGGCTGGACAACACCGCCGCGCCGCGCCAAAAAGACGCCAGCAAACAAAACGGGCGGAAAACAAGGCCATGAGCAAACATGCCGGCAAAATCATCGACGGCAAGGCATTCGCCGCCGCCTTGCGCCAGCGCCTGGCCGAACATACCGCCCGGCTTGCCCGCGAGCATGATCTGGTACCCGGCCTGACCGTCATTTTGGTCGGCGAGGATCCCGCCTCCCAAATCTATGTCCGCAACAAGGGCCGCCAGGCCGAGGCCTGCGGCATGCGGTCCATCGACCGCAGACTGCCCGCCGACACCCCCCAAGGCGCGCTTCTTGAGGTCGTCGACCAGTTGAACCAAGACCCCGCCGTCCATGGCATCTTGGTACAACTGCCCTTACCGCCGCAGATCGATCCGGCGACAATCATCAACACCATTGCACCCGATAAAGACGTCGACGGTTTTCACGTCATCAACGCCGGGCGTCTGGCCACCGGCCAGCGCGGCGGCGCCGCCATGATCCCCTGCACCCCCCTGGGCACCCTGATGCTGCTGCGCGACCGCCTCGGCGACCTCAGCGGCCTCGACGCTCTGGTGCTCGGCCGTTCCAACATCGTCGGCAAACCCATGGCCCAATTGCTGATCCAGGACAGTTGCACGGTCACGGTGGCCCATTCCAGGACCCGGGACCTGGCCCGGAAATGCCGTGCCGCCGACATCCTGGTCGCCGCCGTCGGCCGCCCCGAGATGGTGCGCGGCGACTGGATCAAACCCGGCGCCACGGTCATCGACGTCGGCATCAATCGCATCCCGGCACCCAGCCCCGAAAAGCCTGACGGCACCCGTCTGGTCGGTGACGTGGCTTTTGCCGAGGCGGTCGAGATCGCCGGCGCCATCACCCCGGTACCCGGCGGCATCGGCCCCATGACCATCGCCTGCCTGCTCGCCAACACCCTGACCGCCGCCTGCCGCCAGCACGGCCTGGAGCCCCCCCAACTCGTCTGAACAATCGGCCCATGGCTTGCGCTGGGCGAGTCCGCTGAGGGATAATCGCGCCATGATCGACAGTTTGAACGGTTTATTCGCGGCGACGGTTCTTTTCGTCGGCGGCCATTTTCTGCTCTCCAGCGCCCCCGTCCGCGACAACCTCGTCCAGCGCCTGCGCGAACCGTATTTTCGGCTGTTTTATTCCGCCGCCGCTTTGGGCAGTTTTGTTTGGATGCTGATGGCCTATGGCGGCGCCCCGCGCGATACGATGCTTTGGTCACCGCCCCCGGCACTCGCCTTGGTGCCGGTGATCGTTATGCCTTTTGCGCTTATTCTTGCTGTCTGCGGCGTCACCACGCCGTCGCCCACCGGCCTCGGCGGCGGCGATCAATCCACCGGCACCCATCCCAGCGCCGGCATCATCACCATCACCCGTCATCCCTTTTTATGGGCAGCGGCTCTGTGGGCGGGCAGCCATCTCACCATCAACGGCGACACCGCCAGTTTCATCCTCATGGGTGGTATTCTTGTCCTGAGCCTCGGCGGTATGGCGGCCATTGACGCCAAGCGGGCAGCCCGTTTGGGGTCCCACTGGGGCCCTATCGCCTTAACCACCAGCGTCATTCCATTTGCCGCCGCGTTGGCGGGCCGCACGGGCAATGCCGGCCGTTTCGGCGTCGACTGGGCCGGCATCGGTTGGCTGCGCCCCCTCGGGGGATTGGCGCTCTACATCCTGATATTCGGCGGCCACCGGCAATTATTCGGCGTCGGGCTCACACCCTTCTAACCGCGCGCCGCCTTGGCCAGCCGCAGCCGCAGGGCGTTCAACTTAATAAAACCCTCTGCATCGCGCTGATCGTAGACATCGTCATCCTCGAAGGTCACATGCTCCAAGGAATAGAGGCTGTCCGGCGAGGAGCGCCCCACCACGCTGACGCTGCCTTTGTAGAGTTTTAGCCTGACCGTGCCGTTGACCCGCTCCTGGCTCTTATCGATCAGCGCCTGCAGCATCTCCCGCTCCGGCGAGAACCAGAAACCATTGTAGATTAGCGAGGCATAGCGCGGCATCAGCTCATCTTTCAGATGCGCCGCCTCGCGGTCGAGGGTCAGCGATTCCATGCCGCGATGGGCGGCCAGCAGCACCGTGCCCCCGGGAGTTTCGTAAATCCCCCGCGACTTCATGCCGACAAAGCGGTTTTCCACCAGATCCAGCCGCCCGATGCCATTGGCCCCGCCCAATGCGTTAAGCCGGGTCAGCAGCGCCGCCGGGCTCAAGCCCACCCCGTCGATGGCCACCGGATCGCCGCCTTCGAAAGCAACCTCCACATAGGTCGCTTTGTCCGGTGCCGCCTCCGGTGCCACGGTGCGTGAATAAACCAATTCCTCGGCTTCTTGCGCCGGATCTTCCAGCGCTTTGCCTTCCGCCGAAATATGCAGCAGATTGGCATCCACCGAGAACGGCGCCTCGCCGCGTTTGTCCTTGGCAATGGGGATCTGGTGTTTTTCGGCGAATTCGATCAGCCGCGTCCGCGACGTCAGATCCCATTCCCGCCACGGCGAGATCACCTTGATCTCCGGTTTCAGCGCATAATAGCCCAGCTCGAACCGCACCTGGTCGTTGCCCTTGCCGGTGGCCCCATGAGCCACGGCGTCCGCCCCGGTTTCTTCGGCGATCTCGATCTGGCGCTTGGCGATCAGCGGCCGGGCGATCGACGTCCCCAGCAGATAGACCCCCTCATAGACCGCATTGGCCCGGAACATGGGGAAGACATAGTCGCGCACGAAAGTTTCCCGCAGATCTTCGACAAAGATCTCCTTCACGCCCAGCATCTCGGCCTTGGCCCGCGCCGGCTCGACCTCTTCTCCCTGACCGATATCGGCGGTGAAGGTCACCACGTCGCAGTCATAGGTCTGCTGCAACCATTTCAGAATGACGCTGGTATCCAGGCCGCCGGAATAGGCCAACACAACTTTCTTGATATCGCTCGACATGAGCTCACCACACGCGCTTGACTAGAGGGCGCGCGAGTATAGGCACGGCACGGCCCGGAGCAAGCCGAGCGCTATGCCGGCGCCGTCATCTCCGCCGCCAGCCGCTCCGCCGCCGACAGCCGCCGGCTTTCCGACTTCAGCTGTCCGCAGGCGGCCAGAATATCCTCGCCCCGTGGCGAGCGCACGGGCGAGGGGTAACCGGCATCGCGCACAATGGCGGCAAAAGCTTCGATAGCCTTATCGCTGGACCGCTCGAACCGCACCCCCGGCCAGGGATTGAACGGGATCAGGTTGACTTTCGCAGGTATGCCGGCGATCAGCCGCACCAGCGCCTTGGCGTCGGCCGGGCTGTCATTGACGTCCCGCAGCATCACATATTCGAAAGTGATACGCCGTGAGTTCTTGGCCCCGGGATAGGCCCGGCAGGCTTTGATCAGTTCCCCCAGGGGATATTTTTTGTTCAGCGGTACGATCTGGTCGCGCAAAGCGTCGTTGGTCGCATGCAGCGACACCGCCAGCTTGACCCCCAATTCCTCGCCGCAGCGCGCCATCAGCGGCACCACGCCGGCGGTGCTCAAGGTAATGCGGCGCTTGGAGATCGCCATGCCGTCGCCATCCATGACTATAGTCAGCGCCGCCGCCACATTGTCGAAATTATACAGCGGCTCGCCCATGCCCATCATGACGATATTGGTCACCGCGCGCAGGCCTCGGTCATGGCCCTGGGCCGCCAGCAGCCCCCGCGCCAGCAAGACCTGGCCAACGATTTCCCCCGCGCTCAGATTGCGCACCAGCCGCTGGGTGCCCGTATGGCAGAAGCGGCAAGCCAGCGTGCAGCCCACCTGGCTCGAGACACAGAGTGTTGCCCGCACCCTCTCGGGAATGAACACCGTTTCGATCTCATGGCCGTCGGCCAGCCGCAGCAGCCATTTCTGCGTCCCGTCGGCGGAGATTTCGTGCCCCACCACGTCCGGCAGCGCGATCTCATAGCGCGCCGCCAAGGCCGTCCGCAAAGATTTGCCCAGATTGGTCATCGCCGAGAAGTCGCCGACCCCCCAATGATAGACCCATTGCCAGAGCTGCTGGGCACGAAACGCCGGCTGATCCAGTGCGGCAACAACCTCGGCAAAGCCGTCCCGGCCCAGGCCCACCAGATTGACCAAGCCGCCGCCCGCCACCTTCGGCGGCGCAAATATGTCGGCATTCACAGGCATGGGCGACAAATAGGCCCTACCCGGGTCTGCGGCAACCGCAAAGTCCCCAGCCACACCCGCGCCGGCGTCGGTCCGCTGCCGCGGACGCAAAAGAATCTATCTTCCGCAGGCTTTATTGATGGCGTTGGTTCCGGCCGTCACGCCGCTCAGCGAATAGCTGTCGGTGGTATCGTTGTTGCGGCTCGAACGGCCCTTGACCGTCATTGTCCGGCCCTTGCGCATGGCTTCGACCACTTCGCCATCGTCTTTGCCTTCATAGGTCCAAGCATTTTTGTCGCGGGTAAATAGCGACCAGGTTTTGTCGCCGATTATGACCTCCGCTTCCGTGTCGGACTTGAAGGTGTATCCCACATCCACTTGCACCACGTCGAACTCGCCGGCGTTCGGCCGATGCCATATGAGGAAAAATATATCGCCACGGCGGTTCTTCAACGACGCTTTTTGGGGTGACGACACCAAATAACAAAAACGGTCCGCGTCTGAGCCGCTCTCATAGGCGGTCCAGTCCCCGAATTGTCCGATCTGATTCGGCTGCGCCTGCTGTGCCTGCACGGCACTCGCCGACAGAACGGAAACCGCCGCCAGCACGGGGCCGCACAGCAACTGTTTGATTTTCCGACTCGCAATCATGGTGCAGTTATTAGCCCAGTCGTTTGAAATTGCCAACCCACGCCCCATCGCAAGATCGTTATTTCGGTGCGGCCTCTGTCGCGCGCCGCGCCGCCAATCAACATTCCCCGTCTCGCCGCCGCGCCCGGCGCAGCACCGGCATACCGTGAAGATGTGCGGGCAATATTTCCACCGGTCCCCCCGGCGCCACCGGCGGCGGCGCAAAGCGTCCCAGATTTCGTAACCTATCATACATCACCAGGGCTGCGGCAATGCCCACATTGACGCAGAAGCGCGTCGGTATTTTCACCACATGATCGCACCGCGCCATCATTTCGCGCGACAAGCTGCCGCGCTCCGGCCCCAGCACATAGGCGGCTTGCGATGGGTGCCTGAAACTCGGCAGTTCAACCGAATTTTCGAGCAGCTCCACACCCACCAGCGCGCAACCATGGGGCAACCGCAAAGCGGCCACATCGTCGAACTCATAGAAGGGCAATTGTGTCCACGCCGCCGACGTATCGGATTTGCGACTCTCCGCGACCCCGGGCACGCCATCGACGCTAAAGGCGAAACTGGCCCCGAAGGCGTGCGCGGTCCGCAGGATCGCGCCCATATTCATCGCCTTGCTGATACGCTCGGCGCCGACACCGAAATAGCCACGCATGGGCCGCACATTTGCATGCCCACGGCCGGCCCGGCAAGGCTCGCGATTGTTATTGTTGCACAAGCCCTATTGTCTCACCGCCACCCCATGGCCCATATGTTTTTGACCATGACCTTGCGCACGATTCGAATCCAGGGGGACGGCCACCAATGGCCTTTGACCATTCCGCCACGCTAACCCCGCCCACAGACCGCGCCGCGCCGATTCTCGTCGAGGCGACCCGCGGCGCCATGGTCGAGAGCAGCCATCGCGGCATCGCCGCAATCCTCGACGCCGCCGGCAAGGTCGTCATGTCCTGGGGCGATGTGGATACACCGGTCTACGCCCGTTCCGCCATCAAGCCGCTGCAGGCCCTGCCCCTGATCGAATCCGGCGCTGCCGATGCCTATGGCCTCGGCGAGCCGGAGCTGGCCCTGGCCTGTGCCTCCCATGGCGGCGAGCAAATCCATGTGGAGACGGTCACGGCCTGGCTGACCGGTGCCGGATTGACCATTGACGATCTCCAATGCGGACCCCATCCGCCGACTTACAAACCCGCCGCCCAAGCCTTACGCGATGCCGCGTCCAAACCCACCGCCGCCCACAATAATTGTTCGGGCAAACACACCGGTATGCTCAGCACCGCCCGCCATCTCGGCGAGCCGACAAAGGATTATGTGCAAGTCCAACATCCCGTCCAACAGCGCATCCTCGGTCTTCTGGAAATGATGTGCGGCATCGACCTGTCCCAGGCCCCCCACGGCATAGACGGTTGTTCCATCCCGGTCATCGCCATCCCCTTGGGCAACATCGCCCTTGGCATGGCCCGGCTCGCCGACCCCGCCGACTTGCCGCCCGCCCGCGCTCAGGCCGCCACGCGTATTTGCAACGCCATGGCGGCGGTCCCACACATGGTCGCCGGCACCGGCAGATTTTGCACTGAAGTGATCGAGGTTACCGGCGGCGACGCCATTGTTAAAACCGGCGCCGAGGGCGTGTATTGTGCCGCCTTACCCACCCTCGGTCTCGGTATTGCCTTAAAAATCCAGGACGGCGCATCCCGTGCCGCCGAAGTCGCCATGGCCGCCATCCTCCAGCGCCTCGGCATCCTCGATCAAACCCGTAGCGCCCGCCTCGCCGACCGGCTGCAGATACCCCTGCGCAACTGGAACGGCATCCATGTCGGCGACCTACGCCCTGCGGCGGCCCTCACATCGGGCTGAGGATCGCGTCCAAGGATGGACTGGAATGAGTCTATTCAACTGGCATAGCGATACCATCACCCGCGACACACCAGTATTGGGGAACTACAAAAACACCCAGAATGTTCGGCGCTTTCTAAAGTCCCAATGTGGCGAGCATTTCAAATTCGACCGCCCTTTTATGCAGTGGATCAAGGACGGAACCGAAAAAACAATGGGCGACGTCGCCGACGAGTGGCGGAGGCGCCAAACAAGCAACTGATAAACCTCGAAAATATATGCCCTCCCTGCTAGCCACGCATAATTGGCAGCAGGGAGGCGACCAGCAACGCCGCCATACTCCAATTGAACAGAGTCCGTGCCCGGTGCGACCGCAGCAGCCGGCCGATGGCGGTGCCGAAGGCTGTCCACACCGCCACGCAGGGAAATACCACCAGCGCGAACACCAGGGCAATCAGCCCCACTTCCGCGACAACATTCCCTTGCAGTGTCGTATAGGTGGCGATCGCGCCCACCGCAATGATCCAGGCCTTGGGATTGACCCACTGGAACCCGGCCGCTTGCAGGAAGTTGAGCGGCTTGCCTCTGGCACCGGTATCAGCCGTGCCCCCGGCGGTGGCGATTTTCCAACTCAGCCACAGCAGATACCCCATGCCGGCGACTTTGAGCCCGCCATGGATCTGCGGATAGGCCTCGAAGAGACGGCCCAGACCCAGGCCAACCGCCAAAATCATCAGCGGAAAGCCCAATGCGATACCCATCATGTGGGGCAGGGTTCGGCGAAATCCGAAACTCACGCCCGAGGCCGTCAGCATCACGGTGTTAGGCCCCGGGGTGATGGTCATGGTCACCGCGAACAAAGCCAGCGGCACCAGCAGATCAAACTGAAACATCGGGGCACACCGAATTCGGCCAACAATACTGACCTATGCTAACCGGCGTTCCTGGCGCGGCCTAGAATTACATTGTAGGGGTTCAATCTAGCCCCGCCAAAACGGCCGTGCCGCTTCGGCTTCGGCTTGCGCCCGCGTTATGCCGATATCGCGCAACGCCCGCTCATCCATCATCTCCAATTGTCGCCGGCTAATGTCGCGGTCATGCCAGACAGCCAGCTTTTCAAACACTCGGCGCAGCGCCCCGGCCTCTACACCGAGCCGCGGCTGGGCTGGTGTGGAGACGGGAAACCCATAAGGAAATTTCGTGAAAACGCCGCTGGCCATCCTTCAAACTCCTAGTTTCGATTCCCAATGACAGCACGAAAATGGTATGGTTCAGCGCCAACGACAATCGATGATTTCTCATGTCATTCATTAGTTTTTATAGGGTAATAACAATATGAGCCGGCGCCTGCCGCCGCTCAATGCCCTGCGCTCCTTCGAGGCCGCGGCCCGCCATTTGAGCTTTACCCGCGCCGCCGAGGAACTCAACGTCACCCAGGCCGCCGTCAGTCATCAGGTCAAGGCGCTGGAGGCGCGCCTGGGCATTCAATTATTCAAACGCCGCGGCCGCACCTTGATCTTGACTGAGCCGGCCCAGCGCTATTTGCCTGCCGTCCGCGACGCCTTCGACCGCCTCGCCACGGCCACCGGCCAGTTGCTGGCACCCCACGCCGACTCCACGCTGACCGTCAGTCTCCTGACCTCCTTCGCCGCCCAATGGCTGGTGCCCCGCCTCGCCGGCTTTCGCGACCGCCACCCGGAAATCGATGTCCGCCTGCATGCTTTCGACGGCTTGGTCGACTTCGCCCGCGATAATGTCGACGTCGCCATCCGTTATGGCCGCGGCGTTTGGCCGGGCCTGCGCATCGACAAGCTGCTTGAGGAGAATATTTTTCCCGTCTGCAGTCCCGCTCTGTTGACCGGCCTCAATCCCTTGAGGCAGCCCAACGACCTGCGCCACCACGCGCTGCTTCATGAATCCGGTGTCATCATCGATTGGCGCACTTGGCTCACCGTCGCCGGCGTATCCCATATCGATGCCAGCCGCGGCACCGCGTTCAGCCAGGGCAACATGGTTGTCCAGGCGGCGGTCAACGGCCAGGGCGTCGCCTTGGGCCGCACGCCCTTGGTCAACACCGAGCTTGCCAACGGCACGCTAGTCAAGCCCTTCGACATTTCCATGCCCGGTGGCGCCGCCCACTATTTTGTTTGTCCTCTCACCACCGCTGACCAACCCAAGATCGCCGCCTTCCGCACCTGGCTAATCGCC
>QIGO01000074.1 GCA_003230015.1 Alphaproteobacteria bacterium | reverse complement strand
GATTTTTTCATTGTTTGGGTTCCACATATAGCCGGTGACCGGGGCCCGCCAGTTGGCCGCGCTATTGCGCGGCACCGGCTAGTAGCGTGGCTCCAATCAACTCGATCTTATGGTCCTCAATGTAGTCTATCATGGCCCGGTAGACTGACAGACCCATGCCGTTGACGAACTTTTCGCTGGGTTCGATGGTGTTGCTGCAGGCGCAATTTTCCATGCGCACGACAGCCTCCCGCAAATCGCTCAGCCGCGCCTCAATCGTGGCCTCAAGATGGTTTGGGCTGATGAGGTGCGCGAACAGCATTCGAAACAAGAAATCGGATCGAAACCTGTCGGGCACAGAGGGTTCCGCCAGGGCGTCAACCAAGGCCATGCGGCCGGCAGGGGTGATGGCGTGGACCTTCTTGCCCGGGCGACCGTTTTGGGACATCTCGGTCACGGTGACGAGGCCATCGTCGCGGAGTTGGCCCAAGGCAGGATATATGGAGCCAAACCCGGCGTCCTGAATATGGCAGAACGGGCCATCTTCGAAGGTTTTCTTGATCTCGTACCCACTGGCATCGCCGCGAGAGAGGATAGCTAGGCAGGTGGTCTTAATATCCATTGGACTTCCCCACGGTTCCCGAGTGCTGATATATGCAGGCCAACATATCTCAGTAAGATATATTCGTAACAAATATATATCAAGTCGATATATGTGTTTTCTTCGCCACAGCCGACATGCCCCGAGACCGTGCCAAGGCAAATGACTTGGTTTTGCTATCTTGCCGAAGAAGGCTTTGTGCTAAGTCTTTGTGCAACGTGAGTCGTGTCCGAATCAGGTACCGGGGAAATAAAAACTCGTCGCCGAACTTAAATCGTGATAGCCAGACACTACTCCATCCTTATACGAGTCGGAGCTTTACATGACAGTCATCCCGTTTCCCTCGAGTCGTCTTACTAACGATGACTTGCTGGTTATTTCAGGCGCCTGCTGCGACTTGATGAAACGCGGTCTGGCCAAGGGAATAGTTCGGGTGAAGTCAGACGAGGATGACAAGATCGTCTGCGTTACCGATGATGGCAACGGATGCTCGTATTTCGGTATCGGGCGCAGCAGCAATGGTACATATTACGTGTGCGACGGGGATGGCCGCTTCTTGAGAGAAGGCAGTCGGGTGAGCGAGGTGCTGGCGGCATTGCCCTAACCGGCCCGTACGCCACGCTGGGGGCTTGCATGAGAGCGCGTTGCTCAGCTAAATAAACGCACCGAATGGGCGGGGGTCTGGGTCGGCCTCGCGGTCTGGAGAGAATGTTCACAATTCGAAAAAAGGTTACGCCGGGTGGGTAGCTCGATGGCGTCGCTGTATTCGCGTCTTACCGGACTGGCGGGTCTCTTAGGGTCGCTATTGGTGGCGGGGGGGGCGGCTGCCGACTGGCAGCTCGATGAAAGCAAAGATGCCTTTACCGACGTGCCTGTGGCAACGGCCGTGGTCACGACTCAGAGTAATGACCGGTTGACCGTGCGATGCGACGCGACGAATACCATCGTCTTTGTTTACGGACCGCAAATGCCGTTGCGGGCCGACGACGTGGCCGTGCGTTACCGCCTGGACGACGAGCCAACCATCGAGTCGACCTTGGTATGGGAGAATTTCAACGGGCGGGCGAGGACCAGCCTGGCGACCAAAAAATCCCTGTTTGGCGAGGGCGACCAGGATGATGAGTTCCTCAACATGCTGGAGGGTCTCATAAAGGGCGCCCAGTTTGTGATCGAAGCCAATGGAGAACAGGCACGGTTCACTCTGCGCGGCTCAGAGAAAGCGCTTTCGGCTGTATTGGCGAGCTGCGATATCGAAATGCCGCGCTGATACCTGTCGGTACTTTGTTAATGTTTGGTGTTTATTGTGCGATTACATTAACCATTAAGGCATATTTGGTAATTTAGACAAATTTTTGCAATCTAATGTGGCAATATACTTTAGAGTTCGCTAATAGTACGCGGCATTGAATATAGCGTGCGCCGCCATCGTGATGTTCGGCGCCTTGCCGTTGCTGGGACGAGGGTAATGATGATTAACCGCCGGGCAGAGGGGTCTTGCTCATTTCGACAAACGCGCCTTGGCGCTCGCAGGGCCGTCTTGGCCTATAGTGTCGCGGCGGCGCTGGCTGTCGTTGCGGGTGTCCCGGCGGCCAGCTGGGCCGCGGCCGAACTGCTCAATGATGGCAGTTTGGGAGACAAAACTACCTTGCTGGATCCGGCGGCATCGAAAATCTACCCGTTTGACAAACTCGCTGAAGACAAAAGCGATCTGGCACTGTTCCCGAAAGTACGGAGCCTGCGTCTGGCGCCGAGCCTTGACCAAGAGGCTCGGTGCAGTTGGTGGCTGCCAAGGGACTTGCCGCTGGGCGGCGGGTTCTCATATGCCCTGTTCTGCGGCGATACGGCTATAGACGGGCCAGGACGCGCTTTCCGGCCGCCGCTGGGTGAGAGCTAGCCGCCGGCACGCATGCGGGCCAACAGATCGCTCAGATGGCGGTCAGATATGCCGAGCCTAGCGAGATGGGCCACGGTCCTTTCCAGATAGTCGGTGGCGCTGCCCAGGGGGCCTTGGGCGCGGGCAAGTGTTTGTGCGATCCGATCGACGGGCAGGCGGCCCGCGTAGCGGGACTCCTGCCGATTGGAAGCGAATGTTATGGCTCGGATGGGGTCGGCGCGGCTGTTCAGGGTGACCCAACATGGCCGATAGGACATGGCGACCATCTCACGCGCCCAGATGATTTCGAGCTCGGCCTCGGCCTGTTGGCGGGGAATGCGGAAGGCTTCGCCATGGCAACAGCCGCCGGGTTCGAGGGCAAGGATGAGACCCGGCGTCTCCGCCGTGGCGCGGCCGGCGTGAGTCCAGAGGCAATAGCGCCGATGATATCCGTGCAGGGTGGCGAGACGGCGCTCGGCAAAATCGAAAGCCGGATTCCACATCAATGAACCAAAGCCGAAGACCCAAATATCTTCGCCCGGCTTAGCCTGGCCGAGGATCCCGGCGAGGGAGAGGCGACGCTCCCGATCCGTCGCGATCCTAATCAGACCGCGCCGTTCGGCGTCTCGCAACAATGCTGCGAGGTCGCCGTTGCGAATGCCTTCACGGCTGAGTGTGTGGGGGGCGTCGTGGGGTGCCATTGTCGGGCCGACCATATCGATGTTGAGGCGACAGACCAACACCTACATAGAGTGGCGATGTCCTTTAATTGCCCTGTATGTGCCCATAGGACGCCACAATCGCGCGGTTTAATCACCATCGAACTTGGCCCGAATACAATCTGGAGTGACCGCCATGGCACTTGATCTACCAACCCAACTGGACCTTGCGGCCCGTCACGTGGCCGCCGCCGACCGGCATCGCCGCCAAGGCATGCAGGCGCGTGCCTGGATCCATGAATTGGCAGCGCGTAACTATCTGTTGATGACCTCCGAGGCTCTGGGCGAGAGGCTGGAAACCAATCCGGACGTACAGCTTATGGAAATGGCCGAAGCCGCCTAAAAACCGCCACTACGGCGCTCTCGGCGCGGCAGGGCCGAGAATTGTGGACAAATCGACGGGAAGCCACATCTTAAGGAGGTGAAATAGTAAGGCGCGCAGACAAAGGCGATTGGGATGTTCATCAAATGCGAGGCGACACCGAATCCGGCGAACTTGAAGTTCCTGCCGGGCCGCCCGGTTCTTGAGACGGGCACGGTTGATTTTCCAAATGCTCAGGCGGCGCGGCGATCGCCGCTGGCGCGGCGGCTTTTCGAATATGACGGTGTGACGGGTGTGTTCCTGGGACAGGATTTTGTCACAGTCACCAAGCAAGCCGATACGGGCTGGGAAGCTCTGGAGCCAAAGATCAGGGAAGGCATTCTCGATCATTTTGTATCTGGAGAGCCGGTCATACAGTCCGCCGGCGAGAACGGGTCCGGCGCGGCTGCCGGCGGCGATGAAGCGTTAATGGCGGAAATCGAAGAACTCTTGACGTCCCGGGTACGGCCGGCGGTGCAGCAGGGCGGCGGCGACGTAACCTTGCGGGGCTTCCGTGACGGGATCGTGCTGTTGGAACTGACCGGAGACGCCGCCGGAATGATGGCGCCAATCGGCCGGCTGATGCGTCATTTCCTGCCAGAGGTCTTGGAAGTGCGCGACTATCGCGACGACCAGGACAAACCCGGGCTGTCGACGCCGGAAGGTTTGGCCGTGCAGCGGGTGCTCACCGAGCGGATCAATCCGTCTGTTGCCGGTCACGGCGGCTACATTTCGCTGGTCGATGTACAGGACGATACCGCCTATATTCGTCTGGAAGGCGGTTGCCAGGGGTGCGGGATGGCCGATGTGACACTCAAACAAGGGGTGGAGGTGGAGATCATCGAGGCGGTCGAGGCGATCGGCCGGGTACTCGACGTGACCGACCATGCGGGTGGGACCAATCCCTATTACCAGCCGGGCGGCTAGTTAATCCTGGCGCTTGGATTTGTTGCGGTTAGGCGGTGTTTTGTGGGCAAGATCCATGCCATAGCGTGGGCAAAATTGCGGCCGATCGTCGGTGCTGAACGAGGGGATGAGTGATGAACAGGCGTGGTTTCTGCTTGGCCGCTGTCGTGGCGGTGAGTGTTGTCGGATTGGCCCCGGCCAGTGTCGCGCAGGATTCGGATCAACAGGAGTTGGTTGACCGGGCGGCGTTGACGGTGCGCTCACTGCGGCGCGACAAAGGGCTTGGCCAGGGTTTCAACAATGTTTTGTCGGCGGCAAAAGCCGTGGTGATCGTGCCGAAACTGGTGAAGGGCGGGTTTATCATCGGCGGCGAGGTCGGCGAGGGCGTCATGATCGCGCGGACAGCCGATGGCGGCTGGGGTTCGCCGGCCTTCGTACGCCTGGCCGCGGCGTCGATCGGCCTGCAGATCGGCGGCTCGGTGTCGGAGGTGGCGTTGACCATCATGACCGATAAGGGGCTCAACGCCATGCTGGATAATCAATTCAAGTTCGGCGCCGGCGTGGAGGCGGCGATCGGTCCGGTGGGCGCCGGTGTGGAAGCTTCGACGACAACCGAGTTGGGAGCCGACGTTTACGCTTACTCTACAAGCCAGGGGTTGTTTGCCGGCGGATCTTTCGATGGTACGGTGATCGATCAATTGGAGGCCGACAACAAATCATATTACGGTAGTGAGGTTGCGGCCAGGGACGTGATCTTCAATCAAGATTTGGCCGCGGGACGTGCGAGCACTCTGCGCGAGGCGCTGGCGCGCTAGGCTTACACGGGCGGCCGGATCGCCAGGCGGGTATTGTCGGTAATGCGCTCACTGGGGTGGAGCACCACGCGCGCGCCTTCGGGCAGGCCGGTTTGCAGTTCGGCGGTGCGGGAATTCATCTGGCCTATGGTGACGGAAGTGAGCTCGGCGCGACCATCCTGGTTGTAGACGAACACGGCCCATTGGCCGGCGTTACGAAAGAGGGCGCCTATGGGCAGGCGCAGGACATCCTGGGCCTGCCAAACGGTAATCCGCGTGGCGACACGGAAGCCATGGCCCAGTTGAGACCAGGCCTGAGGCGGATCGGTCAAGTCAATGATAACGTTAACGCGCTGCTCCTCGATGCCCAGGGCGGATATCTTGGTGAATGCCAGGGGTTCACCCTGGCGCACCTGGCCGCGCAACAGGCCGTCACCTCCTCAGCCATCGATTTCGACATGGCGCCGGGGGCGACACCTGGGATCTGTGCCAGTTGGGTGGCGAGACGCTCGGGCGCGCGCTCTACGGGGGCAAAGATGTCGGCAAACCGGTAACGCTCGCAATAGGCGTCGCGGGTATCGATGAGGGATCGCATGGTCCCGAGCATGGTGACAAAAAGAGCAACGCCGGCGGCGATGACCAGGGCAATGGCGATGACCTGGCCGCGCAGGTGCCAGAGATCGCGAAGCAGTTTGCGGTTGAGGGGCGAAACGGTCACGGGTCACCAGCTAATCGTGTGGGCCGGTTGGCGTTTGCGGTTGCGCGTAATTTCGGCAATGCGGCCATCGCGAAAGCGCACCGTTGCATGGGCGATGGCGCCGATGGCCGCGTTGTGGGTAATCAGGCCGGTGGTGGTCCCGAGTTCGCGATTCACCCGTTCAATGGCTGCGAGCACGACAATGCCGGTCTTGCTGTCGAGGGCGCCGGTGGGTTCGTCGCACAGTAAGACGTCGGGCCGTTTGGCGATGGCCCGCGCAATGGCGACCCGTTGCTGCTCGCCGCCGGAAAACTGAGATGGGAAATGGCCGATGCGGTCGGTGAGGCCAACCATGGTGAGGGCGTCTTGGGCGGTCATCGGGTCGGTGGCGATCTCGGTCACCAGCTGGACATTCTCAAGTGCCGTCAGGCTTGGGATCAGGTTGTAGAACTGGAATACGAAACCGACATGGCGGCGGCGGTAGGTGGTCAACTCGGCCGTGCTCATGCCGGTCCACAAGAGATCGTGAAATTGTACTTCTCCGGCGGCGGGCTGATCGAGACCACCGAGGATATTAAGCAGGGTGGATTTGCCACTGCCCGAAGGCCCGACGAGGACCAGCAATTCGCCGGTGGCGATTTCCAGGTCGACGCCGCGCAATGCCTGCACCGAGACGCCGTCGGACCGGTAGACCTTAGTCAGTCCGCTGACACGGAAGGCTGTTCCTGGTGGGCTGGGTGGCGGCGGCATGGCTCGCAACAGTGGTTGGGATCATTCGGCCCAGGGCAAATCGAGGGAACCTGGGGCGCAATATTAGACGGGCCTACGTGCCGGTCCATTGATTTGAAACAGCGACGTTATTGCGGGGTGCCTGGATGCCGGTTTTGTGTTGCCGCTTGACGGTGGTAGGCTGGCGCCAAGGATACAATTCGGTCGGGATTTAAAGCCCCGCGGATATGACAGGGAGAGATAGCGAAATGAGCAAATTATTGCGAAAGACCCTTGCGGTCGGCCTGCTGGCCGTTGGCGCTAGCTTGACAAATGGTGCCGTTGCACAGGAACTAAAAGTCAAATTCACCCTCGACTGGAAGTTCCAGGGACCAACGGCACCGTTCATCCTGGCGGCCGAGCGCGGCTATTACGCCGAAGAGGGGATCGATGTCACCATCGACCAGGGCCAAGGGTCGGCCGGCGCGGTCAACCGGGTCGCGAGCGGCACCTATGACATGGGGTTTGCCGACATAAACGCGTTGATCGAGTACAACTCGCAGAATGCGGACAAGCAGATCAAATCCGTCATGATGATGTATGACGCGCCGCCTTTTTCGCTCTTTGCGCTGAAGAGCAGCGGGATCAAGGGACCGGAGGATTTGGTGGGACGGACGCTGGGCGCGCCGGTGTTCGATGCGTCGTATAAGCTGTTCCCGGCGTTTGCCAGTGCGACCGGTATCGATGTGGATGCGGTGGAGCGGTCGAATATGGATCCGGCCTTGCGCGAAGCGATGCTGGTGCGCGGCGATGTGGATTTCATCTCCGGCCATTATTTTTCCTCATTCCTGGATCTGAAGTCCAAAGGCGTGTCGCCGGACGATATGGTGATTATGCTGTATTCGGATTTTGGTCTGGATTTCTATGGCAATTCGGTGATCGCCTCGCCGGACATGATCGCGAACAATCCCGACAAGGTCGCCGGTTTCATCCGGGCAACCATGCGTGGAGTCAGGGACGTGCTGGCCGATCCGGCGGCGGGCGTGGCGGCGGTGAAGAAGATCGACCCGCTGATCGACGACGCGTTGGAGCTTGAGCGGCTGCAACTGGCGATCGACACCAATATCCTGACTGACTTTGTCAAGAAGGAGGGAATTGGCGATGTGGATATGGACCGGTTGAGCCGCTCCATTGGCCAGGTTGCCGCATCCTACGGGCTGGAAAACACACCAACGGCGGAAGAGATCTTCACGGCGGAATTCCTGCCGGCCAAAGGCGACCGCATGGTGGCACCCTAAGGCGCCCGCAAAACATGTCGGCGACGATCAACATCGAAGGGGCGAGTCTGTCCTATGGCGGTGAAGGGGGGCTGTTGGCGCTTGCCGATGCCTCCCTGTCGGTGAACCGGGGCGAATTCGTCGCCGTTGTCGGGCCGTCGGGCTGCGGCAAGTCTTCCCTGCTCAAGCTTGTTTCCGGACTTTACCCGGCGCTCAAGGGCAGCGTGAAGGTGAATGGCGAGGCCGTGACCGGGCCGCTGAAAATCGTCGGCATGGCGTTTCAAAACCCGGTCATGCTGCCGTGGCGGACGACAATCGAGAATGTGCTGCTGCCCCTGGAGGTGGTGGAACCCCACCGGGGGCAGTTCCGCCGCCGTAAGAAAGAATATCGCGGCTGGGCGGAAGCGTTGCTGGAAACGGTCGGCCTCGCCGGCTTCGGCGACAAAAATCCGTGGGAGCTTTCGGGCGGCATGCAACAGCGAGCCTCTTTATGCCGGGCGTTGATCCATAAACCGGACCTGCTGCTGCTCGATGAGCCGTTCGCCGCGCTTGATGCCTTTACCCGGGAAGAGCTGTGGGATGTGATGCAGGCTTTGTGGCAGGAGCATAAATTCACCGTCGTGCTGGTGACCCACGATCTGCGCGAGGCAGTGTATCTGGCCGACCAGGTGCATGTGGTCTCGAACCGGCCGGGGCGTATCATCCATACACGCCATGTGACATTGGCAAGGCCGCGGACGCTGGAAAGCACGTATGAACCGGACTTCGTCGCACTGGTGCAGGAGTTGCGCAACCATATCAGCGAAGCCCGGCAAGCCGCATGAAAAAAGTCTTTTCGCGGGGTGTTTTGGCGCCCTGGATCGCGACTCTCATCTTGTTTGCCATTTGGGAGGCGAGCGTTTGGGTGTTCGACGTGGAGGAGTTCATTCTGCCCTCGCCGACGGCAACTTTCGGGGCGCTGATCGAATTCTGGGGGCCGATATGGTTCAATGCCTTCCAGACCTTGTTCACGACCGTGACGGGTTTCCTTATCGCCATCGTGTTCGGTTTTGTGCTGGGGGTCGCGGTGGGGGCGTCGGCCTTGCTCTATCAGGCGCTCTATCCGTTGCTGATCGGATTTAACTCGATTCCGAAGGTGGCGGTGGTGCCGATTTTGGTGCTGTGGTTCGGCATTGGTACGGTGCCGGCGATCATTACGGCGTTCCTGATTTCATTTTTTCCCATTGTCGTCAATGTGGCGACAGGGATTGCGACCCTGGAGCCGGAACTGAAAGAAGTGCTGCGGTCGTTAGGGGCGCGACGGCTGGACATTCTGCGCAAGGTGGGGATCCCACGGGCGATGCCGTATTTTTTCGCCTCTTTGAAAATCGCCATTACGCTCGCCTTCGTGGGCTCGGTGATCGCCGAGACCGTGGCGGCGAATTCCGGCATCGGGCATTTGATGCTGCAGGCAAGCTCGTCCTTTCGGGTGCCGCTGGTATTTGCCGGGCTGCTGGTCATCGCCTTTTTGGGCATCATGATGTATGCGATCGCGGCGGTTATCGAACGCCGCTTCACCGGCTGGGCGACACGCGGCGCGGCGGGCAACGAGTACGCCACCGGAGGGTGAACCTAAGGGTTCGTCTGGGTGATTCCGGGTGCGGCGGACCGACGTGCCGGTCGGGATCCGCCGCGTCAAATTGACCGCAATTTTGCGGTCGCACTTCGGTGACATCGATCCTAGCTAGAACGCTGCGCGGCGACGGTTCATTTGCCCGCTGCGGGCGGTTTTCTTGATCCACGTCAATGCGCTTTGCGGCAGGTTGAACCAGTTTGCCGAGCACTGGCTAGTACCACTCCATGGAATGTGAGGAGAGCATGAGCAAGAGACATTTGCTGCCATCATTCTGGAACAGCCCCTCTTTAACACGCCGCGAAAGCGGTGATCCGTTTGCAACAAGAAATCGACACCCTGTTCGATGAGTTCACGCGTGGATCGCGGTTTCTGCCTTGGACCGGCCGCGCCAACGGTTGGGCACCGCGCGTGGATATGACCGAGACAGGTCACGACCTTCAAATCTCGGCCGAGTTGCCCGGTGTGGACGAGAAGGACGTTGAGGTCTTGGTGTCAGACGACGTGCTGACGGTGATCTTGCCAAAGCCGCCCGAGGAG
>QIGO01000043.1 GCA_003230015.1 Alphaproteobacteria bacterium | reverse complement strand
CGGCCCGCCGGCCCTCCGGCGCGCCCGCGCAGACGTGGACCGCAAGGTCCACTGTCGTGAGCGAAAAAAACGATCCCTCTATTTACGCAGCCGCCGCCATTTGGCCACGTTACGGTTATGCTCCTGCAGCGTCGTCGCAAAGGCGTGTCCGCCGCTGCCATCGGCGACAAAATACAGCTCATTGCTCTCCGCCGGATTGAGCACGGCCTCTATACTGGCACGGCCGGCATTGGCGATCGGTCCGGGCGGTAGCCCGTTGATCTGATAGGTATTGTAGGGGTGCTCGGTTCGCAGATCGGCGCGGGTCAGCTCGCGGTCGAGTGGCAGCCCATCTTCCATCAGGCCATAGGCCACGGTCGGATCCGATTGCAGGCGCATGCCCCGGCGTAGTCGATTGATGAAAACCGCCGCGATCCGCGGTCTTTCACTATCCAGCCCGGTTTCCTTCTCGACGATTGAGGCCAGCACCAATGCCTCTTCGGGCGTCGCAAACGGCAGGTCGGGCGCCCGCCGCAGCCACAAATCGGCCAGCACCTCGTCCATATCCTGCCGCATCCGGTCGACGATCTCCGCCCGGCTGCCGTCCAACGCGAAATGATATGTCTCGGGCAGCAGGACGCCCTCGCCCGGCGACTCTGGCACCGGACCCGAAAGGCCCTCGGCGTTGGCGACCAGGGTCAATACCTGCGCCGTGGTCAGCCCCTCGGGAATTGTCAGCCGCCGCACCACGGTTTGCCCCGACTGCAGGATCGTTATGCTCTCGCGGACGCTGACGCGGGCGGGAAAGGCGAACTCCCCGGCTCGCAGCGGCTGCGATCGGCCCAGCAACCGCGCTGTCAGTGCAAACAGCCCCGCCCTTTCCACCACGCCGGCCGCCTGGAGTTGTGCCGCGATGGCGTTGACGGCGGTCCCCGGCTCGATAACCACCGAAGTATCGGCCGTTAGGGCCCCTGGCCGATCGATAAGGGACAGAGCATAAAAACCCGCCCCGGCAACAAGCCCGCCAAACAGCAGCAGCGACAGGGCAAGAACACCCAGCGACCGCCCCAGCCCCTGGCCCCGCTTGGGCGGCATTCCAACGGTCGGCTGGCTCGTTTGATCGCCGGGTTGACTGTTTGCTTCAGTGTCAGTCTGGCCCTGGCCACCGGTCATCAGCGGATCACGCGATGCTCAAGCGGCCGCAAAGATAAGCGAAGCGTTGGTGCCGCCAAACCCGAAGGAGTTGCTCAGCACCGTTCGAACGTCGCGGGATTTGGCCACATGGGGTACCAGATCGATATCGCACCCGTCTGACGGTTCATCCAGATTTAGTGTCGGCGGCACCACTTGTTTGTTCAACGCCATGATCGAGTAGATCGCCTCGACGCTGCCGGCTGCCCCCAGCAGATGGCCAATCGCCGATTTTGTCGACGACATGCACACATCGTAGGCATGTTCGCCGAACAGCCGTTTTACCGCGCCCAGTTCTATTTCGTCCCCCAGCGGTGTCGAGGTGCCATGGGCGTTGATATAGTCGATATCCTTGGGCTCTAGTTCTGCCCGTCGCAGCGCGTTCCGCATCGCCCGGAAAGCGCCATCGCCGTCTGCCGCTGGCGCGGTAATGTGATGCGCGTCGCCCGATAGGCCATAACCTGTGATTTCGGCATATATGCGAGCACCTCGGGCCTTTGCATGCTCAAATTCTTCCAACACGACGATACCCGACCCCTCGCCCATCACGAACCCGTCCCGCCCTTTGTCCCAGGGACGCGAGGCGCGCTCTGGCGTGTCGTTGTAGGAGGTCGACAGGGCTCGCGCCGACGCAAATCCGGCGATACCCAAACGGCACACGGCCGCCTCGGTGCCACCGGCAATCATCACATCGGCATCGTCAATCGCAATCAGCCGCGATGCATCGCCAATCGCATGCGCGCCCGTCGAACACGCGGTTACCGCCGAATGATTGGGCCCCTTGAAACCGAATTTGATTGAGACATGCCCTGAAGCCAGATTGATTAGCGACGACGGGATAAAAAACGGCCCCAAGCGCCGCGGGCCCTTATCGCGAAGAATAAGGGCACCTTCATAGATCGCCTGCAGGCCGCCAATGCCCGAACCGATCATCACACCGGTACGTTCTTGTTGCTCATCGTCGTCGGGCAGCCACGCGGCATCTTCCACCGCCTGAGTCGCCGCCGCCATGGCATAAACGATAAACGCATCCATCCGCCGCCGAACTTTCGGCTCGACCCAATCATCGGCGTTGAAATCACCGCTCTCGGTATCGCCGATCGGCACCAGCCCGGCGATTTTCGACGGCAGGTCCGACACATCGAATGATTGAATGCCCCGTATCCCCGACTGACTATCCACCAGCCGGTTCCAATTCGTCTCTGCCCCAACGCCGAGCGGCGTGACCATGCCCAAGCCGGTTACAACGACTCGTCTCATGCCAGTTCGCTTGCCCCCGACCTGATCAATGGAGTGTCCCCGCCTCGGTATACCCTGGCAGGCTCGACCTTTTTGGGGTCAAGAACTGGTGGCCTTCTCGAGAAATCCGGTCGCATCGCCGACGGTTTGGATTTTCTCCGCCGCATCATCGGGGATTTCGCAACCGAACTCTTCTTCGAATGCCATCACCAATTCGACGGTGTCGAGGCTGTCAGCGCCAAGATCATCGATGAAGCTGGCGTTTTCGCTAACTTTCGCCTCGTCGACGCCCAAATGCTCCACGACAATCTTTTTAACACGCTCCGCGATATCGCTCATCTTAGTCCCTCAGGTGATTGGCTGGTGCAGGCAAGCCCCGCAGCGAACGACCATCGATCAGCTCCAACCGAAGCGCACTGCTATCACATTTTCCCTCGGCTTGACCAGCTTGTGCGGGGCGCCGAATTAACTGGGATATTCGGCGCCGTCAAGCGCCAAGGATGGGACAGGGCCGATCATATCATCGCCATGCCGCCATTTACGTGCAAGGTCTGACCGGTAACATATTGACTTTCCTCAGCGGCCAAATAGGCGACAGCGGCGGCCACATCCTCCGCGCGGCCCATATGGCCGGCCGGGATTCTTGCCAGAATCGCTGCCTGCTGTGTCTCGTTGAGCGCCTCGGTCATCGCACTTTTGATAAATCCGGGGGCGACGCAATTCACTGTCACGCCGCGGCTCGCGACCTCCTGTGCCAGCGCTTTTGACATCCCGATAAGCCCCGCTTTCGACGCCGCATAGTTGGCTTGCCCCGGGTTGCCGGTCACGCCGACGATGGAGGTTATATTGATTATCCGCCCCCAGCGCCGTTTCATCATCCCCCGCAGACATCCACGGCAAAGCCTGAAGGCGGCGGTCAGATTGACGCCGAGCACTTGCTCCCAATCTTCATCCTTCATCCGCATGGCCAGAACGTCGCGCGTTAGGCCGGCATTGTTGACCAGGATATCCAGGCTGCCGATGACCTTTTCCGCTTCGCCTGGAAGCGACGCCAGCGCATCCCCATCGCCCAGATCGGCGGCGGTGACAAACGCCCTTTCGCCCAGTTCCGCTGCCAGGGCCTCCAACCGCTCGACGCGCGTGCCGCTGAGTGCCACTTTCGCCCCCCCTTGGTACAGCACCCGCGCGATTGCCCCGCCGATATCGCCGCTTGCCCCGGTTACCAGGGCGCCCTTGCCGTCCAATTTGCCCACCTGCCTAATCCCCAAAATTGTTACAGGTTTTTCAGAAACGCCTCGATTTCATCCGGCGTGCCGATATTTTTGGCCACCAGGTCGCGGTTTATGCGCCGCGTCAGGCCACTGAGAACCTTGCCCACCCCGACCTCCACCAAGGTATCGATGCCCCGCTCGCCCATCGCCTGCACACTCTCGCGCCATCGTACCCGCTTGGTCACCTGCGCCACCAGCGATGTCCGGATCTGATCTGGCCGCGTCACCGCCTCGGCGCTGACATTGGCTACCAGGGGCACGCAAGGGGGCCGCAGATCGATCCCCTCCAGGGCTTTGGCCATCGCCTCGGCGGCCGGCTGCATTAGCTCGCAATGGAAGGGCGCGCTCACCGCCAGCATGACCGCGCGTTTGGCACCGCGTTCCTTGGCCAATTCGGCCGCCCGTTGAACCACCGTGGCGCTGCCGCTGATCACCACTTGGCCCGGCGCGTTATCGTTGGCAATGGCGCAGACACCGTCATCGGCCACCGCGGCGACCAAATCCTCCACCGCCTCCAGCGTCATGCCCAGCAGCGCTGCCATCGCCCCTTCATCCACCGCCACGGCGGCCTGCATGGCCTGTCCCCTCAGCTTCAGCAGCTTTGCCGCCTCTGCGGTGCTGAAGCTGCCGGCGGCGGCCAGGGCGGAATATTCCCCCAGGCTGTGGCCGGCCACCATGGCTGCCAGGCCCGGCACCGGTTGCCCACCTTCGACCTCCAAAACTCGGGTCACGGCCAGACTGACCGCCATCAGCGCCGGCTGGGCATTCTCTGTCAGCCTAAGATCGGCCTCCGGGCCCTCGAACATCACCTTGGAAAGATGCTGACTGAGGGCATCGTCGACTTCTTCAAACAGCTGCCGGGCGACGGGGAAGGCTTCCGCCAGGGTTTTGCCCATCCCGACTGCCTGACTCCCTTGACCTGGAAAAACCAAAGCTCGAGCCATTCCCATTCCCAAATCGCCAATGTGGCCGCATCGCACGGCCCCCGTCCGGCAAGTCATAACGCCCGCTCAATCCGCCGGCAAGCCGGGGCCGTTCGCGATGCTTGCTCTCGTCTCGTCCTTATGGTTTATTCCGCGACCTCATAACTCCTTGCCGGCTCCCCGCGGGTCGGCTAAGGACCGATTGACCGCAATTCCCCTCGAAGCAACCGGCGCCGGTCCGCACGAACCACAGGGAGCAGTTATCGATGGCTCTATACGAGCATATCTTCATTGCCCGCCAAGACATCTCCTCGGCCCAGGTCGAGAGCATGATTGAGGCCTTTTCTGGCGTCATCCAGGAAGGCGGCGGCACCATCGCCAAATCCGAAAATTGGGGTCTGCGGACCATGGCATACCGGATCAAGAAAAACCGGAAAGGCCACTATGTCCTGCTCAATATCGACGCCCCAAGCCCGGCTGTCGCCGAACTTGAGCGCCAACAGGGCTTGCACGAAGACGTCTTGCGCACCCTGACTTTGCGCATCGACGAGTTCGAGGAAGGCCCCTCCGTCGTCATGCAGGGCCGCCGCGAACGCGACAGCGGCCGCCGCGACCGTCCCCGCGCCGATAGTCCGCGCCGCGACCGTGACGCCGCGCCGCAAGCGGTTCAGGCCGCAGCGGCGCCCGCGCCCGCAACCCCGCCCGCCGAAACGCCCGCGGCAGCCGAGGATAAGAGCTAATGTCTCAAACGCGTCGTCCGGCAACCCGCCGGCCCTTTTTCCGCCGCAAGAAGACATGTCCATTTTCCGGAGCGGGCGCGCCGAAAATCGACTATAAGGACGTCAAGCTGCTGCAACGCTTCGTTTCCGAACGCGGCAAGATTGTCCCCAGCCGCATCACCGCGGTATCCGCCAAGAAGCAGAGAGAATTGTCCCGCGCCATCAAGCGCGCCCGGTTCCTCGCCCTGCTTCCCTATGTGGCGCGTTAACCCCTGCCGCGTACCGGGAGAATATCGTGCAAATAGTTTTGTTGGAACGCGTCGAGAGGCTCGGGCAGATCGGCGATATCGTCAAGGTTCGCGACGGTTTCGCGCGTAACTTCCTGCTGCCTCAGAGAAAAGCCCTGCGGGCGACGGCGGCCAACATCGCCAATTTCGAAACCCGCAAGGGCCAGCTTGAAGCCACCAATCTCAAGGCCCGCAAGGAGGCCGAGGCCATTGGCGCCAAGCTCGATGGCCTTGCGGTCATTGTCATTCGCCAGGCCAGCGACAGTGGCCAGCTCTATGGCTCGGTCAATAGCCGGGATATAGCCGAGGCTGTGACCGCGGCCGGATTTACTGTCAGTCGTCGCCAGGTTCGCCTCGATAGGGCGGTAAAGGCGCTTGGCCTCCACCCCATCCGCATAGCGCTTCACCCCGAAGTGGTAGTGACCGTTACCGCCAATGTCGCCAAGACCGACGAGGAAGCGGCCATCCAGATTGCCCGCGGTGGTGCCGTCACCGAGGCTGACCTGGAGAGCGAGGAAGACGCGGCCGAGGCCGCGCTGTTGGCCGCCGAAGCCGCACTGGCTCTGGCCGACAGCACCAGCGGCGAAGGTGAAGAGAAGGCTGAGCCGGCACCCGAAAATGACCCGGAATAGCTAATACCAAGGCATCGTTGTCGACTCACATGGGCGGCCCCTGACACCCGCCGGGAAGACACAGCGACTCGAAATTTGGCCAAAAGGCTTCCTAGATTTTGCGAGGCGGCGGCCAATTCTGCTAGAATCTCTGAAAATACAAAAAACGTACCGGACGCGGCAGCGCCGGTACGTCGCGTGATACCAGAGATGAGGCAGCAATGTTTCTGGCAAATTTCTTGGATGGCGTGTTCCGTCATGGTGATCTGCGGCTCATCGACGCATATGGCAAGCAATGGCGGTTCGGGGACGGTACGGAGCCCCATGTAACAATACGCCTGCACAGCCAATGGTTACACTGGCGTCTTATTGTCAAACCAAAGCTCGCCGTCGGCGAAGCCTATATGGATGGGTCGCTGACCATTGAGGATGGGTCCCTTTACGACCTTCTCAATCTTGTCGGCCACAATCTCGACCTGGTTGAAGAACACCCGATCCAACGGCTCGGCGCCTTCTTGGGCAGCGCCATGCGTCACCTGCAGCAATATAATCCCATCGGCAGGGCCCGGCGCAATGTCGCCCACCATTATGACCTTTCCGACGAGCTTTATGACCTCTTCCTCGACGACGACCGCCAATATTCCTGCGCCTATTTCAGCGCCGAGCATGACAGCCTGGAGCAGGCCCAGTTAAATAAGAAATGCCATCTCGCGGCCAAACTGCTGCTCAGCCGCCCCGATCTCAAGGTGCTGGAGATAGGCTCGGGCTGGGGCGGCCTTGGCCTCTATCTGGCCCAGCAAGGAGCGGCCCAGGTCGATGGCGTTACTCTCTCCGTCGAACAGCATAAGTTCAGCAATCGCCGCGCCGTCGAGGCCGGCCTGGACGATCGTGTAAAATTCGCTCTGCGCGACTACCGGGAGCAGACCGGGCACTATGACCGCATTGTCTCCGTCGGCATGTTTGAGCATGTCGGCGCCGGTCACTATGTAGAATTCTTTCGTAAGATCAGTGACTTGCTAGACGATGACGGCATTTGCGTGCTCCACTCCATCGGCCGTCGTCAGCCACCCAGCAATACCAATTCCTGGCTCCGCAAATATATCTTCCCCGGCGGCTACACACCGGCCTTGTCCGAGGTTTTGCAGGCGGTTGAGAAGGCCGGGCTCTGGGTCACCGATGTTGAGATCCTCAGGCTCCACTATGCCGAAACCTTGCGCCATTGGCGCCAACGCTTCCTCGCCCGCCGCGACGAAGCTGTGGCCCTCTACGATGAGCGTTTCTGCCGCATGTGGGAGTTCTATCTGGTCGGCTGTGAGATGTCCTTTCGCCATATGGGCCAGATGGTATTCCAGCTTCAGCTCACCAAGCGCCAGGACGCCGTCCCCCTCACCAGGGACTACATCACCGACTGGGAGTGCTCCACCGCCGCCGCCGAACAGGCCGCCGAGTAGTTCAAGGGCCTGTTCCCGACTCGGGCTGCGGGCGTATCAACTGTGCATGGAAAACAGGGCCTAACACGTCCAAGGTTTTCCTCGTTATTCAGTAGACTCACAAAATTTGCTCCCGCTTGGTCAGGAGCGACGCCGCACAAGCTTTTTCCGTTCTAACGGATACGTTAGGACGATTAAGAAAATGCGTCTACAAAATGCCTGAGCGCATTGAGTGAACGCAAGTGAACGAAATTCGCTCCAGGGTGCCGCTCCCATGTCATCGCCAGATACGTCATCGAAAATCACCCCGCTGCACGAGCCATCTGACGCAGCCGACTTAATCCGTTTGCCCCCGCACAATTATGAGGCGGAGATGGCGCTGCTTGGCGCCATCCTAGCCAACAACCGCGCCTATGAGCGGGTCCAGGACTTTCTCCGCACCGAGCATTTTGCCGACTCGATCCATGGCCGCATCTACCAGGCATGCGAGCGCCTTATAGACCGCGGCCAACTGGCCACGCCGATCACCCTCAAGGCCTTTTTCGAGCATGACGAGACCCTGACCGAAGTCGGCGGCACCCAGTATCTGGCCCGCCTCGCCAATGCCGTTTTGACGATCCAGAACGCCCACGATCTCGGCCGCGTTGTCTATGACTGCGCCCTGCGCCGTGAACTGATCGAGATCGGCGACGATATGGTCAACGCGGCCTACTCTCCCGACCTCGACGACACCGCCACCAGCCAGATCGAGCTTGCCGAGGAAAAACTGTTTAGCCTTGCCGAGCAGGGCGAAGTCGAAGGCGGCCTCAAGGACTTCAAGAGCGCCCTCATCAGCGCCATCGACATGGCCGAGGCCGCCTACAAACGCGATGGCGAACTGGTCGGTGTGCCCACCGGGTTCCGCGACCTCGACCAACGGCTCGGCGGTTTGCATCCCTCCGATCTGCTGATCATTGCCTCCCGTCCGTCCATGGGCAAAACCTCCCTGGCGACCAACATCGCCTTCCACGCCGCGCGTTCCAAGCGCACACGAAGCGATGACAGCGGCAACGAGATTGAAGACCGCGAAGTCGTGGCTTTTTTCTCCTTGGAAATGTCGGCCGACCAGCTCGCCACCCGCATCATTTCCCAGACCACGGCCGTACGTTCCGACGCCATTCGCCGCGGCGCCATTGGCGAGGATGATTTCGGCCGCATTTTCGATGTCAGCCGCGAACTGCACACGCTGCCCCTGTTCATCGACGACACCCCTGCCCTTTCGGTGACCGCCATGCGTACCCGCGCCCGCCGCCTCAAACGCCAGCAGGGATTGAGCCTCATCATCGTCGACTATCTGCAGCTCATGCGCCCGACCCAGGGCACCCGAAACGAGAATCGCGTCCAGGAAGTATCCGACATCACCCGCGGCCTCAAAGCCATTGCCAAGGAACTGAGCGTCCCGGTGATCGCGCTCAGCCAGTTATCCCGGGCGGTCGAGCAGCGCGACGATAAAAGACCGCAGCTTTCCGATCTTCGCGAATCAGGCTCCATCGAACAGGATGCCGACGTCGTCATGTTCCTCTACCGCGAGGAATATTATCGCGATCGCGATACCCCCACCCAGCGCGACAGCGAGAGCGACGATAAATTCACCGAACGCGCCATCCGCCACGACGAGTTGCTGGCCAGCTGCCGCAACAAGGCCGAGGTCATTATCGCCAAACAGCGCCACGGTCCCATCGGCACCGTGAAAATGACCTTCGACGGCAACACCACGACATTCAACGACGCGGCACAGGAAGACCACTTGCCCGAACGGCGCTCTTGACCCGTCCGTGCCGCCGGCACTAGCAATACAGATGCACCAGGAGCCCCCCGACAACCCGATCCTGACCATCGACATCGGCGCCATCTGCCGCAACTACCGCCACTTGGCCAAGATCGCCCCCGGCGCCGAGGTTTCGGCGGTGGTCAAGGCCGACGCCTATGGCCTCGGCGCCCGGCAAATAGCCCCCAGCTTGGCCCAAATCGGCTGTCAGACATTTTTTGTCGCCCTCTTGCAAGAAGCCGTTGCCCTGCGCGGCGTTTTGCCCAGCGCCCGGATCGCTGTCCTTGCCGGCCCTGACATGGGCGCCCTGGACAGCTATCGCCAGCACCGTCTGACACCGGTGCTCAACAGCCTCCCCCAATTGGCCGTTTGGCGAAACGCCGGCGACGCCGCCGCCGCCGCCATGCTGCACATCGACACGGGCATGAACAGGCTCGGTCTCGCCGCGACCGAGGTCGAACAAATCGCCGCATCGCCGGACCTGCTCGACGGGGTCAAAATATCGCTCCTGCTCAGCCACTTGGCCTGCGCCGAGGATCC
>QIGO01000168.1 GCA_003230015.1 Alphaproteobacteria bacterium | reverse complement strand
CGTTGTGAAGCTGCGGATCGCAGTGCGGAAGTCGCGGCCGCGTCAAGGGTCGGCGGGGTGCCGGAAATGGCGACGCTGAACAGGGTGCGTGCCTGCGCGGCGGTGTAATAACCCAGGCGCACATCTTCAAGCACTGCCGCCGGGGCACGTTGGCTTGGGTCGCCATAACCGCCGCCGCCGGGGGTGCCAACTTGAACGCGGTCGCCGGCCTTCAGGGGGATATCCTGTTCCTTGGAGAGATGTTCGGGGGTGTAGGATTCGCCATCGCGCCAAACCCTGACGCTGTTGGGGGTGCCATCGGCGCCGCCAAGGGCGCCTTGGGGGCCAAAGCGGCCATGGTCCATGACAAATGACGCGCGAGCCTCGCCGCGCAGCAACTCGACTTCATATTCGAGGCCGAAGCCGCCACGGTGCCGACCGGCGCCGCCGGAACCCTCACGCAATGCGTAGCGCCGATACAGTATGGGGAAGGCTTGCTCCATGATCTCCACGGGCGGTGCCTTGGAGATGCCAATGGTGGAGCAGCCGTTGGACAGGCCGTCATGGTGGGCATTGCCGCCATAACCGCCGCCGGAGATTTGGTACATGACATAACCACGGCCGCTGGCAGGGTCTTGGCCACCGAGGGCGAAATTGCCGCTGCTGCCCGCCGGTGCCGCGGTAACCAAATCAGGCAGAGGTTCGACGAGGGCGGCGAAGACCGCTTCGGCAATGCGTTGGGAAACTTCCGCCGCGCAGCCGGAAACCGGGCGGGGGTATTGGGCGTCGAGGAAAGTGCCGACGGGGCGTTTTACGATCAGCGGTTCGAAGGCACCGGCACTTATGGGGATGTCGGGGAAGATGTGGCGCATGGCGAGATAAACCGAGGACAGAGTGGTGGCCAGGACGCTGTTCATGGGGCCCTGACAGGGTGGGCTGGATTTGGATAAGTCGAAGACCAAATCGCGGCCTTTTCGGGTGACAGTCAGATTGATCTCCAGGGGCTCGTTGACGACACCGTCGGAATCGACGAAGGCGGTTGCCTGATAACTGCCCTGGGGGATTCTGGCGATATGGGCGCGCATCTGTTCGGTGGCACGGATGCGCAGCTCGGCGATGGCTTCGCGCACGGTTTCGTCGCCGTAGCGGTCGAGCAGCGCGTTGAGGCGAGCTTCGCCCACCAAGAGTGCGGCGGATTGGGCCTTCACATCGCCGATGCGTTGTTCGGCGACGCGAATGTTGGAACAAATGATGGCGTAGATCTCTTTGTCCATGACGCCGCGCTTGAACAGTTTGACCGGCGGTAGACGCAGGCCCTCCTGTTCCACCGACGTGGCCGAGGCGGAGAAGCCGCCGGGTACGGCGCCGCCGATGTCGGGCCAATGTCCGGTGTTGGAGAGCCAGCAGAAAATCTCGCCGTGGCGATAGAAGGGGCGGGCGAAACGCACATCCATGAGGTGGGTGCCGCCGAGATAGGGGTCGTTGACGATGTAGATGTCTTCGGGCTCGGGAGCGCCGGCATCGCCGCTGCGGATCATCTCGATCAGGGTTCTGGTGGAAAATTGCATGGTGCCGACGAAGATCGGCAGGCCGCCGGCGCCTTGGGCAATGAGGGCGCCATCGACGGCCGAATAAATGCCGTCGGAACGGTCGTTGGCCTCGGCGATCACAGGCGAAAAAGCAGCGCGGGAGAAAGTCAAGTCCATTTCATCGCAGACCTGTTGCAGGCCTGCTTGAATAACCGAAAGGGTGATGGGATCGAGTGCCATTAGCGCCCCGCGATTTGGATGTGGATATTGCCGTCGGCGTCGTCGGTGGCGGTATCGCCGGGATCGATGACGATCGTGCTGTCCATCTGCTCGATTACCGCCGGGCCTTCGATGCGGCAGCCGACGGGCAATTTGTCACGCCAATAGATCGGCGTGTCGTGCCAGCCGCCGGCAAACCACACGGGGCGGGCTGTAATCCGTGCCGCGTCCAGTGTCGACAACCGTGCCGATGGATCGATGAGGGAGGAAAGATCGACCTGCGGACGGACGCCGATGATCGAGGCGTTGAGGTTGACCAAGTTGGCTTTGATTTCGGAAAGCTCAACACGGAAGCGGTCGAAGTAGGTTTGTTCGAACAAGCGCTGCAAAGTTGCCCGGTCAGGGGTTGGGCCAGGCAAAGGCACGCGCAGCAGGTGGGTCTGTCCGATGAACTGCATGTCGGCGCTGAAGACGCGGCGGATGTCGGTAATGCCGACGGTTTCCTTTTCGATCAGCCGTTCGCCCGCTTTGGTTTGATGGGCGAAAATGGCATGTACCTGATCGAGATCGACGGCGTCCAACGGCGCGTTGACGGTGTTGACGAAGTCGTGGCGCAGGTCGGCGACAACACAGCCCAAGGCGTTGGTGATGCCGGGGCGGCTGGGCACCAGGACGCGGGGGATGCCAAGCTCGCGGGCCAAAGCGGTGGCGTGGAGGGGACCGGCGCCGCCAAAGGCAAAAAGCGCGAAGTCGCGGGGGTCGGCGCCCAGCGAGATGGAGACCATGCGGATGGCGCCGGCCATATGGGCGTTGGCGACGCGCAATACCGCGCCGGCGGCCTGTTCGGCGGTGAGGCCAAGAGGTTGGCCAAGATCGCGGGCGAAGATGTCGTGTATGACTTCGACCGATACCGGGTTGTCGACGGCCAGCAGCTTGTCCGGGTTCAAGCGGCCAAGCAAGATGTTGGCGTCGGAGATGGTCGGGCGTTCGCCACCACGGCCGTAACAGATAGGGCCGGGATTGGCGCCTGCACTTTGCGGGCCGACCTGGAGCAGTCCGGCCTCGTCGACCCTGGCGATGGAGCCGCCGCCGGCGCCGACGGTGCGCACATCGACCATGGGCACGTGGATCGGCATGGCGTATTCGATCTCGATCTCGTTGGAGACCGCCGCTTGCGCATCGCGGATCAAGGCGACATCGGTGGAGGTGCCCCCCATGTCATAGGTGATGAGGTTCTCGACCCCGGCGCGGCGCCCGGTGTAGGCCGCCGCCATGACACCCGAGGCCGGGCCGGACATGACGGTCTTGGCAGCCTCCTTGGCGGCAAAGCGGGCCGAGACCATGCCGCCATTGCCGTTCATGACGAGGATTTCGCCGGGGTAGCCGCGGCTCGAGAGTTCCGCGCTCAGGCGGTCGAGATAGCGCTTCAGCAAGGGCTGTACAGAGGCGCTGACGGCGGCGGTGACACCGCGTTCGAACTCGCGGCTCTCGGAAAGCAGGGCGTGGCCCATGGTGATATTGTCGTTGGGCCAAGTCTCGGCGGCGATGGCGGCGGCGGCGTGCTCGTGTTCGGGGTTGGCGTAGGCGTGGAGGAAATGGATGACCAGGGATTCACAGCCGGCGTCCAAAAGCTGGCGTACGGCGCGGCGCACTGCGTCTTCGTCGAGGGGGGTGCGAACAGCGCCGGCGGCGTCCATTCGTTCGGCGACTTCGAGGCGCAAATCGCGGGGGATGATGGGCCGGAATTGGCCGAACATGCCATAAGCATTGGGCCGGGTGCGCCGGCCAAGCTCCAGCAGGTCGCGGAAACCCGCCGTGGTGATCAAGCCGGTGGGGCAAAGATTGCGCTCCAGAAGCGCGTTAGTGGTGGTCGTGGTGCCGTGGACGATGAGATCGATAGCGGCGAGATCGGCTTCGGCGGCCTGCAGGGCAGCCAACACGCCGAAGGCCTGGTTCTCAGGCGTCGTGGGTTGTTTTGCCAGGCGAACCCGTTTGGTCGCGGGGTCGAGGAGAATGAGGTCGGTGTAAGTGCCGCCGACATCGATGCCCGCGACAATGCCATCTGATCGCTCGTTTTCGCTCATTGCGCTGGTTCGCTTTCGCTCATTGCGCTGGTTCGCTTTCGCTCAGGGGCTCCAGGCCACCATCTTCAGCCGAGGTTTGTTTGTACACAAATGATAAATCGAGCGAAAGAACAGGATTACTTGGCAGTGCTCCCTGGTAGATCCTGAAGGAAAGCTTGTGTGCCGGATTAAGGCAGGTCACGCTTTAGAATAACCTCGGTGCCTTTGTCCTGACCAATGGGCAGCAAATCGAGGTGTTTTGCGATTTGGCAAATGATTGACTGTGCTACGACAGGGGCGGAAGCAATGACTTTAAGCGCATATCATACAATTGGAATTATCATCGCCGGTGTCGGGTTAGCGGGATTGGGCATACCGGTTGTCGCCGCAGCGGATGAGGCTGGGGAGATCGCGGCGGTTCGGGTGGCTACGGAAAAATATAAAGACGTCAATGTCGCTCTGGGCGAGGGTTTCATACCCGCCCCGCCGGGCGACTGCGTCAGTGCCGCCGCCGAGGGACTGCCGCCGGAGATGGGCGCGATGGGCATTCACTATATCAATCCCGGCATGCTCAAAATCACCGCAACGGAGCCGCGTGTCGACGGGGAAAGCATTCATACCGACTTCCTCAAACCTGCCATTCTGCTCTATGAGCCGCAGGCCGATGGGTCTTTGGAACTGGTCGGTGTGGAGAATCTGGTGTTTCAGAAAGCCTGGAAAGAAGCCGGTAACGATGGCCCGCCGGTTTTTGCCGGAAGAAAGTGGGATGCGATGGCCGACGATGCCAATACAGCCGGTGACGAAGCGCATAATTTCGCATCCCATTTCGATCTGCATGTGTGGGCCTTCCGGGACAATCCGGATGGCGCGCTGGCGCCGTTCAACGCAAATGTCACTTGCGAAAATTTCTCTGGGGCCGCGGGCTAGGGTCTATTCCGGGGTTATGTGACAAGACGTTAGGTTCGGACCCGGCCGGTTGTGCCGGGTCCGAAATCCGTCGCGGCCGCCGGGGTATTTTCTCTGGACATTTTGTTAGTGTACATACGATCCTAGCGGCCGAGAGTTGATAAGGCGAAGAGCCGGTCGGAACAAAAAGGGAGATATGGGATGGATCAAAAGACGCGGAAAACAGCCCCGGCAAAGGGTGTCGGGCGACGCAAGGTTATTACCGGCCTGGCCGCCGTGGGCGGTGCGGCGATGGGGTCGAGATTGCTGCCGGGCTATGTGCCCTATATCCAGGCGCAGAGTTCCGAACCCATAAAAATCGGTTTTCAGGTTCATAGGACCGGTATCGGTGCTGCCTATGGTAACTGGTATGACCGCACGACCACGGCCGCCGCCAAAGTCATCAACGACGCCGGGGGCATCAATGGCCGCCCGTTGGAGATCATTACCGAGGACGATGGCACAGATCCCAAACGCGGCGCCGAGGTGGTCGAGAAATTCGCCACCTTGCACAAAGCCGACATCGTCTACGGCACTTTGTTCAGCAATGTGGTCATTGGGTCGGCGCCGCGGGCGGGCGAGCTGAAGATACCCTATTTCGTGGTCTCCGAAGGCCATCATGTGGCCTCGGGTGGATTAAACCGCTACACGCTGCAGCCGGGCATTACGGACGTGAAGAGCCAAGTGGCCGCGATGGCACCATGGGTGGCCGCAAATCTGGGCAAGAAGGTCACGATGATCTTCCCGGATTTCGCCTTTGGCCACGATCACCGCGACTTTTTCACGGAGGCCATGGCCGGACAAGGCGGCGAGGTGATCGAGACCATTGCGGTGCCGCCGACCGAGAGCGCCTTCTTCCGGTATTTTCCCAAGATACCGCGCGAGACGGAGGTGCTCTATCACGTCATGGTGGGGCCGGCGGTGCTGACCTTCGTCAAGGAAATGGGCGAGTTCTATGGCGACACGCGGCCGGAAATCTTCGGTTTTATCGATTCCCTCGAGGCCGTCGATCTCAACAGTCCAGGCCTGGAGTTTCTTGACGGCACCTATTTTTGGGAGGGGCATCGGCGCTACGCGGGCGACAACCCGACGGCGTTCGAGTTGAACTACCGGGAGAAAGTCGGGGTCGATATGAACGGCGCTTCGGTGGACAATGCCCGGGATGTCGCGACCTATTCCCACATGTTCGGCTGCTGGGAGACGTTGCACATCATCAAAGCCGGCATGGAGGCGGCAGGCTATCAAGGCCCGGCCGACCGGGCGAAACTGATCGAAGCCGTCGAGGCGATGACCGACATACCAGAAAGCGAAGCCCATCCGCAGGGCGCCAAGGTCTTCAATGGCAAGACCCATCAGACTTTCGGCCACCAGAATATTACCAAGGTCGCCAATAGGAGACTGGATTTGGTCCATCGTACCTCAATCGAGGACGGCTTGTATCCCGATGAAGTGGACTACACGACGCAGCCGCTATAGGCCGGTTTCCGTGGCGGCCGAGTCCGTTCGGCCGCCACGGACATTCTCCCAAATTTCTGAAAGCTAACACGTGGATTTCGGTCCCCATCTGCTACTCGCTTCGCTCGAAGGCGCGGTTATGGCGGCCGTGCTGGCGCTGACCGCGCTCGGGTTGTCACTGGTTTTCGGGGTGATGCGAGTCGTCAATGTCGCCCATGGCGAGTTCTTCATGCTGGGCGCGGTGCTGGCGTGGTGGTTTGCCAATCTGGTCGTCGGCAACCCCGCCCTTGGATTTTTGATCGCGCTGGTGGGCAGCCCGTTAGTGGTCGGGGCGCTGGCCCTGGTCGCTGACCGTCTGGTGCTGAAACGGCTCGACTACAATCCCGAAGCGACCATCGTCGCAACGATCGGCATGCTGTATATCCTGCAGCAGTTGGCGCTGACTTTCTATGGGCCCGACGCGCGCCCGGTGGTGGCGCCTATTAGCTTCCGTGTGCAGTTCCCGTGGTTCGGTTACTCGGGTTATAAGCTCGTGGTCGTCGCCGCATCGGCTATCGTGCTGCTGGGCGTTTGGGTGTTGTTGGCACGCACGAAAATAGGCCTGATCATGCGGGCGACCCAGTATGACCGAGAGACGGCGCAGGCCTTCGGTATACGCGTGGACCGTGTTTACGCCGGCGTGTTCGCCCTGGGGGCAATGCTGGCGGCGGTTGCCGCGGTGCTGATCGTGCCGATACAGCAGGCGTATTACCTGATGGGCCAGGACCCGCTGCTGCTGTCCTTCATCGTGGTGATAGTCGGTGGCCTCGGCAGTCTGCGGGGAACCGTGGTGGCGGCCATCTTTATTGGCATGAGCGATGGCATTATCTCGGTGTTTTTCTCGCCGACGTTGGCGAAGATCCTGGCCACACTGCTCGTTGCCATGGTGCTGGTTTACCGGCCGCAGGGTTTGTTCGGAGCGCGCGATACATGAACGGGCGGCTGTTAGACCGTGCCCTGTTGCTGCATCTGGGGGTGATCGCCGGCCTGATTGTCTTGCAATATTGGCTGCCGGCCTATCATCACGGTATCGTCGCCAGGGTATTGGTGCTGGCAAGTTTTGCGCTGGGTTACAATATCCTGTTCGGTTACACGGGCTTGTTGAGCCTTGGTCATGCGCTGTTCTTCGGTGCCGGGGTCTATGGCGCGGGCATGGTCATGCGCGAGTTTGGCTGGCCTGCTTCGGCGGCGCTGGTCAGCGGTATCCTGTCGGCAGCATTGGTCTCCCTGGTCGTCGGGTTCCTGGCGTTGCGGACGGTCGGGGTGGCTTTCATGATCGTGACGCTGATGTTCGCGCAGACCGGGTATCTGACCTCGCTCTTATTCAATCGGTACACAAGGGGGGACGAAGGTTTCGTCATACCTCAGGCAGCGCGGGCGATCGGTCCGTTCGATCTTTCGGACTCGACGACGCGCTACTTTGCGGCGCTGCTGCTTTTCGCTATTTGCCTGTTAATCAAGTTGGCGCTGGTGCGTTCGTCGACAGGGCGGGTCTTGGTCTCGATCCGGGAAAATGAAGAACGCTCGCGCATGCTGGGTTACAACATATTCCGCTATAAATTGCTGGCGCTGGTGATATCCGGGGCCTTCGCGGGGGCGGCGGGGGCGATGTATGCCCTGCTGTTCGGCTATGTGGGCGCGACTTTCGTGTCGATCCAATATTCGATCTTTCCACTGCTGTGGGTTCTGCTGGGTGGGGCAGGGACGGTGCTGGGGCCGTTGGTGGGGACGCTGCTCATGTTCTATCTGGTGGATTTGACGAGCGGGATCGCGGCGGCCTCCCTATTGGCGGTGGGCGTCGTTCTGGTGATCCTTATTTTGTGGTTTCCCAAAGGCGTGTTGGGGGCGGTCCGTGAACGTGCGTTGCCATGGCTGCCGTGACATTGCTCTCAGCGCGTGGCTTGACGCGAGACTTCGGCGGCTTGCGTGCCGTCGATCAGGTTGATTTCGATCTGCCGCGGGGTCAGGTGCGCGCCGTTATCGGACCGAACGGCGCGGGCAAAACGACTTTCGTAAACCTGCTTTGCGGCCGCATCCCGCCGAGCGAGGGCAGGATCCAGTTCGAGGGCCGTGATATTACCCGGCAGCCGGCACACGTCCGGGTGGCCAGCGGCATCGCCTACACCTTTCAAATCACCAGCATCTTCGGCAAGTTGAGTCTCTATGACAATGTAGCGCTGGCGGCGCAGCGGCGGCTGTTCAACGAAAAATCCAAGGGGCGGGCCGCGGGCAGCCTGCTGCGTGCCCGAACCATGGAGGCGCTGGAGCGGGTCAATCTTGCCGAACTGGCGCAGCAAATCGCGGGGAGCCTGAGCTACGGCCATCAGCGATTGCTGGAAATCGCCATGGGTCTGGCACTGGGGCCAAAGCTGCTGATCCTGGATGAGCCGACACAGGGGCTTGCCGATGGCGAAATCGAGAATTTTATCGATTTGGTTCGCGGCGTCGTGCGTGAGGCGACCGTGCTGTTGATCGAACATAATATGGGCGTTGTCATGAGGCTGGCCGACCGCATCACGGTGCTGAATTTCGGCAAGGTGCTGGCGGAGGGATCGCCGGCGGAAATTCGCGCCGACCCGGCGGTGCAAAGCGCGTATCTGGGGGGCTAGTGCTCACCATACAAAACATCGATTGTTTTTACGGCGACGTGCAAGTGTTGCGTTCTTTGTCGCTGGAAGCGCATGGCGGCGAGGTCTTGTGCCTGCTGGGGCGCAATGGCGCGGGTAAGACGACACTTCTCAAGGCCATCATGGGCCTGGTCAGAGTGCGTGCCGGCACGATCATTTTCGACGGTCAAGCGCTGCATAACCTGCCGGCGAGCGAGGTGGCGCGTTCGGGCGTCGGCTATGTACCGCAGGGCCGGCGGCTGTTTGCCGAGCTTACGGTTGCCGAAAATCTAGAGATCGGCCTGATGACCCGTGGCCACGGCGTGGAAACCCGGGACCGGGCGCTGGCGCTTTTCCCGGCATTGGGTGAGCGGTTGCGCCAGCGCGCCGGGACGCTCTCGGGCGGTGAACAACAGATGCTGGCCATGGCGCGGGCGCTTTGCCTCGAACCCACCGTGCTGTTGCTGGACGAACCGATGGAGGGGCTGATGCCGGCGATGATCAGCCGAATCCGAGAGGTGGTCGTGGGCCTCAAGGAGGCCGGTGTGGCAACGATTCTGGTGGAGCAGAGGGTCGATGCCGTGCTGTCCATTGCCGATAGAGTGAGCTTCATCGAGAACGGCCGCAGCCGGGAGACCATGCGTGTCGAAGAAGTCCGCGAGCGCCCGGACCTGCTGCAGCATTATGTGGGCGTCGGGGCGTAAGGCGGCTGGGAAGATGCTATCAGGCGCGATTGGGAGAAAGCAGGGCCCGGCAGGAGGGCATCGTTGACCTGCTATCTGGGTTTGGCTACAACCGCACTTCCCGCGGAGGGGTGGCCGAGTGGCTGAAGGCGACGGTTTGCTAAACCGTTATACGGAGAAATCTGTATCGAGGGTTCGAATCCCTCTCCCTCCGCCATGGTTAAGTCATTGATATTGCTGCGTTTATTTGACTTTGTGGTATATGGGGACTGTTCACGTAGTTTCCGCGGGTTAGGCCGACAGGGCAGCGCGGCTGTGGCATGCTGAGACTGCTCAGGTGCCGTAAACCCGTGCCCATTAGGGGCAAAGTCTCTTAGCGCAATTTTGGTGGTGCCCCAACGGCGCGTTGTGGATCGCCGTGGACCTTCCCCCAGCCCAGAAGATGCAACACCGCTCGCCGGATTGGCGAGTGGCCCTGGCGTTTTCGGAGTGATGAGGTTAGGTGATCCCGAGGGCAGATTTTTGGTCGTCTGAGAACGCCGGAGTAATAATCCCTCACTGAAGCGGCCGGAGGGTCTGGTTGCGCCGGAGTAAAATTCCGTCAGCGATAGCCCTTTGCATGTTGATGCGAAGGGCGGGGGA
>QIGO01000013.1 GCA_003230015.1 Alphaproteobacteria bacterium | reverse complement strand
TACATGCCGGTTACCTGACTTTTCATCGGATCGACGTGAAGCTGGTGAAGAGCCCGTCGGTGGGCATGCCGACGCGCACCATCGGCTTTTTCCTGGTGCTCGCCGTTATTGGTCTGATGAGTTATGGGTCGATCGAGGTGATCAATTCCGATGACGGGATTGAACGGGTTTTTGTGTTGTTCCAGCAAGGTGCCGAGGCGCTGAGCATACAGTCGGCTGGTCTGGTCACGGACTGAATCGCGTCTAGGCCCTTTAGACGCTGTGAATATTGCGTCTTATGGCGCGGCCCCCTATAGCTGCCCCAGGATTCTTGCCTTACCGCCTTGGCGAGGGCTGATAGAGGGAACTGGGGACAATGAAATTACTGCGCTACGGGGCGGCCGGTGCCGAAAAACCCGGTCTGTTGGACAAATCGGGCACACTTCGCGATTTGAGCAGCCATATCGAAGACGTGGCCGGAGATGCATTATTACCCGAGACATTGGCACGGCTGGCGGGCCTGGATCCGGCGTCGCTGCCGGCGGTGGAGGGAAACCCCCGCCTGGGTGCCTGCGTCGGCCAAGTGGGCAAATTCATGTGCATTGGCCTTAATTATTCCGACCACGCGGCGGAGTCCGGGCTCGCGGTTCCCGACGAGCCGGTGCTGTTCATGAAAGCGACAAGTGCAATCACCGGCCCAAACGACAAAATTATCATCCCGCGCGGCTCGACCAAGACCGATTGGGAAGTGGAACTGGGCGTGGTGATCGGCAAGACGGCCAAATATGTCAGCGAGGAAGACGCACTGTCTTATGTGGCCGGCTATTGCGTCTGTCACGATGTCTCGGAGCGGGCTTTCCAGATCGAACGGGCGGGCCAATGGACCAAGGGCAAGAGCGCGGACAGCTTTGGCCCCATCGGGCCGTGGCTGGTGACGGCGGACGAGGTTGAAGACCCGCAAGACCTCGATCTATGGCTCGAGGTCGACGGCCACCGCTATCAAGAGGGTACGACCAAGACCATGGTCTATGGGGTGGCGCATATCGTCAGCTATCTCAGCCAATTCATGAGCTTGCAGCCGGGCGATGTGATCTCCACCGGAACGCCACCAGGGGTGGGCATGGGACAGAAGCCGGAGGCGATCTACCTAAAACCCGGCAATGTGGTGCGGCTTGGCGTCAATGGTCTGGGCGAGCAACGTCAAGAAGTCGTCGCCGACGACTGAGGCAAGAGCGCCCTATTGGGCAGCCGGGTGAGCCGGGGCGTCATAGGTGCCGAGAACCGACTGGTCGAAATCAATGATCGAGCCGGTCATCATGCCGGATTCGTCGGCGCACAGAAATGCGATGGCACGCGCGACTTCGGCTGGTTTTAGGAGCCGGCCGAAGGGTAGGCCGGCCTCGGCCTCGGCGAGCCAATTCTCATGGGCGCCGTGATATTCGGTCTGGATCCTGTGCTCGCCCGGGGTGTCCATCCAGCCAATGTTGAGGGCGTTGACCCGAATGCGGTGGCGCAAGAGGGAATAGGCAATATTTCGGGTCAGAGTGGCCAAGGCGCCCTTTGATCCGCAATAGGCGGTGATAAAGGGCTGACCGCCATGGCCGGACATGCTGAGGATGTTGACCATGCTGCCCGGCGTGCGCTCGCGGGCCATGATTTTTGCCGCACCCTGCATGAGGAAAAACGGGGCGCGGGTGTTGATGGCGAACATGGCGTCCCAAAGTTCCGGCGTGGTGTCCCAAATAGAGCCACGATCAGTCATGCCGGCGCAATTGATCAGACAGTGGAGGTTGCCGAAAGCCGCGTCAGCCTTGGCGATAACGGCGGTGCAATCGTCGATCTTGGCGAGGTCGGCCTGTACAAAATGTGTCGGGCAACCGGCCTGTGTAAGCTCGGCGGCCTTGTGCTCGCCCTGGTCGGTACTGCGGCCGCAGATGACGAGGCCCGCCGCCCCGCGCGCCGCCAGCAAATCGGCGGTGGCGGCCCCTAGGCCTTGGGTGCTGCCGGTAACCACGGCGTAGCGACCGGCAAATTGCTGGGATGTGTCTGTGGTCATGGGATCCTCCAGGGACCGGGTTCAAGGCAAGATGCTGAAGCCGGCGGCGGAAAATGTGGCTGTCAGATGCTCGAAGCCCTTGCGCGCATATTGCAAAGGCGGCGCCTTGGCTGGATCCTGCTCGGCCTCGACGACGACCCAGCCGCCATAGTCGACCTCGGCCAGGGCGGCGGCAAAACCGTGGAAATCGATGGCGCCGTCGCCGGGCACGGTAAAAACGCCTTCGATTACCGCGTCGAGGAAACTCAAATCGCGCTGCTTGACGTCGGCCAGAATTGCTTTGCGGACGTCCTTGCAGTGAATGTGGTTGAGCCGCGCGCCGTGGCGGCGCACGAGGCCGACGGGGTCGCCACCGGCGTAAGTCACATGACCGCTGTCAATCAAAAGACCCACCGCAGGACCGGTGTTGGCCATCAGCAGATCGACTTCGCGGTCCGTCTCGACAATGGTCCCCATATGGGGGTGGTAGCTCATGGGCACACCGGCGGACTGCAGATACTCGGCGAATTGGGTGAGTTTGCGGCCGTAGTCGGCAAACTCCTCGGGCGCGATCTTGCGGCGCCGGCTCACCGGCACCGTGCGGTCCGCTTGCAGCGAGCCGGTGGTCTCGGCGTAGACGATGACCGGGGCGTCGAGTGCCTTGAAACAGCGAAGCTGGGCATCGACCCGGCGCTTTTCTTCTTCAACAGAGCCCTCCAGCAATTTGCCGGAGAACCAGCCGGAGACTAATACCAGGTCATGCTCGGCCAGGATCGGACCCAGCACCGCCGCATCCAAGGGGAATTTCACGCCGGTTTCGGTGCCGGCAAAACCGGCTTGCCGGCTTTCCGCCAAACAGGTCTCCAGGCTTGTGTCACCGCCAAGCTCGGCCAGGTCGCTGTTGGACCAGGCGATGGGTGCCACGCCGAGGCGGATTTCGCCAGCCGCGATGCTCATGGCCTAAACACCGATACGCTGGTTGCGTTTGCCCTCGTCATGGTCGGCGGCGGCCTGGCGCACCTGCGCGCGCTCGCTGACCTGAGGCACGCCAACATCCCACCAGGCGTCGCCCGGCGTCCATTGGGAGGGATGGGTCTTGATGACGATGACATAGGTGCGATCGGCGGCGCGGGCGCGGCCTAGTGCCTGTTCCAGATCGGCAAGGCCGGCGACCTCTTCGGTCATCGCCCCCATGCTGGCGGCGTGCTGAGCAAAATCGACCCGCACCGGGTTTTCGACTTTACAATCGGCCAGGAGGTTGTTGAAGGATACGTTGCCCTTAAAATTCTGCAGGCGGTTGATGATGGCGAAACCGCCATTGTCGCAGAGGATGACGATCAGTTTATGGCCACTCAGGACAGAACTGTAGATATCGGAATTCATCATCAGGTAGGAACCGTCGCCGCAGAAGGTCATGACCTCGCGGTCGGGATTGGCCATCTTGGCACCCCAGGCGCCGGCGATCTCATAACCCATACAGCTAAAACCGAATTCGCAGTCGAAACTGCCGACCGATTTCACCCGCCAATTCTTGGTCAGTTCGCCGGGTAGACCGCCGGCGGCGGTCAAGGCCAAATCGGTGGGTTCGGCGAGGCGGTTGGCAACACCGACAACCTGGGCGTATGAGGGCAGCTCGGCATTTGTCGGTGCGGTGGCGCTATCGATTTCGTTCAACCATGAGGCATACTCGCTCTTGGCCTTGGCTTTCCAGGCTTGGGGGGCCTGCCATTCGCCCAAGCCGGCGCTGAGCTCCGGCAAGCTGACCTTGGCGTCGCCGATGAGCGATTGGGAGAGATGCTTGGTGGCATCGTGGCGGGCGGTGTTGAGGCTGACGATACGAACCGCCTGATGTTGAAACACGGTCCAGGAGCCGGTGGTGAAATCCTGTAATCGCGTGCCGACCGCAAGGACTATGTCAGCCTCCGCCGCCAAGGCGTTGGCCGAAGCGCTGCCGATCACGCCCAAGGTGCCGGCATTGTTGGGATCGTCCCAAGTCATGCAGGCCCGGCCGGCGATGGTCTCGACAACGGGTATATTGTGGCGGCCGGCAAATTCCGCGAGTTCGGCCGTGGCACCCGAATAGTGAACACCGCCGCCAGCGACGATTAGCGGCCGCTCGGCCCGGCTCAACATCGCGGTGGCCGCGGCCAGATCATCGCTGTCGGGTCGTGGGCGCCGGATGGTATGAACGCGCGGTTCAAAGAAACGCTCCGGATAGTCATAGGCCTCGGCCTGGGTATCCTGCGCCAGCCCGAGAAACGCCGGCCCGCAATCGGCGGGATCAAGCATCGTGGCAACGGCCTGAGGCAGCGACGATATGAGTTGCTCGGGACGTAGCAGACGGTCCCAATAGCGGGTCACGGATTTGAAGGCATCGTTCACGGTCGTCGTCGGATTGCCGAAATGTTCGACCTGCTGGAGCACCGGATCGGGAATACGACTGGCAAAGACGTCGCCGGAAAGCAGCAGTATGGGCAAGCGGTTGGCATGAGCGACGCCGGCGGCGGTCACCATGTTGGTGGCGCCGGGACCGATGGAACTGGCCGCCACCATGATCTGGCGACGGCGCTTGGCCTTGGCGAAGGCGACCGCGGCGAGCGCCATGGACTGCTCGTTCTGGCCGCGCCATGTGGGCATGACGTCGCGCACGCTCTCCAGGGCCTCGCCGAGGCACGTGACGTTGCCATGGCCAAATATGGCGAAGACCCCCGGGAAAAGCGGCACCTCCTGTCCATCCAATATGGTCCGCTGCGCCACCAGGTAGCGCACCAGGGCTTGTGCCATCGTCAGTCGAACGGTGCCCATTTTTGCATTCCTCCCGCATCAGAAGGCGATATCATAGGAGCGGTCGGATGCGGTGGAAAGCCCGGCATGAAATAAACGTTCTATGTTGGTCCGAGATCGGACACTATGGTCCAGTGAGCTGTAAAACGGCTCTACAGGCGCCCTAAAGGGCTTAGCCGGAGAAGTGAAATGATCAAGATGGCGCTGTTGGGTGCGGGACGGATTGGCCGTATGCATGCCGACAATCTGGCGGCAAATCCGCGCGTTGAATTGACCTCTGTTTACGATGTATATGCGCCGGCGGCACAGGAGGTCGCCGAGCGCCATGGCGCTCTGGCGGCGGCGGATGTGGCGAGCGTTCTCGAGGATGAGGGACTGGACGCGGTCCTTATTGCTTCTTCCACAGATACCCATGTGGATCTGATCACGGCCGCGGCGCAGGCCGGCAAGGCGGTCCTTTGCGAGAAACCCATCGATCTCGATATCGCGCGGGTCGACCAATGCCGGGCGGCAATCGCCGATTGCGACGTGACGGTGCAGATTGGGTTCAACCGGCGATTCGATCCGACCCATCGTGGGGTGTATGAGGCGGTGCGGGCGGGAGAGGCCGGCAAAATCGAGCAAATAATTATCACCAGCCGCGATCCGGCACCGCCGCCGGCGGCCTATATCAAGGTTTCGGGCGGGCTGTTCCGGGACATGATGATCCATGACTTCGACCTTGCCCGGTTTCTGATGGACGAAGAATTCGTCGCTCTCAGCGCCATGGGCAGTGTGCTTGTGGACCCGGAGATCGGCGCCCTGAACGATGTGGACAGCGCCATGGTGGTGATGCACACCGCCGCGGGGTCGCAATGCCATATCAACTGCTCGCGGCGGGCAGTCTATGGCTATGACCAACGTGTCGAGGTCTTCGGCAGCGCCGGCATGGTACGCTCGGACAATCGCCGGCCGACCAATGTTTTGCGAGACACCGCGACCAGGACAAATGTTAGCGACCCGCTGACAAATTTTTTCATCGACCGCTATCCGGAAGCCTATGACGCGGAACTGAACGACTTCATCGATGCCGTGGAGTCAGGGCGCGGGGCGTCGGTAACATTCGAGGATGGGCGCAGGGCGCTGATACTGGCCGATGCTGCCAACGAGTCTCTGCGCATCGGTGGCGTCGTCGATGTCAGCTATGACTAAACTCCGTTAGCAGTAGGGCAAATGAAAGATTTGCGATTCGGGCTGATCGGCAGCGGCTTCATGGGGCGCTGCCATGCACAGGCGATGATGGCGGCACCTGTGCTGTTCGAGCTGGATGGCGGGGTGACACGCGCCATGCTGGCCGATGCGGATGAGGCGATGGCGGAGCGCGCCGCGGCAGCCCTTGGTTTCGAACGCTCGACGGGCGATTGGACCACATTGGTCGACGATCCCGACATAGATGTCGTGGACATCACCGCACCAAATTCTTTGCATAAACCGATGGCTTTGGCGGCTATCGCGGCGGGGAAAATCGTCTATTGCGAAAAGCCACTGGCGCCCAATGCAGTGGATGCCAAAGCGTTGATGGAGGCAGCCGAGGCCGCGGGAACCAAAACCCTGGTGGGCTTCAACTATCTGCGCAACCCGGTTGTCGCCACCGCCAAGGAGATCATCGATAGCGGCGAGATCGGCGACGTGGTTGGCTATCGCGGCTGGCATTTCGAAGATTACATGACCGATCCGGCAGCGCCATACACTTGGCGGCATGACCGGGAAGGCGGCGATGGAGTCGTCGGCGATTTGGGCAGCCATGCGGTTTCGATGGCGCGCTATTTGGTGGGTGGCATCGAGGCCGTGTGCGGCGACTGCGATACGGTGACAACAGAGCGGCCGTTGGCAGCGGGAAATGAGGCGACGCGGCCGGTAGCCGTCGCAGATCAGATGCGGGCCCTGGTTCGTTTCGATAATGGCGCCAAGGGCACGCTCGAAGCGAGTTGGCTGGCGACGGGCCGTAAGATGAACCTAGCCTGCGAGGTGACCGGCAGCCGGGGCGCCTTGACGATCGACCTGGAGCGGCTGAATGAACTGCGGCTGTATAAGGTCAATCAAGCGGCGGGCCGCGAGGGATTCAAGACGATTTTGGCCGGGCCGGATCATGGCGACTATGCGGCGTTCACACCGGCGCCGGGGCATCAGTTGGGCTTCAACGATCTCAAAACTATCGAAATTGCGCGGTTGTTGACGGCATTGGCGTCAGGGGAGCCTCCCTGGCCCGATTTCCGCGAAGCATGGGAAATTCAACGGGTTGTCGATGGCATCAGCCGGTCCTCAGAGACGCGGAACTGGGTGCGGATCGGGGAGATTTGAAACATTCTAGAGATGAGGATTCGTGGGACCCTCATTTGTATGAGTTTTGCCCCACGGCTAATTTATGTGTAGGGTTGTAACGCTTTCTCCCTGGCCCCGCGCGCTCTTTCAACATTGAGCGAGAGCGGAAAAGACCAAGGAAAGCGCGGGGGTGTTGCTGATGGCGTTGCTGGAACTAAGAAAAATCGCAAAAAATTTCGGCGCCATCCGGGCGCTCGATGAGGTCGACCTCAGGGTCGAACCGGGTCAGGTTCTTGGCCTGATGGGCGACAACGGCGCCGGTAAATCGACACTGGTGAAAATCATCGCGGGCAATTTTCGGGCAACCAGCGGCGCGATCATGCTCAACGATGAGGAGGTGCATTTTCACCGCCCTATCGAAGCGCGGAAAAATGGCATTGAGGTCGTCTATCAGGATTTGGCGTTGTGCGACAATCTTACGGCGGCGGCCAATGTGTTCCTTGGCCGGGAACTCAAGCGCAAGATAGGGCCGTTGCGTATCCTTAACTACAGCGCCATGTATGCCCGTGCCGGGGCGTTGTTCGGCGAGTTGAAATCGGAAACCCGGCCGCGGGACCTGGTGCGCCAGATGTCCGGCGGCCAACGGCAGGCCGTCGCCATTGCCCGGGCGAGGCTAACGGATTCGCAAATCGTGCTGATGGATGAGCCGACGGCCGCGATCAGTGTGCGCCAAGTGGTGGAAGTTCTCGACCTGATACGCCGGCTGCGGGACCAGAATGTCGCGGTGCTGCTGGTCAGCCACCGCATGCCGGATGTATTCGCGGTCGCCGATCGGATTATGGTGATGCGACGCGGCCGGAAAGTGGCGGACAAGGCGATCTCCGACAGCTCACCCGAAGAAGTAACCGGCCTGATCACCGGCGCGATCGAGGCGGCCTGAGCATGGCGCAAGATGTGGAAACCCAGGCAGGTGGCAACGTCGCGATCAAGGATATGCTCCACAACAAGGAAGCGACATGGCTGCAGATCATGCTGTCCTCGCAACCATTTTGGATCACCATGTCCGTCCTGGCGATCGTGGTGGTCATGTCATTTGTGAATGAGAACTTTCTGAGCACCGGTAACTTCTTCAATATCACGCGAAATTTCTCGTTTATCGCGGTTATGGCCGTCGGTATGACAACGGTCATTATCACGGCAGGTATTGACCTATCTGTCGGCTCTACCCTCGGTCTCGTGGCTATGGCCAGTGCTGTCACAATTTCCAATGGGTACCCGATGGAAGCGGCTATTGCCGTCGGTATCGCGACATCTTTGGCGGTCGGTTTCGTCAATGGGGTGCTCATCGCCCATTTGAGGCTCAGCCCCTTTATCGTAACGCTAGGCACGCTCAGTATCGCGCGTAGCTTGACGCTTATTCTTACCGGCGCCACGCCGGTCACTCTGCGGCGAGTCGGCGAAGAGGCCGATCGGTTTCGTGAAGCTCTGGCAGGCACACCGTTGGGGGTCTCGACACCGGTTTGGGTGCTGCTTGTTCTCACTATCGTTGTCGCCTTCATGTTGCGCTATACAGCGTGGGGGCGCCACGTTTATGCAATCGGCGGGAATGAACAAGCGGCGCGCCTCAACGGTGTGCCGGTCGATCAAGTCAAGGTGTCGGTCTATATGCTGTCGGCGCTGACGGCCGGGATCTCAGGGCTGCTCGTTCTCGCCTGGGCCGGATCGGCCCTCAGTAATTTTGGGCAAACCTGGGAATTGCGCGTCATTGCCTCGACCGTCATTGGCGGCGCCAACCTGATGGGCGGCGTGGGATCCGCCTATGGCGGGGTCATCGGCGCCGCGCTCATCGAAATCATTCGGAATAGTCTCTTGCTGGCCGGTGTCAATACTTTCTGGCAAGGGACTTTTGTGGGCCTTTTCATCTTGTTTGCCGTGTTGCTGGAAAAGGTCCGAAAGTGAGGGCGATTGTTGCCGGTGCCAACCGACCACTCGACCTCTTATCAAAATCCATAGAAGAGAAAAGGGAGGATATGAAGAAATGAGATCAAAGCTCAGCAAGATTGCGTTCCTGGCCGGGGCGCTCGCCGTCGTGGCGGCGTTCACCGCCCCGCAGGAGGCGCAAGCACAACTAAAGTTCGCCCTGGTACCGAAGACGGTGGATAACCCGTTCTTTATCGAATCCCGGGACGGTTGTTTCAAGGCCGCGGAAGCATCAAACGGCGCGTTCGAGTGTCTGTTTGAAGGGCCGCCAATTACCGATGGTGCGCAGCAGCTTCAGGTCATTCAGGATCTGATCAGCCGTGGCGTTGACGGCATTGCCGTCTCACCGGCCGACGCCAACATTATTGCCGCAGGTGCCGAAGCGGCTAATGCGGCGGGTATTCCCTTCATCACTTGGGACGCTGACCTGTTACCTGCCGACTTCGGACTGCGTGCGGCTTTTGTCGGTACCAACAACCGCGACATCGGTGTCAATCTCGCCCTGCAAGTGCAGGCCTTGAAGCCTGACGGCGGGACCATCTGCATCCAATCGGGCGGCGTTGCCGCGGCCAACCATAACGAGCGTATGGACGGTATTCGCGACACGCTGGGTGGTTTTGACAACGCCAGCACAGAGGCGCCGGGACGCCGCCTCGAGGGTGAGAACGGCTGGACGGAAGTGGCGCAATGCCCGTTGTTCACGGAAGACGACTTCGCCCTGGCGATCCAGCAGATGGAAGATATCTTTACGGCGCTTCCGGATCTGGACGCCTTTGTGCCGACGGGTGGCTTCCAGCAATTCCTGCCCGACGCAAACCGGGCGGCTCTGGCACAATACAAAGACCGTTTGGATTCAAAAGCAACCGTCATCGTGATCGCCGATGTGCTGCCGATTCAACTTGAGCAACTGAAGGAAGGCTTGAGCCACGCAAATGTCGGCCAGTGCCCCTTCTGCATGGGTGAAATCGCCATGCAGGTGCTCTTCGACCTGGTTAACGGTAAACAACCGGAGGAGGAGTTCATCTTCACCCCGCTGCCGGTCTGTACGCCGGAGAATGTCGATACCTGCACACTGGAACTAGGATA
>QIGO01000239.1 GCA_003230015.1 Alphaproteobacteria bacterium | reverse complement strand
CCCCCATCGCCATGGACGAAGGCCTGCGTTTTGCCATCCGCGAGGGTGGCCGAACCGTCGGCGCCGGCGTCGTCACCAGTATCGTCGAGTAGCGGATAGTTAAGTACACAGGCGGCCCCGCGGGGGCCGCTCAGTTTTTAAGTGAGTTAGCGGGAACCAATGGACAGTCAACATATCCGCATTCGCCTCAAGGCATTCGACCACAGGATTCTTGACCAGTCGGCCAAGGAAATTGTCGGCACCGCGAAGCGGACCGGCGCCGATGTTCGGGGCCCCATTCCGCTGCCGACACGGATTGCAAAATTCACTGTCCTGCGCTCGCCCCACGTCAACAAGAAGTCGCGTGAGCAGTTCGAGGTGCGGACGCACAAACGCCTGCTCGACATCATCGACCCGACGCCCCAGACCGTGGACGCGCTCATGAAGCTCGACCTCGCCGCCGGCGTCGACGTCGAGATTAAATTGTAGGAGCCGGCAATGCGTACCGGTCTCATTGCTCAGAAACTCGGCATGACCCGCCTTTTCGACGACACGGGAAACCATGTTCCGGTGACCGTTCTGAAGGTCGATGGCTGCCAGGTCGTGGCCGCGCGGACGGCAGAGAAGGACGGCTATACGGCGGTCCAGCTCGGCGTAGCACCCGCCAAGGCCGGCCGTGCCAGCCGCGCCGCGCGTGGTCATTTCGCCAAAGCCAAGGTCGAGCCGAAACGCCGCCTGGCTGAATTTCGCGTCGCCGCCGACGCCGCCCTCGAGCCCGGCGCCGAGATCTCTGTCGACCATTTCATAACCGGCCAGTTTGTTGATGTATCGGGCACTTCCATTGGTAAGGGTTTTGCCGGGGTTATGAAGCGCCATAACTTTAGCGGTCTGCGGGCCAGCCACGGTGTTTCCATTTCTCACCGCAGCCATGGCTCCACCGGCCACGGTCAGGACCCCGGCAAGGTCTTCAAAGGCAAGAAGATGGCCGGCCATATGGGTGCCGCCGGCGTGACAGTGCAGAATCTTAAGGTTGTCGCGACCGATGCCGATCAAGGGCTGCTCATGATCCGCGGTGGCGTGCCTGGACCCAAGGGCGGTTTCGTTTTGGTCAAGGATGCGGTCAAGCACCCCCGGCCCAAGGACGTCCCCTACCCGGCGGCACTTCGCACTGACGAGTCCGCGCCGACCGAGGCCCCCGCTGAACCGGACGATAGCGGCGACGCTTCGGCCGCTGAAACCGAACAGCAGGATTGACCGATGAAGTGCAAGATCATCGATCTCGATAACAAGGCCGCCGGCGATCTCGATCTCGCCGAGGCGGTGTTTGGCCTTGAGGTTCGGCGCGATTTGCTCGCCCGGGCAGTGAACTACCAGCTCGCCAAACGTCAACGGGGAACGCACAAGACCAAGGGCCGCAGTGAGATCTCAGGCTCGAACCGCAAGCCCTTTAAGCAAAAGGGAACGGGTCGCGCCCGTCAGGGCACCAGCCGTGCGGCGCAAATGCGCGGCGGCCAGACGACTTTTGGTCCTCAGGTCCGCAGTCACGCCCACGACCTGACTAAGAAGGTACGAAAGCTGGCCCTCAAGACCGCCCTCTCGGCCAAGCAAAAGGAAGGCAAGCTGATCATTCTCAGCGAGGCCAAGGCCAGCGGGCCGAAAACCAAGGATCTGGCTGCCAAGATCCAGGTTTTGGGTTGGCAATCGACACTGATCATCGGTGGCACCGAACTCGACCGCAATTTCACCCTGGCGCTGCGCAATATTCCGGGCATCGACTTGCTGCCCCAGCAGGGCGCCAACGTCTACGACATTCTGTCTCGCGACACTCTGGTATTGACCCGCGAGGCCGTCGACCAGTTGCAGGAACGGTTGCAATGAGCACCAATCGCAAGCCGCGAGGCCGCATCGCCATTTCGCCCGAGCGCATGTACGACATCGTGCGCCAGCCCGTGATAACCGAAAAGTCGACCCAGGTGTCGGAACATAATCAAGTCATGTTCCGGGTCCCGTTAACGGCGACCAAACCGGAGATCCGGGCCGCGATCGAGGGCCTGTTCGGGGTCAAGGTCACCGCGGTGAACACCTTGCGCCGCAAGGGCAAAGTGGTTCGTTGGCGTGGCCGCCCGGGCCGCCATGTCGACCAAAAGCGGGCCTACGTGACCCTTGCCGAAGGCGATTCAATTGACGTGACGACGGGCGTCTGACCATGGCACTGAAACAATATAAACCCAACACCCCCGGCCAACGCGGCCTCGTCCTGGTTAATCGCCAGGGTCTTTGGAAGGGCGACCCGGTAAAGAAGCTGACCGAGGGCCTGTCCAAGAAAGGCGGCCGCAATAATCATGGCCGCATTACCGCGCGCCGCCGTGGCGGTGGCCACAAGCGGGTTTACCGGTCCATCGACTTCAAGCGCCGCAAGTTCGACATACCGGCGACGGTCGAGCGCATCGAATACGATCCCAATCGCACCGCTTTCATCGCTTTGCTGCGCTACGAGGACGGCGATCTGAGTTACATCGTCGCCCCCCAGCGCATCGGCGAGGGCGACCAGGTCATCTCTGGCGAGCGTGTCGACATCAAGCCCGGCAACGCCATGCCGCTGCGCGCCATCCCCATCGGCACCATCGTCCACAATGTCGAGCTAAAGCCCGGTGCGGGCGGTCAGATGGCCCGTGCTGCCGGCACTTATGTGCAAATTGTCGGCCGCGATCGTGGTTACGCCTTGCTGAAATTATCATCGGGCGAAGTCCGCATGGTGGCCTCGGCATGTATGGCGACCGTTGGCGCCGTGTCCAATGCCGATCAGGCGAATATCAAGTTGGGCAAGGCCGGGCGCCATCGCTGGCTTGGCAAACGGCCCTCGGTGCGCGGCGTCGCCATGAACCCGGTCGATCACCCCCATGGTGGTGGTGAGGGCCGGACCTCGGGCGGTCGCCATCCGGTATCTCCTTGGGGCAAGCCGACCAAGGGCAAACGCACACGCAAAAAGAAGCCGTCGGACAGGTTAATCGTCCGCCGCCGTCGTTAGGTTAAGGGAGTAGGTTTGTGGCTCGTTCCGTCTGGAAAGGACCTTTCGTCGATGGTTATCTGCTGAGAAAAGCGGAGAAGTCGCGCCAGTCTGGCCGCAATGAGATCATCAGGACATGGTCTCGCCGTTCGACGATATTGCCTCAGTTTGTTGGCCTCACTTTTGGTGTGCATAACGGCCACAAATTTTTGCCGGTGCTCGTCACCGAGGACATGGTTGGCCATAAATTCGGTGAGTTTTCGCCGACCCGGACCTACTACGGTCACGCCGCCGACAAGAAGGCGAGGCGCGGCTGATGGCAAAAACCTCCACCCCGCGCCGCCACGCCGACAACGAGGCCGTGGCCCATGTGCGCGCCTTGCGGGTCAGCCCCCGCAAGCTCAATTTGCTCGCCCGCGCCATCCGCGGCAAGACGGCTCAGGCCGCTCTTGTTGAGCTGACATTCTCCCGCCGCCGCATTGCCGGCGCGGTTAAGAAGGTCCTTGAGAGCGCCATCGCCAATGCCGAGAACAACCACCAGCTTGACGTCGACCGCCTGTTCGTGGCCGAGGCGAATGTCGGCAAGGGCATCGTCATGAAACGGTGGCGTCCCCGTGCCCGCGGCCGTGTTGCCCGCATCCACAAGCCGTTCGCGCAACTCACCGTGGTCGTGCGCGAGCAGGAAGAGGAGGCCTAGATGGGCCAGAAGGTAAATCCGATCGGCCTCCGCCTCGGTATCAATCGCACCTGGGACTCCCGCTGGTACGCCGACGGCGAAAGTTATGGCGTGCTGCTTCATGAGGACATCAAGCTTCGTGAGTACCTGCTCAAGCGCCTCTCCGGCGCCGGCGTGTCCAAGGTCGTGATCGAACGCCCGGCGAAAAAGGCGCGCATCACTATTCACACCGCCCGCCCCGGTGTTGTCATCGGCAAGAAGGGCGCGGATATCGAGAAACTGCGGGTCCAGATTGGCCGTATGACCGGTTCGGAGGTCAGCCTCAATATCGTCGAGGTACGTAAGCCCGAGGTCGACGCCATGCTGGTGGCTGAAAATATCGCCCAGCAATTGGAGCGTCGTGTCGGTTTCCGGCGCGCCATGAAGCGGGCTGTCCAGAACGCCATGCGCCTGGGTGCCCAGGGCGTTCGTGTCATGTGCGGCGGCCGTCTCGGCGGCGCTGAGATCGCCCGCACCGAGCAATACCACGAGGGCAAAGTCCCGCTCCACACCCTGCGCGCCGACGTCCACTACGGTTGGGCGACGGCGCGGACCACCTATGGGACCTGCGGCGTCAAGGTATGGATCTACAAGGGTGACATCATGGAGCATGACCCCATGGCCCAGGAGAAACGTCAGGAGGAGATGCATGTCACGCGTTAGCACGTGGCGGCATCGGGTGAGTCATGCTTAGTCCAAAACGAACGAAATTCCGCAAGCAGCACAAGGGCCGCATCCACGGTCGCGCCTCCACCGGCACGACTCTGTCCTTTGGTGCATTTGGTCTCAAGGCACTTGGCCCGGGCCGGATCACGGCCCGCCAGATCGAGGCCGCGCGGCGCGCCATCACCCGCCACATGAAACGTACCGGCAAGGTCTGGATCCGCGTCTTCCCCGATGTCCCCGTCAGCTCGAAACCCGCCGAAGTTCGCATGGGCAAGGGTAAGGGCTCGCCGGAATTCTGGATGGCGCGTGTCAAACCGGGACGCATCATGTTTGAAGTGGACGGTGTCGCACCCGAAGTCGCCCGCCAGGCTTTTGATCTGGCGGCGGCCAAATTGCCGCTGCCGACGAAATTTGTCAGCCGTCAGGCCTTGTGAGGCGCAGATGAAGTTTGAAGACGTCAAGGGCAAGAGCCACGACGAACTACGCGACAGTTTGCGGGCTTTGAAAAAGGAGGCGTTCAACCTCCGTTTCCAGAAAGCCAGCGGACAACTGGAGAACACTGCCAGGGTACGCGAGGTGCGTCGTGATATTGCGCGCGTGCAGACGGGCCTGCAGGCTCTGCGCACAGCCGGTGCGAAGTAGCAAGAGTTGGAGGAATAGATGCCGCGGCGCGTGTTAGTAGGTACGGTAGTCAGCGACAAGATGGACAAGACCATTGTGGTCCGTGTCGATCGTCGTGTGAAACACAGCCTATACAAGAAATTCATCACCCGTTCTCAGCGCTTTTCGGCGCATGATGAGGCGAATAGCTGCAGCGTTGGTGACACGGTACGCATACGTGAATGCAGGCCATTGTCGCGCAGCAAGCGCTTCGAACTCATCGAGAGAGTGGGCGCTTAGGCCGGCCGCGAATTGGGATATAGAACATGATCCAGATGCAATCGAAACTGGACGTCGCGGACAACAGCGGCGCCCGCCGGGTCCAATGCATAAAGGTCCTCGGCGGCTCCAAGCGCAAAAGCGCCGGCGTCGGTGACATCATCGTTGTCACCGTCAAGGAGGCGATCCCGCGCGGACGTGTCAAAAAGGGCGAAATTCACCGCGCGGTGATCGTCCGCACGCGCAGCGACATCCGCCGCAGCGACGGCAGTGTCATTCGTTTTGACCGCAGCGCCGCGGTCTTGATCAATCCTCAAGGTGAACCCATCGGCACCCGTATTTTTGGACCCGTGACCCGCGAACTCAGGGCTAAGCAATATATGAAGATCATCTCCCTGGCGCCGGAGGTATTGTGATGGCCCGGCGCCAATCCGTCCGCAAGATGCGGCTCAAGAAGGGTGACAAGGTAATCGTCACCACCGGCCGCGAAAAGGGCAAGACCGGCGAGATTCTCCGCGTCATGCGTGAGGAAAACCGTGTCTTGGTCCAGGGCGTGAACATGGTCAAGAAGCACCAGCGCCCGACCCAGGCCTCGCCCGGCGGCATCAACGAGTTTGAAGCACCACTGCACGCGTCCAACGTCGCGGCGGTCGACCCGAAGAAAAACCAGGCCACGCGCATCGGTTACAAATGGCTGGACGGCGGTCAGAAAGTCCGGTTCGCGAAGCGCTCTGGCGAAGTGTTGGATAGTTAGGACTGACCATGACCCCGCGTTTGCAGGAGCAATATCAGGCGACGATCAAGCCAAATTTGATGAAGGAATTTGGCTACAGCAATCCTATTCAGGTGCCCCGGCTCGACAAGATCGTCATCAACATGGGCGTTGGCGAAGCCATTGCCGACTCCAAGAAACTCGACAACGCCGTCGCTGAAATGACCCGCATATCCGGTCAAAAGCCGGTTGTATGCGCCGCCCGCAGGTCGGTCGCCAACTTCAAGCTGCGTGAAGGCATGAAGATCGGCTGCCGGGTCACCTTGCGCCGGGTTCGCATGTACGAGTTCATGGACCGTCTGGTCACCATTGCCCTGCCACGGGTACGTGATTTTCGGGGCCTCAACGAACGCAGCTTCGATGGCCGTGGCAATTTCGCCTTGGGTCTGCGTGAGCAGCTTGTTTTTCCCGAGATCGACTACGATGAAGTTGACGAGGTTCGCGGCATGAACATCGTGATCTGCACCACCGCGCAGACCGATGACGAGGCCAGGGCTTTGTTACGGGCATTTGACATGCCGTTCCGCAATTAGCGGAAGGCAAGGAGGTAATTGGCAGATGGCCAAGAAGAGTTCGATTGATAAGAACATCAAGCGCCGCAAGCTTGTGCAAAGATACGCCGCCAAGCGCGCCCGCCTGCTTGCGGTCGCCAATGATCGCACCCGCCCGCCCGAGGAGCGCTTCGCGGTCCGCTTGAAGCTTGCGGAGTTACCGCGCAACAGCGCCAAGGTTCGAATTCGCAATCGCTGCGAACTCAGTGGTCGGCCCCGTGGCGTTTACAGGCAGTTTCGCCTGTCGAGAATAGCCCTGCGCGATTTGGCTTTGAACGGCCAGATCCCGGGCATGGTCAAGTCGAGTTGGTAGCAGAAGGGACAATGCGGTTATGGCACTAAGCGACCCTCTCGGCGATATGCTGACGCGGATCCGGAATGGCCAGCGCGCAGGCATGAAAACAGTGACGGCGCCGGCTTCCCGGCTGCGCTCGAATGTTTTGGATGTGCTGCAAAAAGAGGGCTATATCCGGGGCTTCAGCCAGGCGGAATACCGCGCTGGCTTGAACGAGCTGACAATCGAACTCAAATATCACGAGGGCGACCCGGTTATCCGTGAGATCAAGCGGGTATCTCGGCCGGGCCGGCGTGTTTATTCGAAGATCCGCGACCTTAGTCAGGTCTATGGCGGACTCGGCATCACGGTTCTCTCGACCCCCAAGGGTGTCCTTTCCGACACCGATGCGCGGTCTGAGAATGTTGGTGGCGAAGTCCTCTGCCGAATTTTTTAGGGGCTGCTATGTCGCGTATTGGTAAGAACCCCGTCCCCATACCTTCGGGTACTGAGATACAGATCGATGGCCAACTGATTTCCGCCAAGGGCAAGCAGGGCCGGGCTGAATTGTCCCTGGTGCCCGAAATCGAGATCAGCCAGGAGGATAACCTCATCTGGGTCAAGCCGCGCAGCGACAGCCGCCGCGCCAAGATCATGTGGGGCACCTCGCGCAGCCTGGTCAATAACATGGTGCAAGGTGTCACGGAGGGCTTCAGCCGCACTTTGGAAATCAAGGGCGTTGGTTATCGCGCTTCGGTCAAGGGAAAGTCCCTTAGTTTGCAGCTCGGCTTCAGCCACGACGTCGACTATCCGATTCCCGAGGGCATCGATATCAAATGTGAAGGCAACACCAAGATTATCGTCTCCGGCATCGATCTCCAGCGCGTCGGCCAGGTGGCCGCGGAGATCAGGCGATACCGTCCGCCCGAGCCCTACAAGGGCAAGGGTATCCTCTATGCCGGCGAGCGGATTTTGCGGAAAGAAGGCAAGAAGAAATGAGCGCCAATCCCAAGCAACTCTATGAGCGGCGCCGGCGGCGGGTGCGCGCCAAGCTGCGCAAGGTTGGTGCGGCCCGTCCGCGGGTCTGCGTCTTTCGCTCCAACAAGCACATTTACGTGCAGATCATTGACGATACCAAGGGCCAGACCCTGGCCGCGGCGTCGACCTTGGTCAAGGAAGTGCAGCAGAAGGTCACCAGCACGGGCGGCATCGATGCGGCAACGGCGGTCGGCGCCTTACTGGCGCAGCGCGCCTTGTCCGCGGGTTTGAAGGATGTGATCTTCGACCGCGGTGGTTATATTTTTCACGGCCGTGTGAAAGCGCTGGCCGAAGCCGCCCGTGAGGGCGGTCTCAATTTCTAGGGGATTGTTATGGCACAGGCAGGCGGGCGCGGCCGGCGCGACAGAGGCCGGGATGATCGCAGAGGCCGCGAAGAGTCGGATCTTGTCGAGAAGCTGGTCAGCATTAACCGTGTCGCCAAGGTCGTAAAAGGCGGCCGTCGTTTTGGTTTTGCGGCCATTGTCGTGGTCGGCGACGGCAAGGGCCGGGTCGGCCATGGTTCCGGCAAGGCCCGCGAGGTTCCCGAGGCCATTCGCAAGGCCACCGAGCAGGCCAAGCGAGAGATGGTTCGTGTGCCGCTGCGTGAGGGCCGCACATTCCACCATGACATCCGCGGCCACTATGGCGCCGGTTTGGTTGTTGTACGCGCGGCACCGCCTGGCACCGGCATCATCGCCGGCGGCCCCATGCGGGCGATATTCGAGTGTCTTGGCGTCGCCGACGTGGTCGCCAAATCGGTCGGGACATCGAACCCGCATAACATGATCAAGGCGACTTTCGCCGGCCTCAGCGGCGCCACGTCGCCCCGCGCCGTGGCCGCGCGCCGTGGCCGCAAGGTTTCGGAGATTATTGGCCGCCGCAACGGTCAGCAGGCCAAGGAGGAGCAGGCCAGTGCCTAAGAGTACAGTCACCGGTCGTGTGCGGGTCGTACAAACCGGCAGCCCCATCGGCCGCCCGGCCGATCAGCGTCAAACTCTTGTTGGCCTTGGCCTCAACAAGATCGGTCGCACGCGCGACCTCGAGGATACAGCCTCCGTGCGTGGTATGGTCCGCAAGGTCCGGCACCTGGTAAAAGTTGAAGAGCTGGGTTGAAACCTAGCTATTTTTTGGAGCCACGTTAATGAAGCTCAATCAGCTCTCCGACAACCCTGGCGCCCGCAAGGCGCGTAAGCGCGTCGGCCGAGGCATCGGCTCTGGCACCGGCAAAACCGGTGGCCGCGGTCAGAAGGGTCAGAAATCGCGCAGCGGCGTCGCCATCAAGGGCTTCGAAGGCGGCCAAATGCCGCTTTATCGCCGCTTGCCGAAGCGTGGATTCTTCAATCCGAATGGTAAGGAATATCAAGAGCTTAACCTTGGAAAGCTCGAAACCGCCGTGAGCGCGGGCAAGATCGACGCCGCCAAACCGGTGACAGAGAAGGCACTGCTCGAGGCCGGCGTTGTGCGCCGCCGCCTTTCCGGCGTGCGATTGCTTGCCAAGGGCGAGCTCAAGGCTAAACTACAGATAGAGGTTACGGGGGCAAGTAAAGCCGCGATTGCGGCAGTTGAAAAAGCCGGCGGGACGGTCAGTTTGATCGCGGCTTCGAAACAAGCTGACGCTTCAACTTGACGCGGGTAGGGCACCAGCCACCCGCGAAGGAGTGACCCCATGGCATCGACTGCCGGACAATTCGCCGCCAACTTAAACCTTGGCGCCTTTGGCAAGGCCACCGAGCTGAAAAAGCGGCTGTGGTTTACCTTGGGCGTTCTGGTTGTCTACCGGCTCGGCACCTTCATCCCGATCCCCGGAATCGACCCCGTTATAATCGAGGACATCTTCTCCCAGCAGGCTGGCGGTATCCTCGATATTTTCGACGCCTTCGCCGGCGGTGCTCTAAGCCGCATGAGCATATTTGCGCTCAATGTCATTCCCTACATTTCGGCTGCCATTATCATGCAGCTGATGACCGCCATCTCACCCCAGATGGAAGCCTTGAAAAAAGAAGGCGAGTCGGGCCGCAAGAAGATCAACCAATATACCCGCTATCTGACTGTCGCCCTGGCCACGGTCCAGGCATATGGATTGGCGGTGGGGCTTGAGAGCATTACCACCTCCCAGGGCGCGGCGGTTGCCGACCCGGGCCTGTTCTTCCGCGCCAGCACGGTCATCACCATCGTCGGCGGCACCATGTTCTTGATGTGGTTGGGCGAGCAGATCACCGCCCGCGGGGTCGGCAACGGCATATCGCTGATCATCTTCTCCGGTATTGTCGCCAACTTGCCGGTTGCCGTCGCTTCGACCTTGGAATTGACCCGCACCGGCGGTCAGTCGCCGATATTCGTGTTGTTCCTGGCCATCATGGTGTTCACGGTAATCTCGTTCATCGTCTTTATTGAACGGGCCCAGAGACGTATCATAATTCAGTATCCTAAACGCCAGGTCGG
>QIGO01000195.1 GCA_003230015.1 Alphaproteobacteria bacterium | reverse complement strand
TCGCGCCGACGGTTTCGGAAAGGGCGGGTTCGAGGATGGCCAAGTGCTCAAGTGAACAGCGGTGGGCGCGCATTACCGGTTTGTAAATCGTTCGGGCGATCTCTTCACAGAGTTTGGCATGCTCCTCGGGGCCCTGTATCAGCGCGTAAACGATATGTTGTTTGGCTTTTGATCCGCCAAAATAGTCGCTCTTTGCTTCGGGCTCGACTTCGTCGTTGAAGATCGGAGGGTGGCAAGGGTGGGTGACAAAATAGGTGATGTCTTGGCGTACCGGTAACTCGCCGGCATAAGGTGCTGCTGCGTCGAGCATGATCACGGCGGTCCCAGGTTTCAAATCGGCGACGAATTGCTGCGCGATGGTGCCGATCAGCCGGTCGGGAACCGCCATCACAACGGCCTCGGCGCCGGCCAAAGCCGTGGCCTGGTCGACGGTATCGATGCCGAGTTCGTCCTTTAGCCGCTGGCGGCCGGCTGGTGAGATTTCGACGTGATCTACCTGAAAGCGGGAGTCTTTCAGGTTAGCGGAGAGGCGAACGCCCATTTTACCGCCGGCTCCCAATAGAGTGATTCTGGTCATGATTCTTTCCCTCCAAGACTGACATGGGCGGTGCCATTTTTTATGAGCCCGAAATAATCGGGGGGGCCCATCTGGCCGCCCTTGAGCGCGATTTCAAGATTTGGCGAAGCCGGATCTTCGCGGTGTCCGCATAATAAGGAAGCGCCGGGGGCGCTCGGGGCGATGACGGTGAAGGCGACAATGTCGAGAGCCCTACTGCCATAACCCGATGTATCGCCGCCGGCCAAGACGACCCGTTGCAGATCAGCTTCCTGGGATAGGGCTTTCAAGGCGCGGCCAAGACCGTCGCCGGCGCGAGCGTTGATGGTTGCCAAGTCCTGGCCGCTGCTTTGGGCGGCTTCATTTAATTTGGCGATGGACGGATCGGCCGGGCCCTTCGCCATATAGAGCAGCGGGTCCTGACCGGCGCCGAGCGCCTTGAGGCCGCGATCGACGACCCGGGAGATTTCGGCTTGCCAAGACCTGTCGCCCATGGCCTGGAGAATGTCGACGCGGATGGTGGCGAAACCCGCAGCCTCGGCCCAATCGATCTGCTGGGCGGTTACCGGCGAGCAGGATCCCGATGCGATGGCGATGGCTTTTACCGGGTCGACGGACGGCGCTTCGGGCGCCTGCGGCAGCATGCCCGCCTGGCGCCAATGAGCGACAAGGGCGTATTCGACGCCCTGGGAGCCGACGGCGAATATGCCCTTGCCGGCGTTTTGCCAGATTAGCTGGCCCGCCTTGCACAGGGTTTCGTCATCGACGACGTCAAGGGAGACGATCCGGTGCCCGGCCGCGCGTTCGCGCTGCAGCGCCTGTTCGGCGGCCGGTCCCTTCAAGTCGACGAGGTCGACCAAGCCGACGCTCTTTTCCGTCTGGCGGGAGAGGTGGCGGCGCAAGTCGGCCTCAGCCATGGGCGTGACCGGGTGCCGCGCCATATGGGGGTGGCGGTCGAGCCGGTTCCACTGACCGTGGGCATAGGCGAAGAGGTTTCCAAATGCCTGATATCTGCCGATTTCAGGGGCAGCCACGAGCATGGGACACCAGTCCGGATTGAAATATCGCCAAGCGATATCGATGGCCTTGCCGATGGAGCCGACATGGGGGGCGGAGTCGAATGTGGAACAGACCTTGTAATGTTTTATGGGCGCGCTCAGGCCGTGCAGCGCGGCAAAGGCCGGCGGCATGTTTTGATCCATCCATTGGGGCGAGTGGGCCCGCGCGGTGCTGGCGATGCCGATGGCCCGATAGCCCGAGAAGCGCTGCAACTGGCGCTCCGTGGGAGTATCGAGAAAAAGTACCGTCGGCAATCCGGCAAAAGCCAAAACCTCCAAAACAGCGGAGGAACCGGTGAAGTCATCGCCGTACCAGGCGACAAGCAAGCCTTCGGGTAGAGACTGGGATTGGCTTTGATTCATTTTCGGCTGGCAGTGAGTGCGGCCGCCAAGGCGGGGTGAGAGCGGGCGCGCTCGGCCAGGGATTGGCCCGATGTAGCGGCTTCCCAGGCCTGGCGCAAGCTTTCGACACCGGCGGCAGGGCCGTCCGGGTGGGCCATGATGCCACCGCCGGCGGCGAAAATCAGATCCTTGGATTGCAGCCGACTAAAGGTTTCCGGCGGCTGCAGCGCGGTTTGGCCGGACGAAAAGACCGGCATGGAGAGGCAGGGGCGATCCTCAAACAACGGTGTGAGGCATTGTTTTGCCGAGGCCATGACACTGTCATCGCTTTCGCAGAATTTGTTGCTCAATCCGTTGACATGCATGTGGTCGGCGCCGGCGAGGCGCCAGATCTTTTGCCAAGCCAAATAGGACCAACCGAGCATCGGGTGGCGGGACAGGTAACCCCAGCCATTGCGGTGGGCGTGTATGGGAAGTTGGCTGTGCCGTGCCAGTTCGATCATGCCGACAAGACCGATGGAATTGAGGCTGGCCATGACGCAGGTTCCGCCATGGGCAACAACGGTGTCGTGGCGATGGCGCATTTGGTCCAGGTCGCCGGTGATATTGAAGGCGAACATGACCTTCTTGCCGGTGTTCTCGGCGTGGCTGTTGATGACGGCCATGACGGCCTCGACACGGCTATCGAAGGGGCAATGGGCGCTATCGGACTGCAACTCATCGTCCTTGATGAAGTCGATACCGGCTTGGCAAAGGGTGTGTGTTAGTTCGGCCGTTTCCGCCGGGTCAAAACCAACGCTGGGTTTGATGATGGTGCCAATGATCGGGCGGTCATGGACGCCGGTAAGATCGCGCGTACCCTGGATCGAGAATTTCGGGCCTCGATAGGCATCGGCAAAAGCCATGGGCAGGCGGAGATCGAGAATGCGCAGGCCGGAGAATTGCCGTAGCTCGAAAAGATTGCCGGCAACCGTGGCGACGAGGTTGGGAAGCGAGGGTCCGAGGTTGGACAAGGGCCAGGACAAAGTCACTTTGGCTTGTTGTATTTGGCCGCGACTATTGTCCGCCGGACGTGCTGCCCCGGGGAGGGATGGTGCCGCACTCGAGCCGGTTACCGTCAGGGATTCAACGCGCGCGGCTGAGCGTTCTTTCAGCTCCGGGGTTTCGCCGGGGATGGGCACGAATGTTCCCGACGATTGCTCGCCGGCCATCGCCGCGGCGGCATCGTGGGGGTCGAAGGCGGTTTCGATGAGGTAGTCCGCCTCGATTCTCTCTGGTGGCCCCTGGCTATTGCCGGGCACAGATTACCAACATGCTTGTGCTCCCCAAATTTGCGCCGGCACTTTGTCTTGGATGCTCATTATACCAGCCAAAGTGTCCAGACAAAAGTCGGGCGGAGCGAAAATCAGGCCGGGCTCAAGCGTAGCACCGCAACGGCGTAGGGTTGGAGCGCCAGCTTGCCTGCAATTACTGCATGGGCGGGGGACGATTGGAGGTGGTCCGGATCGGTCGAAGCCGGTGCGAAGTTATCCGCGTCGAGCAGGTGGCATGATTTGGGCGGACCCGGCAGGTCCGCAAGGCTGACCGAAACGGGTTCGTCGGTGAGATTGGCCAGCCAACAGGCAATATGGTCGCCGGCCTGCCAAGCCACCACGTCAACCTGGTGGGGCGAACTGGAAGAAATACCGATGCGTGGACGTCCGGCAGCGCGGGCGAGGCCCGCCAGCACATGGAACAGAGGGTAGAGCTCTTGCCCATCGGTTGAATCGTAATAGGGTGCCGGCCAGTCAGGATGGTGGATGACGCCAAACGGTCCGACGGGCGCGGCCAGAGTGAGGGCGGTGATATCTGCGCGGGCGGCGGCAGCGGTGTAGGCCAGGGTCCAGGTGGCGCCAAAAATACCACGATGACGCGGGTCTTGACGGGCCATGGCGACACGCCGGTTGTCGGGATTCGCCGCTACATCGGCGCCGTAGGGGTTCTGGCGCATGCCGATGGCGCTGGGCCCGATGCGATAGTCCGGCATCGACAATTTGGCCTTTGTCGTCTCGATGACATAGGGCAGGGCTTCCAGCGTCTCCATGACGGCGCGATCGCCGGCGTCATGGACGGTGGCGCAGGTCGTGTGGGTGATGTAGTCGATGTCCGCACTGGCGGGCCAGCAGCGGTTAAGCTCGGTAAAGTAGTTCAGCATGCCGCCGCCGATGGCGGCATGGGGAAATGCCGCGCGGGCCGCCGCATAATATTCGGCAAGGGGGGGCAAGTCCGGCCAAATGGCGTCGGGCTGATAGCTCTTGAGCAATGGTGCGGGACAAACGGTTACCGCTTGCGGGCGAAGTCCGGCCGCGGCGAGGGCGGCGGCGGTGGCGCTGGCTTCGGCCGCCGGGGTATCCTGGGCGGGCAGGGCCAGCTCCAGGGTCACGGCGGCGTCAATCTTTTCGCTCAACTGGCGATAGTGGGGCAGGGGGTCAGTGCCACTTCGGGGATCGTAGCCGCAGACAAGGAATTGCGGGCCAAGCCGGCGCAGCAGCGGGATGACATCCTGGGATGCCAGCGCTATGTCGGGCGATATGGCGAGGCCGATGTCAGGCATGACTCCAGCCGTGGCGGGATTGTAGGAAAGTGCAATGTCACCGGCGGATTGGGCGGTGCCGGGGCTCGCCGCCGCAGCCTCGAACGTCAGGGCGATGGTCTGCACGACCTTTTCTTCGGGGCCGACTGTGTAGGGCAGGGGTTCCGAGAGCGGCCGGATATATGTCTTGAAAGAGGCATCGGTCCAGTTTCGCTGATCCTCCATCTCGTAGGCATCGCCGGTCATGGTGCAGGTCGCCCAGACCCCCGGCCGAACTTGATGGCGCAGGGCGCGGATGGCGAAGATCGGCTGACCTGGGCTGATGTGGCGGGGGAATGTGCTCCGTGCACTGGTGCCATCAACATGGGTGATGTCGACCGGTTCGCCGGCGACGCCGGCGAGGGGATGGAGGACGATGAAACCGAGCCGATTGGTGTGGAAAGGGCCTTGAGCTTGTCCGGCTACAGAAAATAAGAGGCCGTCATCGGCGGTGTAGGTGATGCTTGCATGGTAGCGGAATGCCTGACTGTCGTCGGCGCAGACGGCGTCGTATTCGACCTGGAAGGCGCCGGACTCTTCCTGGATTTGAAGATTGGCGATTTCGGGTTGGTATGTGCCCCAATTTACGTCGCGAATAAGGAAAGCGACGGCCCGTAACACCTCAATACCGTCAAAGGTGATGCGTCGCAGAGCGCCGTCATCGAGTTCCAGAGTCAGCCGGCCGGCTTCGATCACTCGGGGTGCCGCAATGGGCTGGTCGGTGCCAAAGAGGGCGATGTTACGATCAAGCTGTGTCATGACGCTGCTCCTTGGCGGTTTTTGGGGTCAGCTTGCCCGTGGGTCCGCCCTGGCTGTTTTCCTGGCCGATGCCGACCCATTCGACCCGGTCACCAAGTTATGCCTAACTGGTATAACGAGTGTTTCATTATTGCAGTGAGCCTCTTCTGGGGTATGGTATGACAATTACCCGGATATGAACCCTGGATGCCAGGGATTTCTGGGTTTGTCAGAGCAGAAACCTGTGTCGTCGAACGGATTTGGCGGAGTCGCAGGCGTGAGAAAAAAGAATTTGGGGGGATGCATGGCGGGATTTCGCGAGCTGACGCGGCAACGCGGGCTCAAGGTAGGCACTTATCTGGGTGAGTTCGCAACGCCCGGCATTGGTCAAATGCTGAAGGGCGGGGGGTGCGATTTTGCCTTTGTGGATCTCGAGCATAGCGGCTTTTCATTCGAAACGCTGAAGAGCGTTCTGCGTAATTTGCATGATGCGGATATTGCCAGTGTCGTGCGGCCGCCGTCGAAGGCCTATCACCACATCGCGCGCTGTCTGGACATGGGAGCGCAAGGATTGGTGCCGCCAATGATGGCGTCTGCCGAAGAAGCGCAGCGGGTCATCAATTATATGAAATACGTGCCGATTGGCCAACGCGGCGTGGCGCTGGGTATTGCCCATGACGATTACGCGCCCGGATCGGTGACGGAAAGTCTGGCGGGCGCCAACGCCAAAACAGCCTTGGTGCCGCTGATCGAAACCGCAGAAGGCGTTGAGAATGTTTTTGAGATCGCCGCTCTCGAAAATGTCGATTGCCTGTGGATCGGCCATTTCGATCTGAGTTGCTCGCTTGGCATTCCCGGTGAGTTCACCAGCCGCAAATTCAATGCCGCCATAACCCGGGTCATGGAGGCCGGGCGGCGCCACAAGAAACCAGTCGGCCGCCTCGGGGCGAGCCCGGCGGAATGCGCGAAGCTCTACGCCGGCGGTTGCGACTTCATGTGCTACTCCGGCGATATCTGGCTGTACCAGGCAGCCTTGTCGTCCGGCGTTGCGGATATTCGCGCCAGGGTGGCGAAGGCCAAAAAACCGAAGAAAAAAGCCGGCAAAAATTAGAGAGAGACCATGGATAAGTTCCGCTTGGCGCTTAGCGCCGATTTTCAACGAGCCGACGGCAGTCCGGCCTACCCATCGTTTGACCTTGGTCCCCTGAACGATAACAGCGCCATCGACTGGTCCTATGTCGCCGTCGAGAATGGCGTCATCGCCGCGGACGCGATCGCCGGGTTCGATGCGCTGATATTGCTGGGCGGGCAGTTCACCGCCGAGAGTTTCCCCGGCGATGGGCGGCTTGCGATGATCGCGCGCTTCGGTGTCGGTTACGACAATGTGGATGTGGCGGCTTGCGATGCCAATAATGTGGCCCTGGTGATCACCCCCGACGGTGTGCGGCGCCCGGTGGCGGTTTCAATCATCACGCTGATGCTGGCCCTGACCGGCAAGCTCTTTGTCAAGGACCGCCTTACCCGCATGGGGCCGGATGGCTGGGCCAAGCGCAGCGACCATATGGGCGTGGGTGTTGCCGGCCTGACACTGGGTTCGGTGGGAATCGGCAATATCGGGGCGGAGATGTTTCGATTGGCCAAGCCGTTGGACATGCGGTTCGTGGCCCATGACCCCTACACCGACCCGGCTGTCGCGCAAGAGCTGGGGGTCGAACTTGTCGGTCTGGCGGAGCTGTTCTCCCAAGCCGACGTGATCACGGTGAATTGTCCCTCTAACGCACAGACAGTCGGACTGGTTAGTGAAGATCTGCTCAATCGCATGAAGCCGACGGCCTATTTTATCAACACCGCGCGGGGTCCGATTGTCGACCAAGGGGCTCTCACGACCCTGTTGGCCGAGCGCCGAATAGCCGGCGCCGGTCTGGATGTTTTTCTCGAAGAACCATCAAGCGCGGACGATCCGCTGTTTGCGCTGGATAATGTCATCGTGACACCGCATTCGCTGTGCTGGACCGACCAGTGTTTCGCCGGCATCGGTGCGGCGGATGTCAAGGCGGTGACTGACTTGATGGCCGGTAAAGCGCCAGTTGGTATCGTTAACAAAACCATCGCCGACGATGCCGCATGGCAGACCAAATGTGAGAGCTATCGCGGCCGTTTCGGCTGAGGTCAGCGAGGGATAGCCGGCCGGTAGGAGCGGTTCGGCGGACAACCTAGGAAACGAAATAGGGAGGAAGACTATGAAAAAAGCTGTACTTGCCTTCGCGGCGGTGATGCTGGTGGGTGCTAGTCCGCCCGCCGGCGCGCAAAACGCCGCCGAGCGTGCTGTCGAGGCGGCCAAGCAATTCGCCGGCATAACCTTGAACGTGACATGGGAAGCCGGCCTGCAAGCCAACGACCCGCTGAATTTTTCCGGGCCAATGTGGGAAGAACTCACGGGCATCAAGATAAATGTCGTTGAAATTCCAATCAGCGAGCTGTTTACCAAAACACTGGCCGAGCATCGTGCCGGTACCGGTGCGTTCGATCTGCTCAATGTGGTCCCGGCCTGGATGCCCGATCTTGCCGAAGCCGGCGCTCTGGAGCCGCTGGACGCATTCATCGACAAGTACGGCTATCGTGAAGACCTGCAAGACATAGCGCCGGTGTATCGAGACAACCAGATGGCCTATCAGGGCACGATCTATGGCCTGCCGGACGATGGCGACGTGCTGATCATGTATTACCGCAAGGATTTGTTCGGTGATCCCGCCCGTCAGGCCGCCTTCAAGGAGAGGTTCGGCTATGATTTGGCGCCGCCGGATACCTGGGCTCAGTTCAAGGATATCAGCCAGTATTTCACCGAAAATCCGCCGCATGAGGGTTTCTATGGCTCGGCGATGATCCGCTCTCCGGGGTTGATACATTATTATTTCCAGGAGCGCTTCCGCGTTGAGGGCGGCGAGTTTTTCGATGCCGACACCATGAAGGCGCAAATCAACAGCGATATCGGTGTTGGTGTGATCGAGGGATGGATTGCCGAGCACGAGTTCATGCCGCCGGGAGCCTCGGCTTGGGGGCCCATTGAGGTACTCAACGCCTGGTTGGCGGGCGATCTGGCAATCATGGGCTGGTGGCCGCCCCCCGGGCGCTGGTCAGCCGGATATGGCGATTTCGAGATCCTGTCATTCGTGCCGGAATCGAAAGTCGCCGGGAAAGTGGGTTATGCACTGCCGCCAGGCGGTGCGCCGGAGTTAGCCGCAGGTTTCTCGCTTGCCGTATCCAGCGGCAGCAAGAACAAAGAGGCCGCGTATCTCTTCGCGCAATGGCTGAACAGCCCGGAAATTTCGTTGCAGCGCGTGCAGTTGCCCTATGCGCTGCGCGATCCATTCCGGATCTCGCAATATGAGAGCGAGGAATACCAAAATCTGTGGCCGGACGCGAAAGAGTATCTTGAGACTCTGCGGGCCGCGGCCGAGACGGGCCTGCTCGACCTGTCGATCCGCAACACCTTTGCCTATGAAGAGGCGCTGACACGGGCAATCACCGCTGCATTTGGTGGTGAGGATCCGCAAAAGGCACTGGATCGCGCGGCCGAGGAATGGGACAAGATCACCGAACGCGTCGGTTTGGAGGATCAGAAACGCGCCTATGCGGACTGGATCTCTAAGCCCAATGCTTATCCGAACTGAAGTGACAAAGGGTGGGCGGCATATGAGTATGCCGCCCACTTTATTTCAGGTAATTGAGCGGGTATGAGCGTTGCGGTGGCGAGGCACGGCGACACCGGGGGTTTCAACCGGTGGGCCGACCGGCGCTTTAAGTATCTGCTCATTTGGCCGGCCGTGCTGATCCTGCTGCTCGTCGGGGTGTTTCCTTTTGTCAATGTCCTGGTGGTGAGCTTCCAGGATATCTCCTTGGTTTTCGAGGACAAGTCGTTCGCCGGTTTGCTGAACTACAAGCGGCTGTTTACCGAGGCGCGGCTTTGGCAGGCGATCTTGCATACCGTGGTCTTCACACTCGTGGCGTTGCCCATCGAGTTCGTGCTGGGCCTGTTGATGGCGCTGTTGTTTGTCGAGCCCATTCGTGGCCGCCAAGTCTTCTTAGCCCTGCTAATCATTCCGACCGTGATTTCGCCAATCGTCGCCGGGGCGACATGGCGGCTGATGTTCGACAACCAGTTCGGGCCGATTAATCAAATCCTGGGCTGGATCGCCGGTGAGCCCGTGACGATCATTTGGGTGCTGCAGAAGGGTTTTGTCTGGCCGGCGATCCTGGTCGCCGAGGTGTGGCAATGGACGCCTTTTATGTTCCTGCTGCTGCTGGCCGCACTGTCGAATGTGGACAAGTCACAGGTGGAAGCGGCGCAGATCGACGGCGCCTCCAAATTGCGTATCTTCTTTCGCATCGTGCTGCCGGCGATCAAACCTGTGCTGGCGATTGTGCTGCTGATCCGCGGTCTAGACCTGTTCCGCCTGTTCGATGTTGTGTGGGCCCTGACACAGGGCGGCCCGGGGACGAGGACGGAAACCTTGTCGACTTATGCCTATGTGCAGGGGTTTCAGCAGTTTGAGGTGAGCTATACCTCGGCGATTGCGTTCGTCGTGGTGGTGCTGTTGTCGATCGCGATTGTGTTGGCGCTGCGGCGCGTAGAGATTGCCCGATGACGGCACTAGCGTCGGCGCCGCCAGTATATATCGCGCCGCCATGGTACCGCCGTGCCGAGATTTGGCGGATGGTGGCACGTTATACAGTCGCGATCATGCTGACGATACTATTTCTGTTCCCGGTTTATTGGGTCTTCATTATGGCCTTCAAGACCCCGGAAGAGGTTTTTGCAACGCCGCCGATCTGGGCGCCGTCGAGCCTGAATCTCAACAGCTTTCGCAAACTTTTTCAGGACGGCGAAGTCGTCAGCATCTGGAACAGTCTGATCACGGCCGGTACCAGCACGATTATCGCGATGTTCCTCGGGACGATTTGCGCCTACAGCCTGGCGCGCTTTCGGACCGGTGGCGATAATCTGGCGATTTGGATCATCTCGCAACGGATGAT
>QIGO01000055.1 GCA_003230015.1 Alphaproteobacteria bacterium | reverse complement strand
TCGCCGGCGCCTTGGTCGACGGCCCACTTGCCCTCGACAATGCCATCTCCGCGGCAGCGGCGAAGGAGAAGGGGATCGTCTCGGAAGTTGCGGGCGAGGCCGACATCGTCCTCGTCCCCGACCTCGTCTCCGGCAACATCCTGGCCAAGAATCTGGAATATCTGGCCGGCGCGGTCGCCGCCGGCATGGTCGTCGGTCTGTCGGCACCGGTGGTCTTGAGCTCGCGCGCCGATCCGCCGGCCGCGCGCCTCGCGGCTCTGGCCCTCGCCAGTCTGGCGCACCACCGCAGTGTCAAGAGCGCGCCGAGCGCGGCGCACGCACCGGAGTCCAGTTTCCACTGCGCACCGCAGCCCGAACACGCCTGCTGCCCGGCCTCGGAGTGAGCCCATGTCGAACTGTCCGCTATTTCTGCACCGTTGCAACGAGCACCGCTGGCACAGCAGCCGGTCCACGAGTTCTCAACAAAAGAGTTAGGAGCCTGTCATGAAACAAGCTTCATTATACGCCTCGATCGCCCTGTTTGCGGGAAGCTTCGCTGTTATATGGGCGACCCAGGGCACCGGGGTCATCAAGAATGACCTGTCCCGCAACATCTTTATCCCGGCAGAGCTGACCATGCCCTTGCAGGTCAAGGCCGCTTATAACGGCCGCGACATGTTTTTCCGCTACCGCTGGCCCAGCGAGCAACCCGGCATCTACCACGACATGCTCAAATTCGAAGGCGGCAAGTGGGTCCGCTACGGCCGCAGCGTTCCTGGTCCGCAGCCGCAAGGAATCTACGAAGACAGGGTAACCATGCTGGTCGATGACGGCAGCGTGCCGGAATTCGAAAAATACGGCGGCTACATCACCATTGGCGACCGCATGCGGTTCTTCACCAATGAAGCATCCAAAGAAGAAGTCAAAAATCAACCATATCTTGGCGGCAAAAAGAACAAGTCCGAAGTCGGCAAATACCTGCCGGCCACCCGCAGCGATGTCAATGATTGGGCGTCCGTGGTTCCCGAGGACGACCTCGCCGCATTGCGCGAGGCGGGTTATTTCCTCGATTTGTGGCATTGGCGGGCGCACCGCTCGAACCCCATCGACAAGTCGGACGACCAGTTCGTCGCCGAAGCGCGTTATGGCGACTCCGGCAAGGGTCCGTTCTTTACCAACTGGGACGGCGACAATCAGCAGCCGAAACTCATGTTCGATCCCGTGTCGACCGGCCGCAACGCCCTCAACTGGGACGATCTGGCGCAGAGAAAACTTGGCTTCGACGACCTCTACTATTTGCGCGAGGACCAGGCTGTTGCCTTCGACCCCGATCGGAACTGGGCCGAAGGCGACACCATCCCACGCCGGGTCTTGCGCGCCGGCGAGGGTTCCCGCTCGGACATTTCGGTGGTCGGCAAGGCCCGTTGGAAAGATGGGTTTTGGGACGTTGCCTTGGTGCGCGCGATGGACACCGGCAACCCGCTGGAAGACAAAGCGATGGTCGACAAGCGTGTCTACAACGTCGCTTTCGCCGTCCACCGCAACGCCACCGGCAGCCGCTGGCACTACGTCTCTCTGCCGGTATCGCTGGGTCTCGATCGCGAGGCGGAACTGAACGCCGTGCGTTTCGAAGGTGCCGAGCCGCAATGGCAGCAGCCCTGGCTCGATGTCGCCCTGTTCTACCCGGGCCAGGTGAGTTGGCCCATGCTGGTCGACCGCGAGCAGCATGCCGGTGCGGAACAGATTGCCGAAGGCGTGCCCGTCAAGGTCCGCCACAGCGAGAAGCAGCTCGCGCTCTACGGGGTCGAGATGGAGTTCAAGGACGAAATCCAACTTCAGTGGCTCTTCACCATGCTGGCCGGTCTGGGTCTCATCGCCGCCTTCGGCGTCGCCGCCAATCTTCTGATGACTCGTAAGGAGGGTTGATCATGGGGGTTTATCATTTACTAGCCATCGTTTTCCCAATCGCTCTTTGGGATGTCGCTTTTTTGTTCATCCTGATCCGAACCCTGTCGGCCGGCAGTCTGGCCACGAGATTGGAAAAAACCATTGTGCCGCTGCTCCTCCTGGGCGTGCTCGCCGGCGCCGTGGCTTATGTCCTGGGCCTCCTGGCCTGGCCCTATTCCGCTCTGACCGCATCGCCCCTTGGCCGCAACCACATGCTGATGGCGACCTGGACGCTTGCCTACTGGACCATGATTCTTGTTCTCGCATGGCGCCTGGGCGAGCAAATGTGGCTCGGTGCCAGCCGTTGGGTCATGCTCGGCCTTGCCGCCTTCGGCGTCGCTCTCTTGACGATCGCCGGCACGCTTGGCGGTTCTCTCGCCGGCAATCCCTCGGGCATCAGCGACCTGGTGCGGCTGCTGGGTTGGGAAGTCTACAGCACTTTCTACGTACCGAACCTTACGCTGTGGCTGTTAGTCGTTGTTTCCGTCATACTCGTTGGCATCGGTCTGCGGGAGCGTAAGCGCCATGCTTGATCCGACAAGCGGCCGCACCAACAGCGACGGGTTAACCGGCCCCACACTGGGCTCGCCGAGCGATCCAAGACCTGCGTTTGGCGCGGTTCGCGGAGCATTGCGATCAACGACGGATTTGCCTCGGCTTGGTGTCGGCGCGGCGAAATCGCAATCCCCCGCGCGGCCGGATCGGTTGCCGGCCTATCTCGAGGACAATTATCGGTGGGCCTACTTGCGACCCGCCAGTCTCAAAATATTCGACCGTAACCTGGTCGTTTCGGCGATCCTTTGGGGCTGTTACGGACGCTTGAAACGAGCCGCCTTCGTCGAACTTGAACCGGGCCAAAAGGTCTTGCAGGCCGCTTGCGTTTACGGTGATTTTTCCACCCACCTTGCCGGTGTGATCGGCCCGGAGGGCAGCCTGGACATCATCGATATTGTCCCGCTCCAGGTTGCCAATAGCCGCCGCAAGCTCCGCCGGTTCCCCCACGCCCAGGTTCGCGTCGCCGATGCGGCCGAGCCTGGCGGCGGGCCTCATGAGGTCGTCTACTGCTTCTTCCTCCTGCATGAATTGCCGGACCAACATAAGCGCCATGTCATCGATGCCCTGCTGGATCAGGTCACCCCCGGGGGCAAGGTAGTTTTCGTCGACTATCACCAGCCGGTTCGCTTGCATCCCCTAAAGGCGCTCATGGGCGCCGTTTTCGACCGTTTGGAGCCTTTTGCGAAAGCACTGTGGCGCCGCGAGATTTCCAGCTTCGCGACCTCGGCCGAAGAATTTACCTGGCGCAAGGAAACCTATTTCGGCGGTCTCTACCAAAAAGTCGTGGCCGCGCGCCGTCAACCGAGTGATGAAAATAGGAGCGCCCCATGACCAACGGCCAGCGGAACCCCCATACCGACCAGCCGGTCACCATTGTCGGTGCCGGGCCGGCGGGGCTGGCTTGCGCCATCGTCCTGGCGCGTGCCGGTCGCAGGGTCGTCGTGCGCGAATGGCATCGCACGGTCGGCAGTCGCTTCCATGGCGATTACCAGGGGCTCGAAAATTGGAGCGACAAGCGCGACATTTTCGACGAACTGCGGACCGCCGGTATCGAAGCGAGCTTCGACTATCACCCGGTCAACGAAAGCACCGTCTTCGACGCCTGGGGCGAGGCCTATCACATCCGCACCAAGCGCCCGCTCTACTACCTTATACAGCGCGGCGGCGGCGACGGGAGTCTCGATCTCGGCCTCCTCGATCAGGCTGTCGCGGCCGGCGCCGAGATCCGGTTCGGTGACCGGGTGAACACAATCGAAGGCCCGGCCGTCCTCGCCGCCGGACCGCGTCATGCCGACGCCATCGCGGTCGGTTATGTCTTTGAAACCGATTGCCCGGACGGTTATTGGGCCGTCTTCGACAACACCCTCGCCCCCCTCGGTTATTCCTATCTGCTCATTCACAACGGCCGCGGTACACTGGCCAGTTGCATGTTCACCGGGTTCAAGCGCCAGGCCGAGCATGTTGCGCGGACAGTAGACTTCTTCCGCGACAAGACGGGACTTGAGATGCGCGACGCCAAGCCATTCGGCGGCTTCGCAAATTTCCGGTTGCCACGCACGGCACTACAGGGTGGCCACCCTGTGGTCGGAGAACAGGCCGGGTTTCAGGACGCGCTGGCCGGCTTCGGCATGCGTTATGCCTTGCGCTCTGGCATCCTGGCGGCGCGCAGCCTCATTGAAGATGTCGACTACACACGCCTGTGGCGCAAGGAATTGCAGCCGCAACTGCGCATCGGCGTCAGCAACCGCTTCATTTTCAACGTTCTTGGCGACCGCGGCTGGCGCTGGATGCTGCGCGGACTAAGCCGCTCCGACCCCGCGGCCAAACTATTGCGGCTATATCAGCCCTCGCCGCTGACACGCCTCGTCTATCCCCTTGCCGCCTGGCACTACCGCAGACCGCTGCGCGATCCCAGTTGTGACCACGCGGATTGCAACTGTGTCTGGTGCAAACAAAGCGCCAGGGCAGCCGTTATGAGCGCCGGCTAAGGCAGAGACGAATTTCACCGGAATTGGAGATGACAATGACAACGCGACTGAGCAAAATGTTAATGGCGCTGGCCGTCACCCTGGCGCCGCTGCCCGCACTGGCGCAGGCATCGGTTGAGCGCCTTGGTTTTGGCCACGGCGATTGGGGTTTTGGCTGGGGCCATATGTTGTTCGGCGGCCTCATGATGATCGCATTCTGGGGTGGCTTGATCCTCCTTATCGTTTTTGTGGTTCGCTGGCTGGGCCGCGGTCCCTCGCACGGAAACGACGCGTCACCGCCGGGAGCGCGGGGCCTGGAAATTCTGCAGGAGCGTTACGCCCGCGGCGAAATCGACAAGGCGGAATACGAAGAACGCAAGCAGTTGTTGTCCGGCTAACGGCGTATTGGCGCAAGCCCGCCACCTTAGCCGGATCGACACTGTCGAAGCGGGCACCGCTCAAATCCATTCTTCTTCAACAATCGAATGACACGGATTGGGACTGACCCATGAACAAAATTGACCATAATCATAACCACACCGCCCCTTCGCCCGAGCTTATGACGGCCAAAGACCCGGTTTGCGGCATGAAGGTGCCCTTGGGCCAGGGTAAACCCAACTGCGAGCACGAAGGCGAGACCTATCATTTTTGCTCGCAAAGCTGCCACGACAAATTCGCCGCCGATCCGGCGAAATACAAGGACGGGCCGCCCAAGCAGGAACCGGCGCCCGAGGGCACGGTCTACACCTGCCCCATGCACCCGGAGATAGAGCAGGTCGGCCCCGGCGATTGCCCCATCTGCGGCATGGCGCTCGAGCCCAAGGGCATACCCGCCGCCGATGAAGGCCCGAACCCCGAACTTGTCGATTTCAGGCGCCGGCTCTGGGTTGGCATCGGGCTGACCGTACCCATGCTGATACTGACCATGCCGCCCTATCTCGGTTATGGCCAGATTCGCGAGTTCTTCGGCGAGTGGAACTCGCTGTGGATCGAACTCATCATCAGCACCCCGGTCATTGGCTGGGTTGGCTGGCCGTTTTTTGTCCGCGGTTACAAATCGTTCCGCACCATGAACCTCAACATGTTCAGCCTCATCTCCATGGGTGTTGGCGCGGCTTATCTCTTTAGTATTGTCGCCGTGCTGGCGCCGCAGATCTTCCCGGACGGGTTTCGCAACCCCAACGGCTCGGTCGGCGTCTATTTCGAGGCCGCCGTGGTCATCGTCACCCTGGTCATGCTGGGCCAGGTCATGGAGCTTGCCGCGCGCGAGCGTACCGGCTCCGCCATCCGCGCCCTGCTTGATCTTGCCGCCAAGACCGCCCGCGTAATCCGCCCTGACGGCACCGAAGAGGAAGTCCCCCTTGAGGAGGTCGTGGTTGGCGACCGTGTGCGGGTACGCCCGGGCGAAAAGGTGCCGGTCGACGGCATCGTGATCACGGGCCGCTCATCGATCGATGAATCGATGATTTCCGGCGAACCGATTCCGGTCGAGAAGGTCGAGGGTGAAAAAGTCACCGGCGCCACCATTAACGGCACCGGCAGCCTGATCATCGAGGCCCAGCGCGTCGGCGCCGACACGATGCTCAGCCAGATCGTCGAGATGGTGGCCAATGCCCAGCGGTCCCGCGCGCCGATCCAGAAATTCGCCGATATGGTAGCCGGCAAATTCGTCCCGGCCGTGATCGCCATCGCGGTCATCGCCTTCATCGTCTGGGCGATTTGGGGACCGGCCCCTGCCCTCGCCTACGCGCTGGTATCGGCGGTCGCGGTGCTCATCATCGCCTGCCCGTGCGCCCTCGGCCTTGCCACGCCCATGTCCATCATGACCGCCACCGGGCGCGGCGCCCAGGTCGGTGTGCTGATCAAGAATGCCGAGGCACTGGAGCGCTTCGCCAAGGTCGACACGCTGATCGTCGACAAAACCGGCACCCTGACCGAGGGCAAACCGAAACTCGTCGCCGTGCTGCCCGAAGCAGGCCATAACGAAACCGAGGTACTGCGGCTAGCGGCCTCTCTGGAACGGGGTTCGGAGCACCCGCTGGCCGAGGCCATCGTCGCCGGGGCTAAGGAGCGCGGTGTCGATATGACCGACGCGCAGGACTTCGAGGCCATCACCGGCATGGGCGTCAAGGGCGTCGTCGACGGCAAGGCCGTGGCGCTCGGCAACAGCCGGCTGGTGACCGAGATGGGTCTTGATGGCGGCGAGCTTTCGCAGGCCGCCAACGCCCGGCGCGATGAGGGCGAAACGGTCATGTTCGTGGTGCTGGAGGGCAAGATCGCCGGTCTCGTCAGCGTCGCCGATCCGGTCAAGCAGACCACGCCGGCAGCCCTCAAAGCGCTGCACAAGCTAGGCTTCCGCATCATCATGGCCACCGGCGACAACGAACGCACCGCCAAGGCGGTCGCCGGCAAGCTCGGCATCGACGAGATCCGCGCCGATGTCATGCCGGAGGACAAGGCCCGGATCATCAAGGAGTTGCAAGATCAGGGTCACAAGGTCGCCATGGCCGGCGACGGCGTCAACGACGCGCCGGCACTGGCCCAGGCCGATGTTGGCATCGCCATGGGTACCGGCGCCGACGTCGCCATCGAGAGTGCCGGTTTCACCCTCGTGAAGGGCAATCTCGACGGCATCGTCCGCGCCCGCAAGTTGAGCACCGCGACCATGCACAATATCAAGCAGAACCTGTTCTTCGCGCTGATCTACAACGCCTCCGGCGTGCCCATCGCGGCCGGGATCCTATTCCCGTTCTTCGGCATTCTGGTAGGGCCGGTATTCGCCGCCTTCGCCATGAGCGCGTCGTCGCTGTCGGTGGTCCTCAACGCGCTTCGACTGCGCACGGTCAAAATCTAGCAATCCACCACAACCCGTAACACCACTCTTAGTGAAATGGAGAAAAAAGTCATGCAAACCGAATCGATTTTCCGCACCGCGGCTTTAGCCGGTGTGATGACCCTCACGCTGGGCCTGCAAACGGCCCTTGCCGAACCCCTGGTCTATGTGCCGCTCGGTGGCGAAGGCAAGATCGTCGTCATCGATGCCGCACAGGACAAAATTGTCGATACGATCACCGGTGTTGAGGCCGTTCATGGCCTGGCCAGAACCCCCGATGGCCAATTCCTCATTGCCGGCAGTTTCGAGGCCCGCGAGCCCGGCAGCGCGCTGCCCGAAAAGCCCGCCGGCATGGCCGCGGATGAGCACGCCGCTCACCATGCCGCCGCACCGGCCGGCGCCGCAAAGGATGACTCGGTCATCAGCACATTGTCGGTTATTCGCACCGCCGATGGGTCGGTGGTCAGGCGAATCGACGTGCCGGGCGCGGTGCATCATGTCGCGGTCAGCCCTGACGGACGCTTCGCCGTTGTAACCAGCCCCAACGAGGACGGCATCAGTGCCATCGACCTGACCTCCTACCAGGTCGTCGCCACTGTCTCTACCGGCGCCCTGCCCAACTACGCCGTCTTCAGTCCCGATAGCCAGCGCCTTTATGTCAGCAATGCCGGTGACAACACGGTAAGCGAGATCGACACGCAGCAATGGGTCGTTCGTCGCGATTTCGCGGCCGGCACCGGCCCCGAACATATGGCGCCTTCCCCCGACGGTGAACGCCTCTACGTCGCCAATGTGGATGGCGGCACCGTCTCCGAGATCGCGACCAACACGGGCGCCACGCTCCGCACCTTTGACATCGGCGATACCCTGCACGGTATCGACTTGTCGCGCGATGGCGCCACCCTGTTCGTCGCTGCCAGAGGGCAGGACAAGCTGGTCGCCATCACTTTGGCGACAGCGGAAATGCGTGAGTTGGCACTCGCACCCGAGCCCTATCACCTCGCCACGGTCGGTGACACCGGCAAGCTCTACATCTCCAGTGCCGGAGAACCCAATGTCTGGGTCGTCGATCAGCAAGACCTCAGCATACTCGGCACGATTCCCGTCGGCGCCAGAGGGCACCAAATGGCTATTGCGCCTGGCGTCTGAATATCAATCAAACATACGACGTCCGCCTTCGGGGGACATCTCGGAAAACGAGAGTAAGGAGTTTCACTATGAGACGCACATATTTGGCTGCGTCAGTGGCCATATTTAGCGGGCTGCTCGTTCTGGGTTGGGTAACCCACGACACTGGGATCAAGGAAAACGATCCGGAACGCAATATCTTCATCCCCGAAGAGCTGACGACCACACTTCAGGTCAAGGCGGCCTACGATGGCCAAAAGATCTATTTCCGTTACCGGTGGCCAGTCGACCGGCCCAGCATTTTCCACGATGTCTTTGTCTATCAGGACGGAGAATGGGAAGAGCGCGGCGGCGAGGCCATCGGTCCGGACCCGGATTTTCTGGTCGAAGACCGTGTCGCCATGATGATCGACGATGGCAGCGTCCCGCTTTTTAGCCGCTACGGTGGTTACATAACGATCGGTGACAAGCTGACCACCTTTACCGGTGCACCGGAATCGGAAGAGGAGCGGACCAAATACCTGCCGGCGACACGGACCGATCCCAACGATTTCGAGGCCGTCCGACCGGAAAGCGACCTCGAAGCACTCCGCGAGGCAGGTTATTTCATCGATCTGTGGCAATGGCGCGCCAACCGTTCCAACCCCATCAATCTGGGTGACGACGGCTTTGTTGCCGAAGAGCGCAGCGGCGATGCCGGTACGGGTCCCTATACCACCAACTGGGACAAGGCGTCGGACCAGCCGACTTTCATGTTCGACGAGGCACGCACCGGGCAAAAGGCCTTGAACATCAACGATATCATCGCTGGCAAATATGGCTTCGATGATACCTATTATCTCAGCCCGGAAACCGCCGTGGCCTTCGATCCCAACGCCGGTTGGCAAAACGGTGATACCTTGCCGCGCCGGGTCTTGCGGGCCGAAAGCGGCTCGCGCGCCGATGTCGTGGTCGCCACGCAGGCCCGTTGGGAAGACGGCTTCTGGGATGTGACGCTGGTCCGCGACATGGACACCGGCAACACCTTGGACGACAAGATCTTCCAAGACAGAGGCTCCTACGATCTCGCATTCGCGGTTTTCCGCAATGCCTCCACCATGCGCTGGCACTATGTTTCCTTGCCTATTTCCCTGGGCCTGGAAGCCGAAGCACAGCTGGTCGCAAAACGCTTTGACGGACCCGCTCCGCAATGGAACCAGCCATGGACCGAGGTCAAGATGTTCTATCCCGGCCAGGTTGATTGGGGCCGCCTGACAGACCCGGCAAAACATCCGGGCGCGGACAAAATCGCCGAACGCGTGCCCGTGGCCTATCGCCACTCCGAAGACCAGCTCGCACTCTATGGCGTCGAAGTCGAATTCGCCGATCAAATCCGGCGGCAATGGCTGCTGACCCTGTTCGCCAGCCTCGGGCTGATCGTCGGCCTCGGCATCAACATCAATCTACTTATGATCAGAAGGGAACATTAGACATGGCTGTCTATCATGTACTGCTCGTCCACTTTCCCATCGCCCTGTGGATGATCGCATATCTCTTCATTTTACTTCGCACCTTCTCGGATGCGGAATTGATCACCTACCTGGAGAAATTGATCTGGCCGCTTATCTTGCTCGGGTCATTGATCGGTGCGGTAGCGTTTGTACTGGGTACCCAGATCTTTCCATGGTCGGCGATTACTCAGTCGCCTCTGGGCCGCAACCACATCATGTTGGCGACATGGACCCTGGCATATTGGTCGGTCATGGGTGTTCTCGGATTCCGTCTGCGCCACCATTTGTTTGACGGCGGACAGCGCTGGATCACATTCGTACTGGCCTCGATCGGTGCCTTGGTCGTCGTCATTACCGGCACTTTGGGCGGATCGCTTTCCGGCACGCCATCCCTTGTTACCAAGTCCCTGAGTCTTGTCGGCTGGAACGTCTACACGACTTTCTACCTGCCCAACTGGGTCCTGATCCTGTATGTCGCCGGGGC
>QIGO01000059.1 GCA_003230015.1 Alphaproteobacteria bacterium | reverse complement strand
GCTTTTTGAACAATTTAACCCGTATATCCGCGAGCAGCCGGTAGGCCATGTCATGGGCGGCCCAGGACTCCAGCCAGTGCAGCACGCCGGCAAGAGGGGCAATCAGGATAAGGGCCGTCAGCAATGGCGTTGTCGGCTCACCCGACCGCAGCGCGGCCACGGCCAGCGCGCTCAACACACTGACCCCGATTAGGGCGGCCACCCGGGTCACCCCAAGGCCGAAGGTAACGCCAAGTCGCAACCGCCAAGGCGCGACCATGCGCAGCAGCGATCCGGTCGCCGCGGCCCACCCCATGCCCTCGGCGCGCAAAATGGCGTCGCTGGGCTCCAATCCGGGTAAGGCCGGTATCGGGCTACCGTCTTCAATGCGACTCTCCCATGGCACCAGGTCAACGCCGCCGGGACTCCGCCGATCCTGCGCTTGTTCGGCCATGAGGTCGTGATAGACCCCACCGGCGGCCATAAGTGCCTGATGGGTGCCGCTCTCCACCACCCGGCCCTGGTCGAGCACCAGAATTCGATCGGCATCGATGACGCTCGACAAACGGTGCGCCAGGATCAGTGTCGTCCGCCCCGCCATCAGGCGGTCGAGGGCTTGCTGAATCACCGCCTCATTCTCGGCATCCACCGAGGACAAGGCTTCATCCAGAACCAGAATCGGCGCGTCTCGCAGCAGCGCGCGGGCGATGGCGAGGCGCTGCCGCTGACCGCCGGAAAGTCGCAAGCCCCGTTCGCCGATCACGCTCTGGTAGCCGTCCGGCAGCGCCGATATGAATTCATGTGCATTGGCTGCCCGGGCCGCCGCTTCAAGGTCCGCCTGGGTCGCCTCGGCTTTACCGAAGCGCAAATTATCCTCGACCGTGCCGTGAAACAGATAGGTATCTTGATTGACCACGGCGAGCTGGTCGCGCAGCCGCTCCAGCGGCAGTGTCCGCAAATCCCGGCCACCCAGCAGGATCCGGCCTTGCTGCGGGTCGTACAGTCTCAACAGCAGCCGCACTATTGTCGATTTTCCCGAGCCGCTCGACCCCACGATACCAATCCGCTCACCGGCCTTGATGGCCAGGCTTAGGTCCTTATGAGCCGCATCGCGACCGCCGGGATAGGCAAAACCGACGCCCTCGAAAGTCACGGTTGGCGCGATCCCATCCTCAAGACCGTCCGCCGGCGAAGTCACAGCGGGCTTCACCGCCAGCAGCTTGAACAGTCCCTCCGCCGCCGCTCTGCCCACCATCCCGGTATGCAGCAGCGCCCGCAGATCGCGCAGCGGCCGAAACACCTCGATGCCCATCATCAGGATCATCAGCAGCGCCACCAGGCTCATATCGCCGCTGCTCACCCGCAGCGCCCCATAGGCCAGTGTCGCCGCCGCCCCCACCGCCACCCCGACATCGGTGATGCCCCGCGACAGTGAATTGATACCCAGCACCCACATGGTACTGCGCGATAGCGCCCGCGCCCGTTGCGCCAGGGCTTTCCCGCGCGCACTACTCTGGCCGAACGCTTTCAACGTCGCCAGCCCTTGGATGGCGTCGAGGAACTCGGCGCTGAAGTCGCCATAGGTCAGCCGCTGGGTCAGCGCCATCCGCCGGTCCCATGCCTGGAAGGCAGCCGGCGCGATCAGCGTGAATATGGTGAAGCCAAGCAGTATCAGTGCCACCGGCAAATCCAAGAAGGCGACAAAAGCGAACACCCCGATCGGCGTCAGGAAGGCGATCACCAGCTGCGGCAAATATTGGCCGAAAAAGGTCTCCAACTGCTCGACGCCATCGACCATGGTAAGCACGACATCACCCGTGCGCTCGCCGCTCAAATAGGCCGGGCCCAGCGCCACCACCTGGTCATAGAGCACTTTGCGCAGATGGCGCTGTATATGGGCGGCGGTCTCATGGGCCACCATGGCGCGCAGATATTCGAAGACGGCCCGCAAGGCCATCACCCCGGCAACCGCCATGATCGGCACAACCAGCGCGCCAATGGGGACGCCGGCAAAGGCCTGGGCCAAGAGCCAACCCAGCAGCGCCAGCCGGCCAATGCCCGTTATGGTAGCGGCCAGGCCGATCCCCAGTGCCGCGGCGAAACGCCAACGCACACCGTCGGTGAAGGCCCAGAGGCGGCGGTCAAAAAACAAGGGCACGCTCACATATGGGGAAATGGCTGCTCAGTCGAACTAGGCCGCCGCCGAGGATCGGTCAAGCTCGGCCCGCGCGACGATCACCGCAGGCATCTTCTCCAGCGCCGGAATTGCCTCGTCTTTGGCGGTTTCGACGAAGTTGCGTATTGCTTCTTCTTCTTCGGCGATCAGGAGCTTTTCAAAAAGTCGCCATAGGCTTGCGCGAGGGCTGCAACATTCTTTGTGGTTTCCGCGGCAAGCGGCGCGCGGACATGCTGCCAACCCGGATCTCCGCGCAACACGGCGAGTGACGCCTTGGTTGCCGGAACGAACGACAGGGAGTCATAGAAATCCGCCAAATGCTGGATCCGGGGCAACAAGCCGCCCGTTGGCTCCCACAACCCCAGCAGGGTTTCTGGGATAATGTTAGCCATGCCGCAGATAGAGCCGCGCGCCCCTAATTTCAGAGCTTCGGTCAGATGCGGCTCAAAGCCGATATAGATCTCCAGGTCACCGAACCGCTCCAGCAGCGTTGTTGTGTAGGCCCAGTCCCCAGCGCTGTCCTTGACGCCGGCGATGGCGTCGGGATAGCGCACCTTTAGCCGCGCTATCAAATCGTGGCCGATCACCGACCCGCACATGTCCGAGAAATTATACAAAAAGAAGCGCAGCCCACCGCCACTCTTTTCGATGACCTCGCCAAAGGCATCGAACAGGCCGTCTTGATTGACATCGCGAAAAAAGAACGGTGGCAGCATGAGCACGCGCTCACAGCCCGCCTCCTTGGCGCCGATCGCCAATTCGACGAGATCTGGCAACGCACAGCCCAATAATCCCATCACCAATTGATCCGCGCCAACCCCCGCGCCGATCACGGCGCGCAGGGCGGCCAGTCTTTCCGCCACCGAAAAACCGGCACCTTCTCCGGAGGTACCGAAGAGCAAAATTCCTTCGCAACCGCGCTTCATCAAATCCTGGCAGTGAGCCGCAAGCAGGCTGTGATTACAGCGCCCATCCGCGGTCATCGGTGTCAGGGCGGCGGCAATTAAATGGCGACCGTTGTTACCCATACCCAACTTCAACTAACCTCGTATCGATCCAAAGGTTAACGCTACTGAAATATCACGGATGCCACAAATTATTTGCATCACCCATGAATGATCCTTGTCCGGTGGCGTTGCGGGGCATCGTCCCCAGCCTCAATACCCCCCTATCGTCAGATCAGAGTATCGATGTCGCCAGTTTGCGGCGCCTGGTGGACCACATAATTGAATCCGGCTGCGCCGGTATGTTGCTTTTGGCCGTGGCGGGCGAGGGTCAAAGCCTGGACGACAGAGAGTGGCAACTGGTCCTCGAAACAGCGCTCGAGCACAATGCCGGCCGCCTGCCGCTCATCGTCAGTGTCACCGCCCAGGACCAGGCTGTACGGTTGGCTCGTGCCAGGCTCAGCGCCGACCTGGGCGCCGATGGTGTGTTATGCCAAGTCCCCGCGGCAACGGACACCTATGCCGCGTTGAGTGAGGTCGCCGGTGCCGGGCCCGGCCTGCTTATGATCCAGGATCTCGACTGGCAGGGGCCGGGCCTCGCCCTGGACGAGATCGTCAGGCTGTTTGAGCACATACCCCAATTCCAATGCCTCAAGATCGAGACTGTACCCGCCGGCCCCAAATACTCGGCCGTCTTGCAGGCAACCGGGGGCCGCCTTCATGTCAGTGGCGGCTGGGCGGTCTCGCAGATGATGGATGCTTTGGCGCGCGGCGTTCACGCCTTCATGCCCACTGAGCTGGAGCGCTTCTATGTCGCCATCCACCGCCACTATCGGGCCGGGGAGATCGCCCAGGCTCGCTCGCTGTTCGAGGATTTGCTGCCGATCCTCGCCTTCGCCAATCAGCATATCGACGTCAGCATTCGTTTTTTCAAACATCTGCGTATGCGCTCCGGTCTGTTTCGGACCGATCAATGCCGGCCCCCGGTAACCCCGCTTGATGGCATTCAGTGGGCGGAAGCCAGGCGCCTGGCCGACTATGCCCTGCAACTCAAGGCGCCAGACCCGGTTTAGTCGGATATTATTATTGACCGTTCGTTACAGAATAAGCTAACATACCCCCATGGCGAGAAATATCGAGTTCGATCGCGATCAGGCCCTCGACAGGGCCACCGACTGCTTTCACTGCCACGGCTATCACGCCAGCTCGATGCAGATGCTGGTTGAGGCGATGGGCATCGGGCGCGGTAGCCTGTATGCGGCTTTTGGCGACAAGCGGGCGTTGTTTGATGCCTCCCTAAATCGCTATGGCAGGGCCTTGGGGGCCGCGATGGCGGCCCACCTTGAGAAATCCCGGCGGCCGTTGGCGACGATACGCTCGATGATGCGGGAATTGGTGGACCGGGTGGTGCAGGATCCGGATCGCAAGGGCTGTCTTGTCACCAATACCGCGGTGGAACTGGGCGGTTCCGATCCCGATGTCACAAAATCGGTGGATTATGTATATGCCGCGATTGAGGATGTGTTCTATCGGGCGCTGTGCCGGGCCCAGGAGCAGGGTGAGTTGAAAGCCGGCAAGAAGCCCCGTGCCTTAGCGCGCTTTCTTGTTGCCACGATACAGGGCGTACGCGTGATTGGACGCGTGAACCCCGACCCTGCGGTTCTCAAGGATATCGTCGAATCAGCATTGTTGAGTTTGGATTAGGTATTTTTTTGGACTTGGACAGAACGAACGTTCCACAATACATCAGAAAAATTGTGGCCGCGACGGGTCACGCAACATGTCAAGGAGAAAGCCATGACATCCGACGTAGCTGGCAACGCCGCATTCTTCCCCGCTAAGGAACGCAGGATCGGAAGATTTTCTGTGGATTCCGTGACCAGCGCACCGCTGCAAATTGAAGTCACGTTGGAACTGAACCTATCGCAAGCAAAAGCGTTCGATCTTGTTTTCGAAAATCTCGACTCCTGGTTCAAGGAAGTCAGCGCAATTGAATGGGACAACACACGATCTTCGCGCGGCAAGGAACAGGCCGGTCAGGACTCAACGAGGGTCTGTGGCTTCGATGGAAAACGGCTGTTCGAGCGCATTGTCTTCTACGACGCTCCGCGTGCCTACGCATATGCCGTGGACATGGAGAAATCCACCGCGTCGTTTCCGGTAAAGGATCCGCTCGGAGTATTCCTGGTCGAATCCGTTGGGACGAACAAATCAGTCGTCACCTGGCGCCAGTATTTCAACAAGAAATTTCATCCCGCAGCGCTGATCATCAAACCGATGGTCAGGAACATGTTGATGAAGCGAAACATGAACAACCTGATCAAGAAACACGGCGGAAGATTTCTCTAGGCGGGGCGCAAGGCGCTGAGCGCGAACTTAATCACATGGGCCCGCCGTTCCGCGACGGCGGGTTTTGCCTTCAGATCCCGCCCGAAGATCACCGATAGAGTGTGAATATTCGAATAGTAGAAAAAGCCCAGCCCGGCGAGGGAAATATAAAGCTGTATCGGGTCCAGGCCGCTACGGAACACACCCGCGGCCACACCCCGTTCCAGGGTGGTTCCGATCATCTCGACCAGCGGCGAGTGAAGTTCCCGTATGACGGTCGAGTCTTTCAAATGCTGTGCCTTGTGGAGATTCTCGTCCCCTAGCAACGGCACGAAATGTGGGTTATCCGTGAAATAGTCGAAGGTGAACTCGATGAGCTTCTCCATTGCCTCTATGGGTGCCAGGTGCGCCAGGTCGAGTTGCCGTTCCTGCTCGCGGATTTCCTCATAGACCTCTTCGAGGACCGCCAGATAGAGGTCTTTCTTGTTGCCGAAATAATAGTAGACGAGTTGCTTATTGACCCCTGAGAGAGCCGCTATTTCGTCCACCCGTGCGCCGCCGAGGCCCTTTTTTGAGAACACGTCGCGCGCCGCGTCGAGCAGCCGCCGCCGAGAATGTTCCGGACCGCGCTTTACGGTTGGCCGTTTTTTCACCACCTGATCCTCGATCGTCATGGGCTAGGTAAGCCATCGATCGAGGTTGGCTGCAACGAATTTATTGTCGGTAACTTCCGCAAAGGCTTCTTCGACACGGGTTATCTCTGCGGCCTGCCCCGGACTGAGACCTTCTTCGCGATCAAGGCACCAAATGCCCTCCAGGAACCCTTGTCGCCGCAGAATTTCGTGGCACCCGGCGATCACCCCGCGATAGTTATTCGCCGCGTCGAACACCGCCGCGTTGCAGCTTGTGATTATTGAATCCAGACTGAGCAAGTCGGCATCCGCATGGCCTCGCTCAACGGCTTGATGCACCCGCTCCAGCAGATCCACCGCCGCTTTCGTCCAAACGCACCATTGCCCCAGCAGCCCGCCCTTTATCCGCACGCAGACCCGCTCATCGCCCCGTGGCACCACGAAGCCCGCCAATAGGTCCAACAGGATATGGTCGTCATTGCCGGTATAGAGGGTGACGCGGTCTTCGGCCCCGGCTTCGACGATCCCCCGCACCACATCCAGCGTTCTGTAGCGGTTGAAGGGTGCTGCCTTTATGCCCAAAACATTATCGATAGCCGCAAACCGGCGCCAGAAGGATGCCGGTAATTCAATCCCCCCCACCGCCGGCTGCAGATAGAAACCGAACAGGGGGATAACCGCCGCGACAGCCTCGCAATGTTCGATGATTTGATCTTCCGAAGCGCCGGCGAATGCCGCCAGACTCAACAGACCGGCATGATAACCCAGGCCCACGGCGGTTTCGGCCTCTCTAACCGCCTGCCGGGTAGGGCCTATCACACCCGCGATCATCGCCAGCGGCCGGTCGGTCCACCCGTTGGCTTCCGCCACCGCTAGTTCCAATACCGGCTCATAGAGCCCCACTTCGCGGATTGCGAACTGGGTCGTATGCACGCCCACGGCAAGGCCGCCGACACCGGCGTCGATATAATAGCGGGTCAGGGCCCGCTGCCGCCTGCGGTCGAAATTTCGGGCCGAATCCAGGGCGAGCGGGTGCGCGGGAATAACCGAGCCGCGCCGGATAACCGCCAAGACCCCATCGGGCAGATCATCACGTTTCAGCATCTGGTTTTCTCCCATCGAGTTTCAACTAAATAGTTGAAACGCGCCAATTCGTAAAGTACATTTTGCTGAACTGACCGGGGAAGGGACTATGGCGGACAAGCAGATCGGCATCATTATGCACGGGGCAACGGGCCGCATGGGGCTCAACCAACACCTGATACGCTCAATATTGGCCATTCGCGATCAGGGCGGCGTGGTCTTGGCAGACGGCCAGCGGTTGATGCCCAAGCCGGTGCTGGTTGGCCGCAACGCCGATAAACTGGCGCGCCTGGCCAAGTTATATGACATCGCCGATTGGGGCACCGACATCGACGCCGCCCTGGCCCGCCCGGATTGCGAGATCTTCTTCGATGCCGGCACCACCCCCATGCGTGCCGAGCTGGTGCGGCGCGCCATTGCGGCTGGTAAACATATCTATTGCGAAAAACCCGTCGCCGAAACCGCCGAGGACGCCCGCAACCTGGTCGACCTCGCGCACCAGGCGGGGCTCAAGACCGGCGTCGTTCACGACAAGCTCTTCCTTCCCGGCCTGCTCAAGCTGCGCATGTTACGCGACTCCGGTTTTTTCGGCCGCATTCTTAGCGCCAAGATTGACTTCGGTTACTGGGTCTTCGAAGGCGATTGGCAACCGGCCCAGCGGCCGAGCTGGAACTACCGGCAAAGCGATGGCGGCGGCATTATCCTCGATATGATGCCCCATTGGCGCTATGTGATCGATAACGTCATCGCCCCGGTCCGCAGCGTCTCCTGTTCGGGAAAAACCCAAATTCCTCGGCGTGTCGACGAGGCCGGTCAGCCCTATCGGGCCGACGCCGACGATGCCGCCTATGCCTTGCTCGAATGCGACGACGGTATCTTGGTTCAGATCGCGTTTTCATGGTGTACACGGGTGCGCCGGGACGACCTCGTAACCTTCCAGATCGACGGTACGCTGGGCTCGGCGGTTGCCGGTCTCAGCGATTGTTACACCCAGGCGCGTGTCAACACCCCGCGCCCGGTCTGGAACCCCGACGAACGGCAAAGTCATGATTTTCTGGGCGACTGGCAGTTGATGCCGGAAAACCGCCTCTACGACAATGGCTTCAAGGCCCAATGGGAGACATTTCTGCGCCATGTCGCCGAGGATGCTCCCTATGACTACACCCTTAGCGCCGGCGTCAAGGGTGTCCAATTGGCCCAGGCCGCAGCGCAGAGTTGGCGGGAGCGGCGCTGGGTCGACTTGCCGGCCGTGGAGGATTGAGCCATGCCCATTCTGAACCTTCCCGACGCCGACGGCACCATGCGCGCCCACACCATGCGCGACCCGGTGCCCCTCGCGCCGGCGGTCACTCCCTTTAACCGCATTGTCTATTCGGCCGCCCACGTTGTTGCCGACCCCTATGCCGATATCGACCCTTGGCTCGGTGTCACGCTCGATTTCGACGCCACCCTTGCCTACCGGCGGCATCTATTGTCACTGGGTTTTGGCATTGCCGAAGCCATGGATACCGCCCAGCGCGGTATGGGCCTGGGCTGGCCCGAGGCCCAAACACTGATCCGGGCCAGCCTCGAGGCGACCCGGGATATCCCCGGCGCTTTGATTGCCTGCGGTTGTGGCACCGATCACCTCGACCCGGCATCCGCGCGCGGGCTCGATGACGTGATCCGCGCCTACGAGCAGCAGATCGAATTCATCGAGAACCTCGGCGGCAGCATCATACTGATGGCCAGCCGGGCCCTGGCTGCCTGCGCTGAATCTCCCGACGACTATCTCCGCGTCTATTCCCGCTTACTGGAGCAGGTCCGCCAGCCGGTGATCCTCCATTGGCTCGGCGAAATGTTCGATCCGGCTTTGGCCGGCTATTGGGGTCATGCCGATCACGCAGCCGCCATGGATACCTGTCTCGACGTCATTGCTGCGGCCCCTGACAAGGTCGATGGCATCAAGGTCTCGTTGCTCGACAAGGACAAGGAGATCGCCATGCGCCGCCGCTTGCCGCCGGGCGTGCGCATGTATACCGGCGACGATTTCAACTATCCCGAGCTGATCGATGGCGACGAACAGGGCTATTCCCATGCCCTGCTCGGTATCTTCGACACCATCGCCCCTGTCGCGGCCACCGCATTGAGCGCCCTCACCCAAGGTGATCGCACCGGTTACCATGCTCTTCTTGAGCCAACGGTCCCCTTGTCGCGCCACATTTTCAAAGCCCCGACGCGTTTCTACAAAACCGGCGTTGTTTTCATGGCCTACCTCAACGGCCACCAAGATCACTTCCTCATGGTTGGCGGTCAGCAAAGCGCCCGTTCTTTGCTTCATTTTTCTGAACTATTCCGGCTCGCCGACGCCGCCGGGCTCTTCCATGATCCAGACGACGCGGCCGCCCGTATGCGCCGCTATCTGGCCGTCTCCGGTGTGCCAGAGGCTTGACGATACGCGACCCCCAAACGCCGTCAATCCTAGACCATCTCTTCCAGGGACGGCCAATCGGGTTCAGCCGCAACGGCAAAACCCGTACAAGCCAGCGAGCCGATTTGCAGTTGCCCGTCTTCGATCCGCAGGGCGACGATGTCGTCCAACTGCCGGTAAAGGTCGGGATGCGCCGCCAGAAAGGCCGCTTGCTCTGTCGTGGAGCACCCTGCCATCCCGCGCACATAGTGATGTCCGTTGCGCTCCACATGGGTCAGACCGAGCAAGGAAACCAAAGCCAGATCCTGTTGCACCGAAACGCCGGGCTGCGTCGTCAAATCCTCCGCCGAGAGGAAATACGAACCGCCATCTTGGCCATTCCAGGCCCGGCAGCGCGCCAGATTGATGATTGAACGATAGATGCCCTTGCAGGTCTTGCTCGAAACGCCCGCATAGCCCAGGGCACGGGCGGTCGGAAAAGCATCGAAATCGGCATCGGACTCGTCGATGATGACCGGCCGATGCGCCGCCAAGCGGGCCATATCTGCGTTCGCCGCGACCTGCCTCTTGATCGGCTGTTCGATGAACAGGATCGCCGCCGTGAATCGGCTCAGGGCCGGCGTGGCCGCCATCGCCTCCCACAAAGCCAGCACCTCATCGACGCTGTCATATTGCTCGTTGCCATCGAGACTTACTTTATAGTCGCCGGCCAAGCGGTCGAGAGTACCGGCGATCGCGGTCAGACGGGATATATCGGCGTCCTTGTCGCCCGATACTTTCACCTTGAAGAAACGATGCCCATAGGTCTCGATCACTTCCTCTAGGGTCTCCGGCAAGCCATCGTTAACCCGCTC
>QIGO01000038.1 GCA_003230015.1 Alphaproteobacteria bacterium | reverse complement strand
ATATCGAGCAAACTGAGTTTCTTCCAGCCACGCTCGGCCGCCAGCGCCAGAGCGCTATCGATGATTTTGTCACTTTTGTCGGCCGTCTTACGCGGTGTCGGTTTTTTTGCCATCACAAACTCCTCTCATTGTCCCCGGGCGAGCGCCGCACGCCTATCCAGCCAACGCCCGCGCCCGTGCTGCCGCTGCCGTGACCGCCCGCCGCAAAAGTGGCGTCAGGCCATCGTCGCTCATTAATACTTCCAGCGCCGCCGCGGTTGTTCCGCCCGGGCTGGTGACATTCTCACGCAGTTGCGCCGCCTCGTCCTTGCTTTCGTGCAGCAGCGCGCCGCTGCCCGCGACCGTCGTCCGCGCCAACCGCATGGCCAAGCCCGCCGGCAACCCGGCACCGCGTCCGGCCTCGGCCAAGGCTTCCACCAGCAGGAATACATAGGCCGGCCCGCTACCCGAGACAGCCGTGACCGCGTCCATTTGTTCTTCGTCGTCGATCCAAGCGACTTCGCCGACTGCCATCAGCAATTGTCCGCAAACTTCGCGTTGCACAGGACTTACATGGTCATTGGCGCACAACACCGAAATGCCCCGGCCCACCGCGGCCGGCGTATTCGGCATCGCGCGCACCAGCGGCGCCCCGCCGCCCAGCCCCGCGGTCAGTCCGGCGATTGTCTTGCCGGCAGCGATCGACAGAAACACTGTCGCCGGATCCACAAAGCGGCGATAAGCCGGCAGGACGCCATCCATGGTCTGCGGTTTTACCGCCAACACCACGACGGCCGGCGTCACCGCCGGCAGAGCATCGCTGTCGGGCGCTGCTTGAACGCCCGCAAACCGATAGACCTCGGCCTCGGTGTTCGGCTCGACGACGAAAATTCCCTCCGGCGCCATACCGCGCGCCAGCCAGCCCTCCAACAGAGCAAGCCCCATTTTGCCGCCGCCAACCAGCAGCAACGGTGTCATCCCATTCATGCAGTGGAGGGTAGCTAAGCTTCGCCGACAGTGTCCAGCATCGTGAAGGTAATGGCGTCGGCGGGCGACCGTCCGCCCCAGGCGACATAGTGGAAGGCCGGATAGAAACGGTCCACCTCGCTGACCGCGATATCCACCAAATCCTCCACCTGCTCGGCCGACAAAAGGCCGCCGCGCAACAGCAATGTGTGCCGAAACGCCGGCAAGCCATCCACCGACGACAGGTCGAAATGACCAACCCACAATCGGTCATTCGTCAACGCCAGCAATTCGAAGACGGCACTGCGTTTTTCTGCCGGCACCCGGACATCGAAAGCACAGGTTGCGTGTAACGCCCCGATCTCCTCGCTCCAGACGAACAGCAGATGGCACGCACACCAGCGCCCGCTGACTTCGGCGATGAGCTGATCGACACCTGTACGCTCGCACGCCCAATCCCGGGCAAAAACCGCTTCTTCGACAAGATCGAGCGGATGCGACCGCTTCTCTGTCAAACCGGCGACGGTCAAGCCCATGAACAGTCTCCCTTGAATAACGGGATCAGATGGTGGATAGGCCGTTTTCATCTACCAGAACTGGCAACTGACACTAGACCTTGGGGTTACCACCTATACGACCCACAAGTCACAGTGTCAGGTTCCCCTGCGTCACGCAACCGCCAAGCCGAAATAGTCTGTGGAAATCTCTGCCCTACCAACACTTATCCCTGCTGCCGCCCTTGCGGGCCGCCTCGACCTACCGGGATAGCGGATGGAACTTAACTGATCGTTAACGCGCCGCTGGCGCCGGCGCGCTATGGTCGGGCTACACTGCTGGTTTTGCCTTGCCTTTGGCACTTTTGCGGACAGCAGGTTTGGCCACGTCCGCGAGGCTTGTTTCGAGTTTTGCCAGCCGTTGCGCCAGGTCTTCCTGCTCTTCGCGGGCCTTGGCGGCGACCGCCTTGACCGCCTCGAACTCCTCGCGGCTCACCAAATCCATATCGGCGAGCAACGCCTGCAGTTTTTGGCGGATTTGGGTCTCCACCTCGCCGCGCATACCGGCCGCGACCCCGGCCGCCCCACTGGCCAGCCTTGCAATATCGCTAAGGATGCGGTTTTGACTCTGCATCTCTCGCCTCCATGGCGTTCGAACCGGCGTCATAGTGCGGCCCAAACCCAGCCCCCGCAAGTCAGTTTGGTGACATTCCACCCTGCCCGTTGCTCAGTTCTCGGCGGCTCCCTATATAGAGGGCGGATTGGTCGCGGCGGCTGGGCTCGAGGGACGGCTCCAATATGATCGTTATAACCGGCGGCGCCGGTTTCATCGGGTCGAACCTGCTTGCTGGGCTTGAGGCCCACGGCGCCGGCGAACTGGTCGTCTGCGACCGCCTTGGCACCACCGACAAATGGCGCAACATCGCCAAGCGGCAATTGGCCGATATCGTCCCGCCGGAGAATTTGCTCGATTGGTTGAACGACCAGGGCGGACGGGTCGAGATGATTTTTCACCTCGGCGCCATTTCGGACACCACCGCCCGCGACGGCGACGCCATTGTCGCCACCAATTTTCGCCTCAGCCAAAATTTGTGGCGTTGGTGCAGCGCCCATGGCGCCCGTTTTGTTTACGCCTCCTCCGCCGCCACCTATGGCGACGGCACCTGCGGCTTCGATGATTCCCCCGCCGCCGGTGACATGGCCCGGTTACGGCCGTTGAATCTTTACGGCTGGTCGAAATTGGCCTTCGACCGGCGCATCATCCACCGGCTCGGTATCGGTGCCCCCGCACCCCCACAATGGGCCGGTCTGCGGTTTTTCAACGTCTACGGTCCGAACGAATGGCACAAGGGCGCTCAGCAAAGTCTCGTCCCCCAAATCTACCGGCAGATTGAGGCAACCGGGCGCGCCCGCTTGTTCAAATCCCACCACCCCGACTATGCCGACGGCGGCCAATTGCGTGACTTTATCAGTGTCGACGACTGCGTCACCGTCATGCTGTGGCTTTACGACAATCCCGGCACCACCGGCCTCTTCAACATCGGCACCGGCCACGCCCGCAGTTTCGCCGATCTCGCCGCGGCCGTCTTTGACGCCCTTGGCCGGGATGCGGCAATTGACTACATCGACATGCCCGAGACCATCCGCCATCAATACCAGTACTTCACGCAAGCGCGAGTTGAGCGCTTACGCGTCGCCGGTTACGATCACCCATTCATTGCTCTGGAGGAAGGTGTCCGCCGCTACGTTGCCGATCACCTGAGCCAAGCGGACCCCTATCGTTGATATGACAGGACCAATCCCCTTCCCAAACATAGATCCCGTAGCCCTCCAGCTTGGCCCTCTGGTCATTCGCTGGTATGCCCTTGCATTCATCACCGGCTTGCTTGCCGGCTGGGGTTACGCGATCTACCTGTTGCGCTACGAACCTCACGTCATGACCCGTGAGGAACTCAGTGATTTTTTCACCTGGGCCATAATCGGGGTCGTTGTCGGCGGCAGGCTTGGTTACGTCACCTTCTATATGCCCGGTTATTATCTCTTCAATCCCCTGGAGATCCTGTTCCTCTGGCAAGGCGGCATGTCTTTTCACGGCGGCCTTCTTGGCGTGCTCGTCGCCGTTGTCGCCTTCAGCTACAAACGCAAACTGTCGGTGCTGCGGGTCGCCGACCTCATCGCCGCGGCAGCACCCATAGGGCTGTTTTTTGGCCGCGTCGCCAACTTCGTCAATGGCGAACTCTATGGCCGCCCGACCGATGTACCCTGGGCTGTGATTTTCCCCGGTGCCGGCGACGTCGGCCGCCATCCCAGCCAGCTCTATGAAGCCGGTCTCGAGGGCATTCTGCTGTTCGTGATTTTGTTTCTGCTGGCCCGCTTTACCCGCATCCGGTACCGCCCCGGCATGCTCGCCGGTGTCTTTTTCGGTGGTTACGGTCTGGCGCGCATTTTTGTCGAGCTGTACCGCCAGCCCGATGCCCAAATCGGCTTCCTGCTCGGCGGCGTGACCATGGGCCAGATCTTGTCACTACCCCTGGTGCTGGGCGGTCTATGGTTGATTGTCCGCGCCACACGGACCACGGCCAACCCGGCGTGACACCACTGCTGGCGGTGTTGTGCCAGCGCATCGCCCGCTCGGGCCCCCTAACCGTCGCCGAGTTCATGGCCACGGCCCTGGGCGATCCCGGGCATGGCTACTACACCACCCGCGACCCTCTCGGCTGCACCGGCGACTTCACCACCGCGCCGGAAATCAGCCAAATGTTCGGCGAGTTAATCGGCTTATGGTGCGCCGATTTGTGGCAGCGCAGCGGCGGCGGCCCCCGCATTCTTGTCGAACTTGGCCCCGGCCGCGGCACCCTCATACGCGACGCCATGCGCGCCATTCCCGGCGGCTCGGGCCCCATCACTGTCCATCTCGTGGAAATCAGCCCGGCCCTTCGCCAACGCCAGCGCCAAACGCTGCGCCACCTTGACGTCACCTGGCACACGAGCCTGGCCGATCTGCCCCAAGGCCCTTCAATCATCCTCGCCAACGAATTCTACGACGCTTTACCCACCCGCCAGTTCGAGCGCGCCCGCGACGGCTGGCACGAACGCCTCGTCGGCTTTGGTGAAGAGGACGGCAGGCTGCAATTCCTCGCCGGCCCCGTCATCGACCCAGGCCCCCTGATCGCCCCGGATATCCTCGCCGCGGCCCAACCCGGCGATATCGTCGAGCACAGCCCGGCGCGCCTCGACCATGTCACTGCCCTCGCCCAACGGCTGACGGCCCAAGGCGGTACGGCCCTCATCATCGACTACGGCCCCGCCCACAGCGCCGTCGGTGACAGCCTGCAGGCCATTCGTGCCCATAGGCCAGCACCGCCCCTGGCCGAGCCCGGCCAGGCCGACCTCACCACCCACGTCGATTTTGCCAGCCTCGCCGACGCCGCGCGCCGTGCCGGCGCCTGTATTTACGGCCCAGTGACCCAGCGCGCCTTCCTGCGCGCCCTGGGCATCGAACTCCGCGCCAACACGCTGCTTGCGTCAGCGCCACCCGCCCGCCGCCGGCAAATCACCAGCGCACTGGATCGCTTGATCGCCCCCGATCAAATGGGCATTTTGTTCAAGGTCTTGGCGATCGCCCACCCAGAGGCGCCGGTCCCGGCCGGTTTTGCCTGACACAACTGAGCGCCCGAGATCGAACCCATGCTGCATAGCCTAAAATCACCGGCGTTGGCTGCCCAACCACGCATCAAGCACGGCTTTTTCACCCGCGAAGGCGGTGTCAGCGGCGGTATTTATGCCTCGTTGAATTGCGGCTTCGGCTCCGGCGACCACGCCGGCGACATCGCCGAAAACCGTCGCCGCGTCGCCGACGACCTCGCCATGGCCGCATCCGACCTTGTCACCGTCCATCAATTCCATTCCCCCCAGGCGGTCGCCGTGACCACGCCCTGGCAACCAGGCGACGCCCCCAAGGCCGACGCCATGGTGTCCGATCGCCCGGGCATCGCCTTGGGCATACTCACCGCCGACTGCGCCCCGGTTTTGTTCGCCGACCCCCAGGCCGGCGTCGTCGGTGCGGCCCATGCCGGTTGGCGCGGCGCCCTCGATGGCATCATCGAAACCACTGTCGCCGCCATGCTGGCATTGGGCGCCCAACGCCGGCACATCGGCGCCGCGGTCGGCCCCTGTATTGCCCAGCCCTCCTATGAAGTAGGCCGCGATTTCCCGGCCCCGTTCCATGCCGCCGACCCTGACAATGCCGGCTTTTTCCTGCCGGCGTCGCGCTCTGGCCATTGGCAATTCGACTTGCCCGGATTTGTCCTCCAACAATTGGCCCGTGCCGGCATCGCCGACAGCGCCGCCATCGGCGAGGACACCTACACATCGCCGGCCCGTTTTTTCAGCTATCGCCGCGCCACCCATCAGACCGAACCCGACTATGGCCGCAACCTCTCGGTCATCGGCTTGGCCGCGACTTGACGCCCCATGCCCTATTTGCACATGCTCATCATCATGTTTTTGCTGGTCTCGCTGGTGACCTGTGCCATCTAAACGGATTTTGGCCGCCGCTGTTCTAAGTGTCGCGCTGCTGGCGGCATGCCAACCCGTGCCCAGGCCTTTTAGCCCCGTGGGCGCCCCCGACAATGCCTTGCTGGCCCTGCCCGATTATGTCGGCATCGTCGTCCTGCCGGTTGCCGAGGCCCCGCCCAAGACCGCCGACGCCCTGGCTCAGGCCATGGTCAGCGCCCTCCACGCCGCCAACGTGCCGGCCACCGTCAGGGGCGGCAGCCGCGCCAGCCGCTTCCTCCAGGGGCGCATCGAGGATGACGGCCGCGACGCCGCCTTGATTTGGGAGTTATTCGACCCCGACGGCAAATCCATCGGCGAATACCGCACCTCCATCGAGGGCACCCCTCTCGACGCCTGGCAGGCCGCCGAACCGGCCCTCATGCAAGAGATTGCCTGGGCTGGCGCGGCCCCCGTCGCCGCTTTCCTGCAACCCCCCGCCGTCCGGCCCGCCAGATCCATCACCTTGGCCGGGGCTGTCGTCAGCGGCGCCCCCGGCCAGGGTGATCGCCAGCTCAGACATGCGATTCTGGCTGCCCTTGAAGCCCGTGGCGTGGTGGTTGCCGACGCATCCCCACCTGGCCCGGCGGCATCCAACAGCCGCCTCAGCGCCAATGTCGAGCTTGCCCCCGCCAGCGGCGGCACCCAGCAGGTCCGCATCGCCTGGGCGATACTGGCGCCCGACGGCACCGAACTGGGCGTCGTCGCCCAACAGAATGACGTACCGGCAGGCAGCCTCGACGACTCCTGGGAGGCCGTGGCCCCCTTGATCGCCGGCGCCGCCGCGCCCGGAATCATTGAGGTTCTCATTCAAACAATCGCGCAATAGCCACGCCGATAGCGACAAAGCCGCCATAACGGTTTACACAAATCTGACACGTTGATACTGTCCGGCCCGTCGGGGTCGGCAGGCGCGCATTTGGGCGCTTTTTTAAGCAAATGACATAGGGTCCTCCGCAGTTCGCGGGGTAGGGGGACTGCCAATGAAATTGATTGCTTGCAACAGCAATCGCGCGCTGGCTGAGGCCATTTCTGCATATCTCAATATCGAGTTGACGGCGGCCAGCATCCGCCGCTTCGCCGATATGGAGGTTTTTGTCGAAATCCTCGAGAATGTCCGCGGCGAGGACATATTTGTCATCCAGTCCACGTCTTTCCCGGCCAACGACAATTTGATGGAGCTGCTGGTCGCCTGTGACGCCCTGCGGCGTGGTTCGGCGCGCCGCATCACCGCGGTGATGCCTTATTGGGGATATGCCCGCCAGGATCGCAAGACCGGCCCGCGCACCCCCATCTCGGCCAAGCTGGTGGCCAATCTGATCACCACCGCCGGCGCCAACCGGGTCCTCACCATGGACCTCCATGCGGCGCAGATTCAGGGCTTTTTCGACATTCCGGTGGATAACCTCTTCGCCGCGCCGGTTTTCGCCAAGGACATCAAGGAGAATTTGAATGGCGATGAGCTGGTCATCGTCTCCCCCGATGTCGGCGGCGTTTTGCGGGCGCGCGGCATGGCCAAGCGCCTCGATGCCGACCTTGCGATCATCGACAAGCGCCGCGAGCGCGCCGGCGCCTCGGAGGTCATGAATATCATTGGCGAGGTCAAGGGCCGCCGCTGCGTCATGGTCGACGACATCATCGATTCGGCGGGCACCTTGTGCAATGCCGCTTTAGCCCTTAAGGATGCCGGCGCCAAATCCGTCGTCGCCTATGTATCCCATGGCGTGCTTTCGGGGGGGGCAGTCGGCCGCATCGCCGCATCGCCCTTGGAAAGTGTCGTCCTCACTGACAGTATCGCGGCCACGGAGGCGGTGCGGCTGGCCAAGAACATTCGCCAGATCAGCATCGCACCCTTGCTGGGAGAGGCTATCGGACGGATCAGCAATGAATCATCCGTCTCCAGCCTGTTCGATTAAGGCGGCAATTACACTGGATCTAAAGTGCCGGCACCCTTGGAGGCCGGCGATAACAGGAGCACCTAATGGTAGATACCGCGATTTTGAATGCCGTGGCACGCGACCGGGCTGGTAAGGGGGCCGCCCGGGCCGAACGCCGCGCCGGTCGTGTCCCGGCCATCATCTATGGCGGCAAGGGCACCCCCCTGCCTATTTCCTTGAGTCCTGCCGACCTTGGTGTCGAGTATGCGAAGACGGGATTCTTCTCCCAGCTTTTTGATATCGAGGTTGACGGCGCCAAACACCGCGCCTTGTGCCGCGATGTCCAGCTCGATCCCCTCAGCGACAAGCCGATCCACGCCGACTTCCTGCGGGTCAGCGCCGCCACGCGGATCAACGTCGATGTGCCGGTCGCCTTCATCAACGAGGAGGAGTGCCCCGGTCTGCGGCGCGGCGGCGTCCTCAACATGGTGCGCCACACGGTGGAATTGAACTGCCAGGCCGATGCGATCCCGTCGGAACTTGTCATCGACCTCATCGAGGCCGACATCGGCGACTCTATTCACATATCTCACATCAAATTGCCCGACGGCGTGCAGCCCGCCATTACCGATCGCGATTTCACGGTCGTAACCATCGCCGCGCCGACCATCGCCGCCGAGCCCACGGTCGAGGAAGGCGAGGAAGCCGAAATCGAGGCCGAGGAGGGCGCCGAGGCTGCCGAGGGTACCCAGGCCAGCGAGGCCGAGTCGGAGTCCTGACCGGCTACAGACTAAAGGAACGAGGTTATGCTGCTGCTTGTCGGCCTTGGCAATCCTGGGCGGGGGCACGAGCAGGATCGTCACAATATCGGCTTCATGGCGGTGGATGAGATCATCCGCCGCCATGGCTTCTCGCCGCCGCGTTCCCGGTTCCAGGGTTTGCTCGCCGAGGGCAACCTTTCGGGCGAGAAACTACTGGTCCTTAAGCCCATGACATTCATGAACGAATCAGGTCGTTCCGTGGCCGAGGCGCAACGCTTCTACAAACTCGACCCTGACCGGATCATCGTCTTTCATGACGAACTGGACCTTGTCGCCGGCAAGATCAAGGTCAAGCGCGGCGGCGGTGCGGCCGGCCATAACGGCATCCGCAGCCTCGATTCTCATATCGGCAAGGATTACTGGCGCGTCCGCCTCGGCATCGGCCATCCCGGCGATCGCGGGCGCGTCCATGGCCATGTGCTCGGCAAGTTCGACAAGCAAGACGCGCGCTGGCGTGACCCCTTGATTGACGCCATCGCCACGGCCCTTCCGGACCTTGTCACCGACGGTGCCGGCGCCTTTATGAACCGCGTCGCCATCGCTCTGCGCCCGCCCGCACAACGCCCCGAGAAGACGCCGCCCGCCGCCGACAACGGCAGCCATGCCAATGTTCAAGACGACCAACAGCCGGCTAAGACCACCCTCGGTGCGGCCCTTAGCGCCGCCTTCTCTCGTTTACGAACCTCTAAACAGAAATAATCGCCCATGGGCTTCAACTGCGGCATCGTCGGCCTTCCCAACGTCGGCAAATCCACCCTGTTCAACGCCCTGACCGCGACCGCCCAGGCCGAGGCGGCGAATTACCCATTTTGCACCATTGAGCCCAATACCGGCCGCGTGGCGGTACCGGACCCCCGCCTGCAAGAGATCGCCCGCCTCGCCAAGTCCGCCGCCATCCTGCCCACCAGTCTTGAATTCGTCGACATCGCCGGCCTGGTTCGCGGCGCCAGCAAGGGCGAGGGCCTGGGCAATCAGTTCCTCGGCCATATCCGCGCCGTCGACGCCATCTGTCATGTGCTGCGCTGTTTCGAGGATGGCGGCGTGACCCATGTCGAGGGCCCGATCGACCCTCTGCGCGATGCCGAGATCATCGAGACCGAGCTGCTCATCGCCGATCTCGAGAGCATGGAACGGCGCACCGAACTCGCCATCAAGCGCGCCCGCGGCGGCGACAAGGAGGCCAAGCGTTTTTGCGCCGTCGCCGAACCCGTACTCGCCGCCCTGCGCGACGGCCGGCCGGCGCGTCAGGTCGAGTTATCCGCCGAGTTCCAGCCGGACCTTCATGCCCTGCAGCTGCTCACGGCCAAGCCGGTCCTCTACATCTGCAATGTCAGTGAGGACGACGCCGCCCGGGGCAACGCCGGCGGCCGGGCGGTCGCCGACTTGGCCGCCGCGCAGGGCATGGCCAGCGTCGTCATTTCGGCGGCCATCGAGGCGGAAGTCTCCCAGCTCGACGATCTTGAGGAGCGCGCCGCCTTTCTCGAGGATCTTGGCCTCAAGGAGACCGGCCTCAGCCGCGTCATTGCCGCCGGTTACAAGCTGCTCGATCTGCTGACCTTCTTCACCGCCGGCCCCAAGCAATCCCGCGCCTGGACCGTCGTCCGCGGCGCCACCGCACCCCAGGCGGCCGGTGTCATCCATAGCGATTTCCAACGCGGCTTCATTCGCGCCGAAACCATTTCTTATGAAGATTTCATCGCTTTTGGCGGCGAACAGGGGGCCAAGGACGCCGGAAGGATGCGTCAAGAGGGCAAAGAATACACCGTCAAGGACGGCGACATCTTCCACTTCCGTTTTAACGTCTAACCGCAAACAACAAACGCCCCGAGTAGATCCGACCAGGATCTACGAGACGGCCGCAAGCGGCCCGCCGGCCCGCCGGCCCTCCGGCGCGCCCGCGCAGACGTGGACCGCAAGGTCCACTGTCGTGAGCGAAAAAAACGATCCCTCTATTTACGCAGC
>QIGO01000143.1 GCA_003230015.1 Alphaproteobacteria bacterium | reverse complement strand
GTCCTTTCGTTCGCCCAGCTTATCTATATTTTCGTCCAGTTTAGCTTGGGCAGGACAGTGCCCGGCTGGGCATCGACCGTAGGCATTGTATCGCTGCTATTTGGCGTTCTCTTCCTCATTCTTGGCGTCATCGGAATCTACTTGGCGCGGGTCTATAAAGTTCTTCAAAACCGTCCGCAATTCATAGTTGCGGAAACGGCTCAGCCGCTGGATTAAGGCAGCCGATGCTTCATACCGCCCCTTGTGACGCTAGGCAGCGCGCCGGGGGTGACGTGTGTTTTCTACAGTCGCTACAAGGTCCCGCTTCATTCCGCTCCAGTTTACTGGTTTGGTTTTTAGCTGCGAGCGGAATCGCGACCTTGGTCGAATTTCTACTCTGCCGCCACCCGCCCCTTGGCCGTTGGCCATGACGCCTATCGTTTTTTGAACATTTCTCTCCTGCGGTCGCGGGTCATTCAGTCAAGGGGGAACGCTAATGTTTAAGCAGTGGCCACTGAACATCCCCGTTAGTGTGCTCCTGCTTGGGGCGTTGACAGGTGTCGCGTTCGGATTTCAATTCGGCTATGGCAACCAAACTACGTATCTCGTTAGTGGGCTTCGTTTGTTGGACCCGCAATATCTCGCCAACGATTGGTGGGCGACCGAAACGGTCCAATACCATCGCCGATTCGCATATTTGGTGTTGGCTTTGGGGTCAATCGGCAGCTTGCCGTGGATATTAGCGACCGTAAACGCTCTGGCAATTTCCGTGGGCGCGGTGGCGCTGTTTCGATTTGCGTCACATTTAAGCGACGATCAAAGAACAGCAACATACTGCTGGCTTTTGACCAGTATCCTGTTCTTCGGCATCACAGGGACGATTAGCGTCGCGGGCAGTAACGCGTTCACGGGAGGGATACAGCCCTCTGGTTTTGCCGCGGTGTTCTTAATCCTTGCGATGCTCACATTCGCCACGGGCCGGTTCGCGGTCTCGGGTGTGTTCCTTGCCCTCAGCGGCTTGGCACACACCAATTTCCTGCTGTTGGGTCTGCCAGTATTTGGCTTTGCCCATTTGTTGATCGGCCGGTCAGGCCTTGTGCGGCGCGGTGTGATCCAGTTTTGGCTCCCGGTGGTCGTGCTGCTGTTTGAGCTCCCGATTATCTTGCAAGTTTCGGCGCCGGGGGTGGCGCCTGAGATCCGGGCGGAGGCGAGCCGGATATTGAGTGAGATTCGGGCCCCGCACCACTACAACGAGACTTCATTCCTGCTCAAATTCTTGCCACTTCTGGCGTGGCATGCAATCGCCATTACACATCTGAAATACGTTAAGACGGATACGGATTTTGGGGGCCGCTTGCTCAAGCTCTATTGGTCTTTCTTGGTTTTGTTGGTGTTTGGTTTCGTTGCTACCGTGCTTCTAAACATCGATACCGTTTCGCGGCTCTTTGTCTGGCGAATGGCGCCATTCTCCCTAGTTTTGGCATTTCTAATCATCGCCGCCGCCGCGACTCAGCTGGTGCTGGGTGACAAAAAAGCAAGTTGGGACGCCTATCCCGCATGGCGACTAGGGATTTTGTCATTTGGCGCATTGGCATTGGGGGTCGCCCATATAGGCCTGGTTCGCGGCCTTTTTGCCTCGCTGATCCTCGTTGGCATACTTTGGTTCGCCAGAAGGCATTGGAGCGTCACAAGGGTGACGCTGCAGTGGCCGGCCAGGCGATCGGTCACCATGCTTGGGCTCGGGACCGTGATTCTTCTCGGCACTATGTTCGTCCGCGTACCGTCTTCTCAGATTACATGCCAATTTAACTTGTTCGTTTCCGGATGTGACGAAGCTCGGAACGAGCTCTACAGCTGGGCACGAACCGGAACAGACCCCGGAGCGGTGTTCCTGATTCCGCCGAACCTGGAGCAGTTTCGCTTGCTAGGCCGTCGGGCGGTGGTCATTTCGTGGAAAGATGTGCCGCTCGGGCCCGAGGAGATCTTGCAGTGGTACGGTCGGATTGACGACATATCGGGCGGGATTCTGCCGGAGAGTTTTTCGGAGACCAAGCGCGGTTATGCCGCACTCGATGACCGCCAGATCGAACAATTGGTGCAAAAGTACGATGTGGATTACGTTGTCCGTGGGATCCTGAAAACATCGCCAATCGCTGAGGGGCAAGAGGTTTTCCGGAACACAGACTATTTTGTGCTGCCGTCGTCGGTGTTCTCGGTTTCGGGTCCGGTACGGGTGTCCGGCCCAGTAAGCCGTTAACAGCGTCCATTGGGGTGCGTGATTGCGTGCGCAGAACGATGGAGGTTGTTGAATCAGCGTCTTTCGATGCGGGGAGCGGGTGCTCAAGTCACCCAGGCGGCACCGTTTCTTTTTGTAAATGCGGGGTGGTCTGCCTACGTCGTGGGAAGGCTGTGGCTCACAATGTGTCGGTATGCCGGCATGGGTACGCGCCTGTAAGTGTTGCCGCTATAATCTCAATATAGCGGCTGGTCAAATCGCTAAATCAGAGGATTTGTGATGTCTGCGGAATATCATTTTAGCAAAGAAGTCAGTACCAATTTCGACGACACGATTGTGCAGGTGACGGAAGCGCTGCAGCGTGAGGGTTTCGGTATCCTGACGGAGATTGACGTTCAGGCGACGCTGAAGAAAAAGCTCGGGGTCGATTTTCGTAAATACCGGATCCTTGGCGCGTGCAATCCGTCGATGGCCTACAAGGCGTTGCAGCTGGAGGACAAGGTCGGGACCATGCTTCCCTGTAATGTCGTCGTCCAGGAGCTGGCGACGGGAAAGGTGGAAGTGTCGGCGGTGGATCCGGTGGCCTCCATGCAGGCGGTGGACAATCCGGACCTGGCCGAGGTGGCTCGATTTATTCAAGGCAAACTGAAATCGGTCATCGAAACCCTGTAGCGGCGTTATTCCCATGGGCGGTGGGATCGTGGCCATGAACGGTGGGCGCGACCGGCGGTTTGACAAACTGCTCAAGCGGTCCCTACCGTCGATCTCAGCTTGCCAGGATGCGGTTCTTGTTGGGATAGAGGCTGTGAGTGTCGGAGATCGTGTTTTTGAAAGATGAAAAGGAGATCATTGTCGGCAAGATTCAGCTCTATTTCAGGGAGCATTTAGAGCGCGAGATCGAGCGCTTCGATGCCGAGTTTTTGTTACGGTTTTTCTCCGAAGAAGTCGGGCCCTACTATTACAACCGAGGTCTGTATGATGCTCAGGCTCATATAGAGGGGAAACTTGAGGACTTCACGGAAAGTCTTTCCGAAGCCATCTATGAAATCGAGAAACCGACGGAGCTGCTGCGCTAACAGCATGTTAGTTCCGCGGTTACGGTACGGTCCGGGCACGAAGAGGTGATTTGCCTCTGCCGCATGGGTCGGTTCTGCTCTTTGCAGGCAAATGGCGCGACGGAGGACTGATGATATGGCCGTGCAGGGTTTAAGGCTTTGGTTTTTGGCGGTTTTGGCCGTGCCGATGGTGCTGGCCGGAGTTGGCGGCGCCGGGGCGGTGAGCGACGACGAGGCCGTTGCAGAACTGAGCGAGGCGCTGATATTTGGGTCCGGTCAGGAAAGCCGAGACGCCCTGGATGCCCTGGTGGCGCGGGGAGACCCGGATGCGGCTGCCGTTATGATCCTGGCGCTGCGTTATCGGCCGGGGGCAGTCGCCGATCTCTCGGCAGCCCTGGAGACGATCACCGGCGATCGCGGCTTGGGCTGGGCCGACTGGATGGTCTGGCAAGAATCCAACCCGTCGATCAAACCCCATGCCAGTTTTGCCGACCTCAAAATGCAAGTGCTGCAGCGCATTGACCGGAATTTCCTGCGTTTCTTCGCCGACGAGTGGGTGGCGCCGGAGAAGATGAAAATCCGCCTGGAGGAAGTGACCTGGGGCGGGGTCAGGGTTGACGGTATCCCGTCCCTGGATAATCCGGAACTTATCGCGGCGGCGGATGCGGGCTATATGATCGACGACGATCTGGTGTTCGGCGTCGAAATCAATGGCGATGCCCGGGCCTACCCCCTGCGCATCATGGGTTGGCACGAAATGTTCAACGAAGTCATCGGCGGTGTGCCGGTGGCCTTGGCCTATTGCACCTTGTGCGGTTCGGGGATTTTGTTCGAGACCCAGGTGGAGGGCCGCGACGAAGCCTTCGTTTTCGGATCGTCGGGGCTGCTCTATCGTTCCAACAAACTAATGTTCGACCGGCAGACGGACAGCCTGTGGAACCAGTTTACCGGCGAGCCGGTGGTCGGTCCGCTGGTGGATAGCGGGATAACACTGAAAATCCGCCCGGTGGTGATTACCAGTTGGGCCGAGTGGCGTGCCGCCAACCCACAGACCCGCATTCTGTCCGTGGATACAGGGTTCCAGCGCGATTACGGGTCGGGGGTGGTTTACGCGGCCTATTTCGCCAGCCCCGACTTGATGTTCCCAACGGTCGTCGATGAAACGAAACTGAAGCAGAAGAATTTTGTCTTCGGCATCCGCAATACCGCGGCGGCCAAGGCGTGGCCGATTGAAGCGTTTGCCGGCGGGGCGGTGATCAACGACGCGGTGGGACTGCTCGACGTGGTGCTGACGGGGGACGCCAAAACGCGCACGGTGCGGGCCTATGATAGCGGCGGGCGCATTTTTGAGGCGACGGCGATTAAGCACAGGCTAAAGGGTCCCGGCGGACTTTGGGTCGTCGAGGAAGATGTGCTGGTGGGGCCAGACGGTACCCGTCTGGCCCGCGTACCAGGCCATATCGCCTATTGGTTCGCCTGGGACAGTTATCTGGGTGTGCGCAGCGAGCTTTATGAACTGCCCGAGTGAGGTGACCGTTTATCAGGGCGTCGTCGCCGCCTTGGTTAGGGCGTCGTCGCCGCCTTGGTTAGGGCGTCGTCGCCGCCGTGGTCAAACCGTCCAAGACCTTGGTCATCTGGGCGAAGTTGGGGTCACGGTCGGTGATCCCATGGCGGGCGCGCAAGGTGGCGGGGTCGGTATAGGCGACCCAGACCTGGCCGTCGGCATCTTCCCAGGCGAGGACTCTTAAGGGCAGATCGACGCCGATTGTGGGGTTGCTTTGCATCAAGGGCGTGCCGAGTTTCGGGTTGCCGAAAATCAGCACCTGGTTCGGCCGCAGTTCCAGGTCGACACTCTTGGCCGATGCCGCGTGATCGACACGGGCGGCGACGGCGATGCCGCGCTCGGCAAAAAGCGCCTCAAGGCGGTCGAGGGTTTCGGCGACGCCGAAACTGCTTTGTTTGGTGATCAGGCCGTTGTCTTGGGCCAAAGCCGGCTGCCAGGCCAAGGGGAATATCAGAATCGTCGCCAGGATGATTTTCTTGAGCATTTCCGCCTCCAGGGTTTGCTTTTGCTTGTCGCCACATAAGCCTGACTTTGTGGCTTTTTGAAAGCCACGCGCGCATGCCGCTTAGTCACAAACCAGTGATGGGGTTGGCGGGCGCCGGGGGTTACAGGGCGTTCATTGGGTCGGCGAAGTGGCGCAGCAGTTTGCCGGGGGGCGGTTGGTCCAGGTGGCGGCCCTGGGCATCGACGATTCGGTGGCCGTTGACCCAGACACCGTGAAGGCCGATGGCGTCGGTGGTCAGGCGCGAAGCGCCGGCGGGCAGGTCGTGAACGCGGCGTTTGGCGGTGCGGCCAATGGTTCGTGGGTCGAACAGCATGAGGTCGGCGGCTTGGCCGACGGCGATGGAGCCGCGGTCGGTGATGCCGAACAGGTTCGCCGGCTGTTGGGTCAGGCGGTGGACGGCCTGTTCCAAAGACAGCACACCGCGCTCGCGGCTCCAATGGCCGAGCAGGTGGAGGCCGAAACCGGCGTCACAAAGGAAAGTCAGATGGGCGCCGGCGTCCGACAGGGCGATATGGGCCTCGGGCGCGCGCAGCAGACGCGATACGGCGGCCTCGTCGCTGTGCAGCAAGGCGGCGACGAAGGTGGTGGCGAGGTCCTCCGAGAGAGCGATTTCGAGGATGCAATCGAGGGGGGCTAGGCCGCGCTCGGCGGCGATCTCGGCGATGGAGCGGTTTTCCAGGGAGACATTCTCCGGCCGTGCGGCCTCGACGATGTGGATGGCGTCCCACTCGTCATTGAAGAGGCCTTTGCCGTGGGTTTGCGCCAGTTCCTGCTTGACGGCGGCGCGGAAAGCGGGATCGCGGTAAATCGCTGTCAAATGCGCCTGATCGCGGGCGGCAATGGCCGGGCGCCAGGCGGCCAGGCCTTCGAACAAATAGGGGCTGGCCATGGTGAAATCCATGGTCAAGGGGCAGCAGGAGGTTTGCGGGATCAGCATGTGGCCGCGCGCGCGCGCCTGGGTCATGGCATCGAATTGAGTAAAAACACCGTCGGGATCCTGGTTGGAATGGAACATGGCGGCGATGAGAATGGGGGCACCGGTGTCGGCGGCGAGGCGTTCGAGATCGGCGACGGATGTGCCCATGCCCTTGGTGAGCATGAATAAACCGCGGCCGCTTTCGCGCATGGCGGCGGTGAGGGCGGTCATTTCCTTCTCGTCGGCGAGGCGGGAGGGCATGGGTATTCCGCCGGCGCCGTTATGGGGCTCGTTGGTGGAGGTGGCAAAACCGACCGCTCCGGCAGCCATGGCCTGGCGCACCAGATCGGCCATGGTGGCGATCTCGGCGTCGGTGGCGGCGCGCTGGGAGGCGTCGTCGCCCAGAACAAAACAACGCAAGGAGGAATGGCCGAAAAACGCCGCGACATTGGGGCCGACACCACGGGCGGCGAGGCTGTCGAGATATTCGGGGAATGTTTCAAAATCCCAATTGATGCCGGTTTGCAACGCCTCCAGGGACATGCCTTCGACCTGGGTGAGATTGCGGGTGACAAGGTCGCGGTCGTCGGGACGGCAGGGGGCGATGGTGAAACCGCAATTGCCGATGACGATGGTGGTGACACCAAGCGCCGGTGACGGGGCGACATAGGGATCCCAGGTGATCTGGGCGTCGTAATGGGTGTGGCCGTCGATGATGCCGGGGGCAAGAGCCAGACCGTCGGCGTCGATGGTTTGGCCGGCAGTGCCGAGATCCTGGCCGATGGCGGCGATAATGCCGTCTTCGAGGGCGATGTCGGCGTGGTAGGGGGTGGCGCCGGAGCCGTTGACGATAAGGGCGCCGGCTATAATGGTATCGTACATAACCGCCTCTGGGTCTGGGATGTCGCCGGCCACCTTAACAGAATTAGGCGAGGTGTTTCTCCATGCGCAGGTGGAGCGGGGCAAAGCCAAATTTCTCGTAAGTCTGTACCGCGCGGTCGTTGCTTGCCAAGACCGAGATCCGCAACCATTTGACGCGGGCGGTGCGCGCGACCCGCTCACATTCTTCCAGTAGCCGGCGGCCCAGCCCGGTGCCCCGCCAGGCCTCGGTGACGACGAGATCGGTGATGTTCGCGTAGGTATAGAAGATTTCGTCGGGTTCGTGCTTGGAGGTCAGGGCCGTGAGTATGGTGGCGTAGCCCAAGAGCCGGCCGTCCTGGGCGGCGACGAAAATTGACCCGGCAAAACGGGCGCAGTCGGCGAGCATGTTGTCGATATACCAGTCGCCAATCTGCGCCGAGGGTTTCATGCGCTCGAAGAGGGTGCCTTCGAAATGCTGCAACTCGCGCACCAACTCGATGAGCTGGGGCCGGTCATGGGCGGCATAGTCTCGTAGCTCAACGGTCATAGGGGGGCCTTCGCGCTTCGTGCACCCCTATGATAGCGCCGTTTCGATGGTGTCGGCCATGCGTGCCACCAGTGACACGCGCGATGCGGTTTTGCGCGGGTTGGCGGCGAGGCTCGACCATTTGGGGTGACGGCGGGCCTGGCGGGTCAGGGGGGCGAGGCGCTCTTGCAGGCCGGTGCCGTCGACAGGGTCGGCGGCAATGGGCCCTTGGGCGCCGTGGCCGCGGCGGAAGAGGGCAGCAGTCAGGGCGGTTTCGCGGGCGATGATGAGGTTCAAGGTGGGCTCGTCGACGGCCATCTCGGCCATGCCGGTGGCCAGGGCGATGAGGCGGCCGCCGTAACGGCGGGCAGTGTCGATGGTAAAACCGGCGGCGGCACCAGTGAGGGCGGCCGCACCCAGGGTCAAACCGCCGGTCATGAGGTCGATGGCAAGGCCGGCGGTGGCGCCGGCGGCGAGAGCCTTGGTGGCGTCGAAGCTAAAACGTTCGAGCACCAAGGGGTCGAACAGATCCTCCTGCCAGGCGCCGCCGGCGAAAGGCAAATCAGGGGGGCTATAATCCTCGTCGCCGAAACGGTTGAGGTGCAGCAGGGCGGTTACGGCCTGCTGCTCGCGCCGGCGCACGGCGTCCTTGAGATCGGCCGCGGCGGCGGTCTTGGCGGCGTCGTCATTGGCCTTGTAGGGGCGGCGGGCGGCGGCGATATCGACAATCAGTTCGGCGACCATGACCGCCGAAGCGCGGCGCTGGGCGGCCCGGGCGGCCGCCAGCTCGTCCATCAGGCGGGTCAGCATGGGTTCGTAGGGGTCGGCGAGAGTGGCGATCTTGGTGTAGAGGGTCAGCTCGTCGGCCTGATTGTAGACAACGGTATCGAAGGCGACGACGGCGTGCATGTTGACGCGGGCGAGTTGATCGCGCCAGGCGGTCTGCTGCTGAGCCTCCGGGGCGACGAAGTTGAGTATTGGCAGCACCGGCCGGGCGCAGCGGCCAAGTAATTCCAACTCGTCGCGATGTTTGGCGCGGACCGGGTCGCGGGCATCGATGACGTAAAGCAAAACCGCCGAGGCCAGGATCTGGCCGAGGGCTTTTGCTTCCTGCGTAAACCCGGCCTGTAGATCGGGGGTGGCGGCAAAAGCCTCGATGGTCTCGATCCAGTCTTCGTTGCGGGCTGCCTTGAGGGCTTCGATATGGGACAGCAGGCCGCTGGAATCCTCAAAACCCGGGGTGTCGAAAAGGCGCAAAACCGTTTCGCCGCCGAGAGCCAATTCCGCCATTTCCACATGGCGGGTGGTGGCGGGATGGGCGGAGACTTCACCGAAATCGCGGCGCCGGGTGAGGGTGCGCATGAGACTGGTCTTGCCGGTGTTGGTATGGCCGATGACGGCGATGTCGAGGCATTGGGTCATGGGCCGAACAAGCGGGCCAGGCGTGCCTCGTCGCCGGGGGTGTCGAGGTCGATGGCGGCCATGGCGTAGGGTTCGACACCGGCTTGCCGGCCGGCAGCCACCCAGTCGGCAAGACGGCCGGCGGCGTCGCTCTGGCCAAGACGGTCTTGGAGGGCGGCGGCCCCGGTAAATAACAGAAAAACGCGGTGGGCACAGGCATTCTGCAGGGCTTGCAAGGCCGCGGTGACGCCGCGATCGGGGGTGTGGCGCAGATCGACGACAACCACCAGGCGCGCCGGGCTTTGAGAATCTTCCCGCAGGGCGCTGACGACACGGGCGAGGTCGTCGCGGCTGTCGCAGAGGCCGAGATCATGGACGTGATTGGCGGCAGCGGGCGGCCAGCCGGTGGCGGGGGTATCGATTTCCCAACCCAGAAGATAAACCGGACCGGGCGGGGGCGGCTGGGGTTGGTGGGGGAGGTCGGGCATGGTGGCCGGCGGCGGGGTGGCGGCGCCATCGGGGTCGATGACCTGGGTCGCGGCGACCTGGGGGGCGAGCAGGGGAATGAGCCGAGCGTATCCGGCCTGGCTGACATCCAACGGGGTGGTCCGCGCGGCGCGGCGGGCAAGGGCATAACAGGCGGCCATGGCCAACAGGCGCGGCAGCAAGCCGTAGAGCAGAAGGGCGGCGACCAGCAGGGTCGACCATAGAGTCTCATTGCCGGCGGCGACCGGGCCCGGCCACTGCGCGGCAAGGACGGCGGTCTGGCCGGGCATGGTCAGGCCAAGGGCGCCGGGCAAGGCGGCCAAGCCGGCGGTCAGCGCGGTATAAGCGCCGGCGTCGAGGATGGTGGTCTGCCAGACGAAATTGAACCGTTGGGCGCTGAGCAAGGCAAAGGTCATGGCCAAGGCGCCGAACAGATAACCGGCCCAAACGCCATGACTGAGGATGGAGAGCAACCAGCGGCCGGTACGTCCCTGCCCCCAGATGGTGACGATGGCCGCGACCGCCGCGGCGCGCTGCCTGCCGGTGGCGACGCGGGCGGCCAGTTGGCGCCAAAGCCACAACAGCAGAGCGCCGAGGATGCCGCCTTGAGCGGTGCTGGGCAGGAGGATGACCAGCAGCAGCCAAACCACGAAGGCCAAAATATGGAGGCCGAGCAGGCTGGCCAGGGCCCAGAAGAAATTGACGGTGATGCCATCGGCACTGTTGGCGGCGGCACCGGCCAGAACCGTGCGGGCGGTGGCGGCGCCGGCGATGGCGGCAATGACCATGGCGACATAACTCAGGCGCCGCAGCAAACGCCAGAGACGGGCCAATTCGTTTTGCATGCGCTGGTCGGCGGCGAGGGTCTCGGCACGGATGATGATTTTATGCTCGAGGGAGCCGGGCGTGCCGCGGGCGCGGGTCAAGGCAGCCTCTTCGGCGGCGGCGGGGGGCGGGCCATGGACCGCCTCGTCATGGCACAGCGCCTCGGCAAGGAGGCGGCGGGCCGGGGTGATTTTGCCTGGCTTAGTGCGGGGGGCGGCTATGGGTCGCTCCTGTGGCGCCTCGAAAGAGGGTGCTGCCAGACCCTCATAGCCATTTGTCGGGCGACAGCGAAGTAGATGGCGGCGACGGCTAGAAGATAACCGGCTCGGGCGTGCTGCCCGGAGGGCCGGCGAGGAAGTCGAAATCGCAGCCTTCATGGGCCTGGTTGACATGCTGGACATAGAGTTGGGCGTAACCGCGCTGCTGCGGCGTGGCGGCGCGCGTCCAGGCGTCGCGGCGGCGGGCCATTTCGGCCTCGTCAATGAGCAGTTCCAACCGGCGGGCGGGGATATCCAGCTCGATCATGTCGCCGTCACGGACCAGTGCCAGAGGGCCGCCGATGGCGGCCTCGGGGGAGATATGGAGGACGCAGGCGCCGTAACTGGTGCCGCTCATGCGGGCGTCGGACAAGCGCACCATGTCGCGCACACCTTGGCGCAAGAGTTTCTTGGGGATGGGCAATTGGCCCCATTCGGGCATGCCGGGGGCGCCGACGGGTCCGGCATTCTGCAGCACGATGACGGAGTCGGCTGTCACCGGTAAATCGTCGTCGTCGATACGGGCCTTGAGATCGGCCATGTTGGAGAAAACCACTGCCGGGCCCCGATGGCGGACGAGATGATCCTCAATGGCGGTTTGTTTGATGACACAGCCGTCGGGGGCGAGGTTGCCGCGCAGGACGGCGGTGCCGCCGGTTTGTTTTACCGGATTGTTGTGGGGGCGAATGACATCGTCGTTGTAGATCTCGGCATCGGCGATGTTTTCGCCAAGGGTGGCGCCGGAGACCGTTGGTGCTGAAAGATCGAGATGATCGCGGAGCTGGGCCATGAGTGCGGGCAAACCGCCGGCATAATAGAAATCCTCCATCAAATAGGCGCCGGACGGGCGGATGTTGGCGAGCAGCGGCACCTGTTTGGAGATGCGGTCGAAAGTATCGAGATCGAGGGGCACGCCAGCGCGCCGGGCCATGGCGACGAGGTGGATAATGGCGTTGGTGGAACCGCCGACGGCCATGTCCACGGCGATGGCATTTTGGAATGATGCGGGGGTGAGGAATCGGGTGGGCTTGAGATCCTGCCAAACCATGTCGACGATGCGGCGGCCGGAGGCCGAGGCCATGCGGCGGTGATTGGAATCGACGGCGGGGATGGCCGAGGCGCCGGGCAGAGTCATGCCAAGGGCCTCGGTCAGGGACATCATGGTCGCCGCCGTGCCCATGGTCATGCAGGTGCCGGCGGAGCGGGCGATGCCGGTCTCGATTTCGAACCAGGCCGCCTGGTCGAGCTTGCCGGCGCGGCGGTCGGCCCAATAGCGCCACATATCGGTGCCGCTGCCGAGGGTCTTTCCGCGCCAGTTACCGCGCAGCATGGGCCCGGCGGGCACGAAAATCGCCGGCAAATTCATGCTGACAGCGCCCATGAGCACGCCCGGGGTGGTCTTGTCGCAGCCGGCCAGCAGGACCACGCCATCGACGGGATTGGCGCGCAATAATTCCTCGACCTCCATGGCCAGGAAGTTGCGGTAGAGCATGGTGGTGGGCTTCATCAGCACCTCGCCCAGGGACATGGCGGGCAACTCGACGGCAAATCCGCCGGCGGCGGTAATGCCGCGTTTGATGTCGGTGACGCGCTCGGGAAAGTGACTGTGGCAGGAGTTGAGGTCGTTCCAGGTGTTGATGATGGCGATGACCGGGCGGCCGAGAAACTCCTCCTGGGCATAACCTATCTGCTTTGTGCGCGAGCGGTGGCTGGATGAGCGCAGATCGTCGGGGCCGAACCAGCGGTAGCTGCGCAGTTCTTCGGGCTTTTTGCGGTCGGTCATAATGAATCCATCAAATTCCGGTGCTAATAAGTGGTGCGGCCGCCGCTGAGATCGAAGGCGGCGCCGGTGGTGAAAGAATTTTCCGCGGAGACCATCCAGGCCACCATGGCGGCGGCTTCCTCGACCTTAAGCAACCGCCCGCGGGGGATGCGGGTGAGCATATAGTCGATCTGCTCTTGCGAGATCTGTTCGAGGATGCGGGTGCCGGCGGTCGCCGGGGTGATGCTGTTGACGGCGATATCATATTCGGCGACTTCTTTCGAGAGGGACCGGGTCAGAGCGATGACGCCGGCCTTGGCGGCACTGTAGGGGGCGGCGTTGGGATTGCCCTCCTTGCCGGCGACCGACGACACATTGACGATGCGGCCGTAATTCTGGGCGATCATGCCGGGGATGACGGCGCGGCAGCAATAAAATACGCCGGTGAGGTCGATGTCGATGACGGCCTGCCAATCAGCCAGTTCATATTCCCAGAGTTTCGCCGAGGGGCCGGCGATGCCGGCATTGTTGATGAGTATATCGATGCGGCCGAAACGTTCGCAGGTGGCGGCGGTGGCGGCTTCGACGGTGGCAAGATCGGCGACATCGCAAGACAGCGCCATGACCGTGCCCGAGGATGAGAGTTGTTCGGCGGTTTGCTCGGCCAGAGCGATGTCCTGGTCCCAAAGGGCGACGGTCGCCCCGGAGGCAAGAAATCTTTCGGCCACGGCGCGGCCGATGCCCTGGGCGCCGCCGGTGACGACGGCAACACGGTCTTGCAGATCTATCTGGTTCATAACTCTATGGCTCCCCGCCTGGTCCATTGGATGCAACCGGCGTGATCGTGGCTGGTTATTGGTTATGATGCGGGCCGTTATGGCCGGTATCGCCCTACAATACTGATTATCGCGCATGGCGAAACAGCCTGCGCGAAGGATGGCGGCATGAGTGAGAGAGATTTGCCGAACCTGCAGGCGGTGACCCGGTCTCTGGTGGGCCTGGGTTTGCTGGACGTGGGTGCCGCACCAGTGTTCACGCCGCTGACCGGCGGGGTCTCATCGGATATTTGGCGGGTGGATTGGGGGACCAAGCGGTTTTGCGTCAAGCGGGCGCGGGCACGGCTGAAAGTCGCGGCCCTGTGGGAGGCGCCGGTGGAGCGCAGTCTGTACGAAGCCCGGTGGCTGAAGGTGGTTGGCGGCATTATCCCCGGTGCGTCCCCCGCCCTGCTGGGGCATGACAGCGAAGGCGGGGTGCTGGCGATGGCCTATTTGGCGCCAGAAGAACACCGGTTGTGGAAGGATGCTTTGCTGGAAGGCACCATCGACGGGGATTTTGCGGCCTTGGTGGGATCGCGGCTGGGGCAGATCCATGCCCGGACCGCGGGGCGGGAGGACATAGCCGAGGCTTTTGCCAGCGATTTTATCTTCAATCCGATCCGCCTGGAGCCTTAT
>QIGO01000092.1 GCA_003230015.1 Alphaproteobacteria bacterium | reverse complement strand
GACTTGGAAAGCGATGCCGTGGCAGGGCTCGCCGTGGAATTTGCCGTTGCTGGGCGTGGCGGTTAGCGGTTCGAGGCTTAGGCCGGCCAAAGGCCAGTCCTGGGCCGCCTGCAACAGTGCCGCCGGTTCGAGCCATGGTGCGAGGACGCAACGGAACGGCAAGTCGGTGCCACGGCCCTCGGAGATATTGGTGCCTTCGAGGAGAACGAGACCGGGATAGAGGGTCAGGGTGTCGGGGTGCGTCAGGGAAGGCGAAGGCGGGACCCAGGCTGGCGCCGGGCCGGGCTCGCCGGCCGGGACTACGGTCAAGTCGCAGGCGGCCGGGCCGAGGGCATGGTTAAAGTCAGTGAGCAAACCGCCGAGGGTTCGGCCGTGAACGAAGGGCGTGTCGATATAGGCGAGGAAATTTCTCAGCGTCGGATCCAGATCCGGTCCAGCTTGGCGGCCGCCTATGGGGTTGGGGCGGTCGCAAAGAATAGCCGCCGGGGCTTGGTCGGTCAGGGCGGCGATGAAGCGGGTGGCGGTGGTGGCGTAGGTGTAGCAGCGCACGCCGATGTCGCGCAGGTCGATGAGGATGGCGTCGAGGTCTTCGAACATCTTGCGGTCGGGCCGTTGCCTGATGCCATAAACGCTGTGAACAGGTAGGCCGGTTTCGGGATCTCTGGCGTCACCGACCGAGGCGCCGGGGGCCGTCGTGGTGGACCAGCCATGCTCGGCGGCGAACAGGCGTATGAGACCACGGCCAGTGGCGCCGGCGAGCGCGGTCTGGAGAGCCGCCGCGGTGGTTTGGCCGGAGGCGGTGCGGCATGTTTGGTTGGATAATAGGCCGATGCGGCCATGGCGTAGACGGGAAAGCAGCTTTTGGTCGGCAAGCAGCCGGTCGATACCATTATGGTGATTGGAATCCATCATGCCCCCGCAGCGCGGCGCAGCGTAATACCGCGTTAGGCCGGGGTCACATGTTTTGTGAGGGGATGCGGGCACACGTCGTCACCACCCGGCGCCGGGGCGGGGTGTGAGGCTTCGTCGATTGGCGCCAAGTCCGCGCGCAAGGCGGTGGCAATGGAGCGGCTCAGGCGACCCGATCGAGGACGGCGCCCGGTTTGCCATCGGTATTCTGCAGCAATGGCTCGAGGGCGTCTTTGGGCGGCAGGCGCTGGAGCACCTCTCCGGTACGCGGACTTAGGATCTCGATATAGAGATCCTCATTCTGGACGTCATAGTTCAATCTCGCCTGGTAAGTCGAGGAAACAGGTTTTTCCGGTGTTGCCGAGGCGGCCTTTTCCGACTCGGGGCGGCTGGCTTGTTGGTTGGTTGCAGTGGTTTCTTCGTCTTTTGAGTTGGATAGAGTTGCCGGTTGTTGCGATTCGCGTGCCGTTTCAGCGGCACGCTTAAGATCGGTCTCACGTGGCGGCGCCACGTTTGACCTAGCGATGCCTGTTATTTCTGGCATCCGAACCTCCGAATGCAGTTTTCCCTCATTATGGGATGAGGGGCACTGGAATACTGAAGTTAAAACTAGAAATACTCAAGTCTAATCGAAGATAATTTTGCAAGAAATTGAGACTTATTCTTTTGTTTTATTTGTATTTTTATTTTACTAAAAATGGTAAATAATTTTATATAGTTCCTTTGTCGTTGTTTCTACTTGTTTTTCAGTGGAGAAGGCCATTCGGGGCGGGTGGCGATGTTCTTGGAACCACATCCCGTACAACGCATCGTGCTGCCGATTTCAGGTATAGCGATTTGTCGACCGAGGCGGCGGGCCAAGAATGTTGAATCAATGGTTGCGCTGTGGGAGCAGCGGTTGCACCAGCAGAAAACCGAGACACCGTGTGCAATTAGATGGCCCAGGGTCGCGGCACCAACTTTTCGGTCGGCGGCAGCCTGGTCGTGGCGCTTGAGTTTTCCCATCGAGAGAACATATTAGGAACATTGCGGTCGGGCAAGAGGCTATACCGGCTTCGGACCGATATTTCTATGGGCTAGCTATTCACTGAAACGAGCCGGGGCCGGCGGTCGATCGCAGCGACCACTTCGGCCAAAGTGGGGCCCTGCTTGAGTTTTTCAGGGCCGCGGGAAAGCTGGTAGCGGCCGCGGCCGCCGCCACCAGGGGCCAATTTTGCCACTGCATAAAGAGGATTTTCGGTGGTGTGGCGGAAGATAGAGAAAACGGCCCGATCCGGGCCGTGGTCAATTGCGTAATCGCGCCATTCTCCGGCCGCCACACGGCGGCTGTAGACGTCAAATAGCTGACGCAGCTCCTCCTTGTTGAAAGAAACCCGCTGGCGGGCCTTGCTGGTGTGCTGGGTGCCAAATACTGCCGACACTGACGCTCCCTAATACTGCCCGCGGACGGGTCCGAGGATGATCTAGCAGGCTGCTGAAAAAGTCGTGACGGGCTCAAAATGATCCAATTGCCGCATCCATATTCCCGATATGCGAACAAATCTACTCCTATTGCTGCGAAAATTGTCTTCATTTTGATTCCCGCCAGACTTCTTCAGCAGCCTGCTAGTAGAATTTTTCCCGATTTTTCGCCTCGAGTCCAGCCGCCGGCTCGATCACGACTTGCGACCATGCGGTTGTGGATCGCCTAGGGAATTGCCTATTGTAGGGTTAGGCTGGACAGGAAGAGGACAGGGCCATGGCTGCCAATTCGAGCCTATGCGACTTTGGCTGGAAGGCCGCCGATTTCTCGCTAATGGGGATTGACGGCGAGGAACGTGCCTTGGAAGACCTTGCCGGACCGAACGGTACGCTGGTCATGTTCATTTGCAACCACTGCCCCTATGTTGTTGGCGCAATTGATAGAATTGTGCGCGATGCTACGGATCTGAAGGCCCATGGCGTGGCCACGGTGGCCATCATGTCGAATGATACAGAGGCCTATCCGGCTGACAGTTTTGCCAAAATGAAGCTGTTTGCGGCGGCACATGGGTTCGCATTCCCCTACCTCATCGATGAAAGCCAAGCCGTCGCGCGGGCCTACAACGCCGTGTGTACACCGGATTTCTTCGGTTTTAACAAGGCTTTGGAACTGCAATATCGGGGGCGGATCGACGCAGGGGGGCGAAATGCGCCCGGCGACGGGGCGGCGCGGGAACTGTTCGAAGCCATGGTGGGTGTTTCGCGGACCGGGAAAGGGCCCGCAGAACAATTTGCGAGCCTGGGTTGCTCGATAAAATGGCGCGCGGCGGCCTAAAAAAAACAAGTATTTTGGTGGTTTGCCAAGGGCAAATGCTCAAGCTATGTTAGCGGCCCATTCGATAGGACTAGTGGAGGCGTCCTCTTGTCCGAGGAACTAATCCGTGAAGTAGACGAAGAAGTAAAACGCGACCGTCTGCAATCACAAATGAAGCGTTACGGCCCGTTCATCGTGGCGGCCGTCGTGGTTGTGGTTGCGGCGGCCGCCGCCGGCGCTTGGTGGGTCGATTTCCAAGAACAGCGCCAGCAGCAGCGTAGCGACCAGTTTGCCCAGGCGACTGTTCTGGCGAGCGAGGGCCGTGTCGAGGAGGCCCTCGAGGCGTTTGGGGAACTGGCGGATAGCGGCAGTTCGGGCTACCGGGTCTTGGCCGGCTTACGCCAAGCGTCGCTATTGGTTGAGCTCGGCGATAATGAAGCCGCCGTGGCGATTTATGACGAGATCGCTTCGACAAAAGGTGTTGAGCCGCAGTTTCGAGACATGGCGATTGTGCTCGGAGCCATGAACGCCCTGGATGACGGCGACCCCGCAGCATTAACCGAGCGGCTGGCACCGCTGACAGCCGAGAATAGCGCGTGGCGCTACTCGGCGCGGGAGCTGACGGCATTGCTGGCGATGCGTATGGGAGAGGAAGATAGGGCAGTGGAGCTGCTGCTGGCACTGGCCGACGATCTGGCGGCGCCGTCCGGCATACGGGCGCGGGCCGCCGAATTATTGGCTGCATTGGGGCAATAGATCATGGCAGGATGTCGACTCCGTTTGGCCGCGCTCGCGGGGCTGCTGTTACTTGGCGCTTGCGCCAGTAGCGAAGAGATTTTCGAAGGCACGCGCATAGCGGTGCTGACAACGGAAAACAAGATTACGCCCGACCCGCGTATTCAAGACCTGGCGATTAAATTGCCGCCACCGATCACCAATGTGGACTGGCCGCAGCAAGGCGGACTGGCAAGCAATGCCATGCCACATCTCGCCCTTGGGGAACTGCCCAGTACGGCCTGGCAGACAGATATTGGTGCGGGTGCGGATGCGGATGCGCCGATCCTGTCAGGGCCGGTGGTGGCCGGCGGCAGGGTCTTCGCCATGGATGCCGATGCCACGGTCAGCGCCTATGACGCTTTCAGCGGCAAGCAGATCTGGCGGACTCCTCTTGAAACGCGCGAGGAGCGAGACGGTAGCTGGGGCGGCGGGGTGACCTTCGATAACGGCCGAATTTACGTGGCGACCGGATTTGCGCAGGTGATCGCCCTGGATGCGGCGGACGGGGCCGAGCTCTGGCGGACCCGGGTTTCCGGCCCGATGCGGGCGGCGCCAACGGCGCAGGGTGGGCGCGTGTTCGTGGTGACCAAGGATAATGAATCCCTTGCGCTCGACGCCGAGGACGGCACGATATTGTGGACCCACACAGGGATCGCCGAGACGGCGGGATTGCTGGGCGGTGCCAGCCCGGCGGTCGAGGGCGATATTGTCGTGGTGCCGTATTCTTCGGGAGAGATTTTCGCACTGCGGGTGGAGAATGGGCGGCCCCTTTGGTCGGATAACCTAACCGCGATCAAGCGGGCCGATGCGGTGTCGGCACTGGCTGATATTCGAGGCCGGCCGGTGATCGATCGGGGCATGGTTTATGCGGTGAGCCATTCGGGGCGAATGGTGGCGATCGATTTGCCAACAGGGCGCCGGGTCTGGGAAGCGGATGTCGGCGGTGTCCAGCAGCCTTGGATCGCGGGGGATTTTCTGTTCGTGCTGACCGCCGATGCGCAAGTGGTGGCGCTGACGGCGCGGGACGGGCTAGTACGGTGGGCGTCGCCGCTCGGGCTGTTCGAGAAGCCGGAGAAGCGCAAAGGGCGGATCAATTGGTCGGGGCCGGTGTTGGCGGGAGATCGACTGATCGTGGCTGGCAGCCAGGGCAGAGTGCTCTCCCTTTCGCCCTATGACGGCGAGATTCTGGGGCAGGAAAAGATGCCCGGCGGGGTGTCTGTCGCCCCGGTTATTGCTTCCGAGGCACTCTATTTTCTGACTGATTCCGCGAAGCTTATCTCGTTGCGCTAGCGGGTATTGGAGTTTGGCCGCCAGGACCGGCGGTTGGAAATGACATGACAGCGGAAAATTCGCGCGAAATGGCGGCGAGGGACAGCGCCCTGGCGACCGTGGTTATCGTCGGGCGCCCGAATGTCGGCAAGTCAACCCTGTTCAATCGCCTGGTGGGCCGGCGCGTGGCGCTGGTGGACGACCGGCCCGGGGTGACCCGCGATCGCCGGGAAGGGGAGGGCAAGCTGGCGGATGCCCGTTTCCGAGTCATCGATACTGCCGGGCTTGAGGAGGCGTTCGACGAGAGCCTGGGCGCGCGCATGCGGCGGCAAACCGAACAGGCCCTGGAAGAAGCCTCGGTGGTGCTGCTGATGGTGGATGCGCGGGCCGGCGTGACGCCGCTGGACCGGCATTTCGCCGATTGGCTGCGGCGTTCGCATAGGCCGGTGGTGCTGGTGGCCAATAAATGCGAGGGCCGGGCCGCCGATGGCGGGCTCTATGACGCCTATGAGCTGGGGTTGGGCGAGCCGCTGGCGGTTTCGGCCGAGCATGGTCAGGGGTTGGCCGGGTTGTATGAGGCGATCGCGCCGTGGGTGGATGCCGCCGCGGCCGCGGCGGCGGGCGATGGCGGTTTGAGCGAGGATGGCGAGGAGGGGGTGCTGCAACTGGCCATCGTCGGGCGGCCGAATGTGGGCAAGTCGACATTGGTTAACGCGCTGGTGGGCGAGGACCGGATGCTGACCGGGCCGGAGGCGGGCATCACCCGAGACGCGATTGCCGTGCAGTGGCGTCATGAGGGGCGGGAAATAGCCCTGGTCGATACCGCCGGCCTCAGGCGGCGGGCGCGGGTCGATGGTCGGCTGGAACAGCTTTCGGGCGCCGATAGCCTGAAGACGATCCGTTTTTCCCAGGTGGTGGTGCTGTTGCTGGACGCAACCATGATGCTGGAACGCCAGGATCTGACGATCGCACGATATGTTGCCGAAGAAGGGCGGGCCTTGGTGGTGGCAGCCAATAAATGGGACATGGTCGAGGATCGCGGCGAAGCCATCAAGCGGCTGCGCGAGCGGCTAGAAACTTCGTTGCCGCAACTGAAGGGCGTGCCGGTGGTGACCCTGTCGGCGCTGAATAGAGACAATCTGCAAGGGTTGATGGCGGCGGCGGGCAGTGCCTACGAAATCTGGAACAAACGGATACCGACCGCTGCCCTGAATAATTGGCTGCGGTCGGCGACGACGCGGCACCCACCGCCCCTGGCGTCGAACAAACGGCGGATAAAGCTGCGTTATGTAACCCAGGCCAAGGCACGGCCGCCGCGTTTTGTGCTTTTCACGAGCCAGCCCGATGGCATGCCGGACAGTTATCTGCGCTATCTGGAGAATGATCTACGCGACGCGTTCGATCTGCCGGGAACGCCGATCCGCCTAATGATGCGTAAGGGCGATAATCCTTATCGGCCTAAGAAGTCGTAGGCAGGATAATACACTCGCCATTGAGGGTGCAGCCGGGGGATGCCAGATTGACGAATTCGTCGGTTATCTGGTCCGGCTGGCGCAGGGTCGCCGGATCCTCACCGGGATAGGCCTGGCCGCGCAGGCGCGTGGCGATGGGGCCGGGGTCTATGACGTTCACATTGAGCGAGGTCTTGGCGTTTTCCAGGGCCCAGGTCGCGGCCATGTTCTCAAGGGCTGCTTTTGCCGCGGCATAGGGGCCCCAGTAGGCGCGCGGGGTGCCGGCGACACCGGCGGTAACAAATATGGCGCGGCCGCTCGCGGACCGGCGCAGCAGCGGATCGAGGATGCGGATGAGCCGCCAATTGGCGTGCAAGACGACATCGAAAACCTCGGTCCAGGTTCGAGGTTCGTAGTGGCCGAGGGGGGAAAGGGCGCCCAAAATGGCGGCATTGGCGATGAATATGTCGAGCTTGCCATAACGTTCGAGCAAGGGCGGGCCAAGATTTTCGAGATGGTCGAGTCGGCGCAGGTCCTGCACGATCAATGTAGCGCTGCCGCCGGCCTGGCGGATCGCGTCGTCGACTTCCTCGAGACCCCCCTGGGTGCGCGCGAGCAGCAAGACGTGGGCGCCTTCGCGGGCCAGGCGCTTGGCGACGGCCGCGCCGATGCCGCGCGAGGCGCCGGTGACAAGGGCCGTGCGTCCGGCCAGTGGAGAGGCCTTCAGTGGTGTCGGCTGGTGAGGGGCTTCAGACATAGGCAAATATCGTCGGTTCAGGCCGGGGTAACGAGGAGGGACAGTTGGGCTTGGGCGTTGCCGCCATCCTTGTCGGTGAGCCGGGTGGGGTAGTCGCCGGTGAAACAGGCATCGCAAAATTGCGGCGATGCCATGTTGCGCTTGGACTGGCCCATGGCGCGGTAAAGGCCGTCGATGGATATGAAAGCCAGGCTGTCGACGCCGATCTCCCTGGCCATGCCATCGACATCATGCTGGTGGGCCAGCAGCTCCTGCTGGCTTGGGGTGTTGACGCCATAGAAACAGGAGTGCGCGGTTGGGGGGCTGGAAATGCGCATATGCACGGATAGCGCGCCGGCATTGCGCACCATCTCGACGATCTTTCGCGACGTGGTGCCGCGCACGATACTGTCATCGACGAGGACGACTTTTTTGCCGGCAAGGGGGGCGCTGTTGGCATTGTGCTTAAGGCGAACGCCGAGATGGCGGATTTCGTCGGATGGCTCAATGAATGTCCGGCCAACATAGTGATTGCGAATAAGGCCCAATTCGAACGGCACGCCGGTCTCGTTGGCGTAGCCGATGGCCGCCGGGACGCCGCTGTCGGGGACGGGGATAACGGCATCGACGGGCACGTGGCTTTCGCGGGCGAGTTCGGCGCCGACGCATTTGCGGCTCTCATAGACGTTGAGGCCGGCAAGCGTGCTGTCGGGTCTGGCAAAATAAATATACTCAAATATGCAGGGGCGCTGACGGACTTGCGGATAGGGCTTGTGGGAGTGGACGCCGTCCTTGTCGATGATGACGATCTCGCCGGCCTCTATGTCGCGGACGAACTGGGCGCCGATTATGTCGAGGGCACAGGTCTCGGATGTAAGGATCCAGGCATCCTGCAAGCGGCCCAAGACCAAGGGCCGGACGCCGAGGGGGTCGCGGGCGCCGATGACCTTGCGGCGCGACAGGGCGACCAGGGAATAGGCGCCCTCAACCTGTCTCAGGGCCTGGACAAGACGATCCAGCAGCCGGGCGCCGGAGGCGTTGGCGATGAGATGCTGGAAGACTTCGGTGTCGGTGGTGGACTGAAATAGCGAGCCATTTTCGACCAGCATGCGGCGCAGTTCGCGGGCATTCGTGAGGTTGCCATTGTGGCCCAAGGCGAGACCGCCGAAAGCAAAATCGGCATAGAGCGGCTGGATATTGCGGATCGCCGTTTCGCCGGTGGTGGCATAGCGGTTGTGGCCAATGGCCGCCGCACCGGGTAAGCGGGCAATCGTCCCGGCATCGCCGAAAATCTCGCCGACGAGGCCAATGGCGCGGTGGGGGTGGAAGTGCTCGCCATCGAAAGAGACAATGCCGGCGGCTTCCTGGCCGCGGTGTTGCAGGGCGTGGAGGCCAAGGGCGGTCAGTGCGGCGGCATCGGGGCTGCCGAAGATGCCGAACACGCCGCATTCTTCGTGCAGCTTATCGCCGTCGAACGGGTTGGTGGTGACAATCGTCACTTGTTGCCTTCGATCAGGCGGTCGAGACCGGTGCGGTCGCGGTTGGAGTAACCGGGGTCGGTGGGTTTGATCGCCGCCGGAGGCGCCCGATTGAGAAGCTCCAATGCCTGACGTGTCTGTTCGATACGGTCGATGCCACTGCGGCTTTGCTCCAACGCGGCGCCAAAACGGGTGCGGATGTCCTCGGGCAGAAAATCGCGGATGAACAATGCCGTGACCTCAACGAACGGCCGGCTGCGGGATTCGCGCAGCCAAGTGGGAGGATCGTCCGATGTCAAGTCGCTGAGCAAGAGGAAGGCCGTGGAGATAATCAGGGCGGCGGAGATTATGCCGGCGACGAGACCCAGGGAGCGGTCGAGGACATTGAGCCGGCTGTGGCGTACCCAGCCGCTAAACATGTGACTGACAATATGGAAGAACACCAAAGAAACCAGGAATAACACCGAGCCGCCAACCAGGTCGGCGGCGATGGGATTGGTGATGGTTTGGCGGGCGAGGGGCTGGACCAATGGAAACCCGTATAGGGCGACAAGGATGGCGCCGATCCAGGAGGCCACGAACAGACCGCCACGGACGAACCCGGTTGTCAGGCCGATCAAGCCGCCGATCACCAGCATGCCGATGACGGCAATGTCGAAGACGTTGATGTCCAATCCTTCGATCATGCCATTATCCCGTGGCGCGCGAGGGTGCCAGGCCGCGACTGGCAAAGATCTGTACCAAGTCGGTCAAATGGCCAATTTCATCAACATCCGGCATCGATTTGCCCTTGGCTCGTTGGCGGCCGCGTGGCGTGGGGGCAATGACACGGCCAAAACCGAGCTTGGCGGCTTCGCGCAGCCGTTGCTCGGGCTGGCCCACGGCGCGGATCTCGCCGCCCAGGCCGATCTCGCCGAAAACGGCCGTATCGGTGGCCATGGCGCTGTCGAAATGGGCCGATACCAAGGCCGCCGCGACCGCCAAATCCGCCGCCGGCTCAGCGATCCTGAGGCCGCCGGCGACATTCAGATAGACGTCCGAACCACCAAGGTTCAAGCCGCACCGTGCCTCTAGAACCGCCAAAATCATCGATAGACGTCCGCTGTCCCAGCCGATAACCGCGCGCCGTGGGGTGCCGAATGTGGAAACCGACAACAGGGCCTGAATCTCTACCAGGACCGGACGCGTGCCTTCCAACCCAGCGAAAACGGCGGTGCCACTAATACCATGGCGGCGGTCGGCAAGAAATAGTTCGGATGGGTTTGACACTTCCGCGAGGCCGGCATCGGTCATTTCGAAGACGCCGATCTCGTCGGTGGGGCCAAAGCGGTTCTTGTTGGTGCGCAGGATGCGGAATTGGTGGCTGCGCTCGCCTTCGAAGGACAGCACGGTGTCGACCATATGTTCGAGGATCTTGGGGCCGGCGATGGCGCCATCCTTGGTGACGTGGCCGACGAGCAGTACCGAAATACCCTGCCGCTTGGCCATCCGGGTCAGCTCCTGAGCCGAGCCGCGAACCTGGGAGACAGTGCCCGGGGCGCTGTCCATGGTGTCTATGAACATGGTCTGGATCGAATCGATGACCACGACATGGGCGCTGTCGGGGGTATCGAGACTGGCGAGGATATCGCGGATGCTGGTCGCCGCGGCAAGGGACAGGGGGGCATCGGCGAGGCCGAGGCGGGCGGCGCGCATGCGGACCTGGTCGATGGCTTCCTCACCGGAGATGTAGACGCAGCGATGGCCGGCCTTGGCCAGCGCGGCCAGGGCCTGGAGCAGCAATGTCGATTTGCCGATGCCGGGGTCGCCGCCGACGAGGATCGCCGATCCGGGCACCAGACCGCCACCGCAGACCCGGTCGAATTCATCAATGCCACTGATGCGGCGGGGCTGTTCGCGGGTTTTGCCGGCGAGGCCGACGAATTCCAGCCGGCGGCCGCCGCGCTTACCGACACGGCTGCCAATGCCCTTGGGCACGACTTCGGCCGGGGCTTGCTCAGCCAAGGTGTTCCAATCGCCGCACGCCTCGCAGCGGCCGGCCCAGCGGCCATGGCTGGCGCCGCAGGATTGGCAGGTGAAACTAGCGCTCGATTTGGCCATGGCTCAGATGATCGAGCATCGGCCCGTCACCCCTTGACCTGCATTTTGATCGGCCCTTCGGCAAGGCCATTGATGAATTGTTCCACATGGGCGTTGCCGCTGCGGTCGATTTCGTCGACCTTGCCCGACCAGATGATTTTGCCGCCGTGGATCATGGCGACGCGGTCGGCGATGCGGCGGGCGCTGGCCATGTCATGGGTAATAGAAAGGGCGGTGGCGCCAAGTTCGCGCACACTCTTGACAATCAAGTCGTCGATGACGCTGCCCATGATGGGATCAAGTCCGGTGGTGGGCTCGTCGAAAAACATGATTTCGGGCTGGGTGGCGATGGACCGGGCCAGGGACACGCGCTTCTGCATGCCGCCGGACAGCTCGGAGGGCGAAAGATCAGCGACTTCGGGGGGCAGGCCGACCTGGGCCAGAATCTCGATGGCTTGCTCCCTGGCGCGAGGCCGGGCCAGGCGCTGGACCTGGATCAGCCCGAAAGCGACATTTTCCCAAACCGGCAGGCTGTCGAACAGGGCGCCGCCCTGAAACAGCATACCGAATTTGTGCATGATGCGGTCGCGCTCGGCATGGCGCATGGTCGTGGTTTCCGTGCCATCGATCATGATCGACCCGGAGTCGGGGGCGATGAGGCCAATGATGTTTTTAATGAGGACCGATTTGCCGGTGCCAGAACCGCCGATGATGACGAGAGATTCGCCGGTGGCAATTTCCAGATCGATGCCGTCGAGTACCTGCTTGGCGCCAAACGCCTTGCGCAGATCGCGGATCTGGATTTTTGGCACGCGGTATCCGGCGTCGCTTTTCATTGGGTAAAGAACAAGGTGGTGACGATGTAGTTGGACAGAAAGATCAGGATGGAGGCGGAAACGACGGCGTTGGTGGTGGCCTGGCCGACGCCCTGGGCGCCGCCGCGGGAGTTATAGCCGTGGTAACAGCCCATGAGGGTGAGCAAGAAGCCGAACACCGCGGCCTTAACCAGGCCGGAGACGACGTCCATGACCTGCATGAAGTCCCAAGTGTTTTTCAGATAGGTCGTTGGGTTGAAGCCCAAAGTGAAGACGGAGACGACGAAACCGCCAAGCACGCCGATGATGTCGGCGACGAGGACGAGCAGGGGCAGCATGAAGAGCCCGGCAATCAGGCGCGGGGCGATGAGGTATTTGTAGGGGTTCGTCGACAGGGTGGTCAGGGCGTCGATTTGTTCGGTCACCCGCATGGTGCCGATCTCGGCGGCGATGGCAGCACTGACACGGCCGGCGACCATGAGACCGGCAAGGACCGGCCCGAGCTCGCGGGTGATGGATACGACAACGATGTTGGGGATGGCGCTTTCAGCGGAAAAGCGCGAGAAGCCGGTGAAGCTCTGGAGTGCCAGCACCATGCCGGTGAAGATGGCGGTGAGGCCAACGACCGGCAGGGAATAGAAGCCGATTTCCAGCATCTGACGGCCGATCTGGCGGGGGAAGAATGGCGGGCGGACGCAGTGAGAAACGCTGTACAGCGTGAATAGGGCAACACGGCCGATAATCGTAAAGAATGCAATTGTCGAACGGCCGATGGGGGCAAAAAACGGCATGCTCAGGCTGCCCCGCCGCGATAGAGCCTGGTGCAGCGGGGGCCGAGGCGGGTGAGCAGTTCATAACCGATGGTACCGGCCGCCCGGGCGACATCGTCGGTGCGGGCGTCGTGGCCAATCAACTGGACACTGGTGCCAGGACGCGCATAGCCGTCCGGCAGGCCCGTGACATCGACGGTGATCAGGTCCATGGAAACGCGCCCTACCACTGGAACCGCTTGATCGCCGATAAAGACGCGGCCGCGGTTGCCCAAAGATCGCAGATAGCCGTCCGCGTAACCGGCAGAAATTGTTGCAATCCTGGCCCCTCGACCGGCGCGGTAGGTGGCACCGTAACCGACGGTCATAGGCCTGTCAATGTCGCGTACCTGAAGAATTTTCGCATTTAATTCAATGACTTGTTCCATCGGGTTCGGGGCATCCATGAGCGGGTTCAAGCCGAACAGAGCAGCGCCGGGACGGACAAGGTCATAGTGATAATCCGGGGTGAGGAAGATGCCGGAGGCGTTGGCCAGGCTGGCACGGGCATTGGGCAACAGGGGGGTCAGGTGAGCGCGCGCGGCGTCGAAGGCTGTGCGCTGGGCCTGGTTCATGGGCGCTGCCGGATCCTCGGCGCAGGCCAAGTGGCTGAGCAGGAGCGATATTT
>QIGO01000240.1 GCA_003230015.1 Alphaproteobacteria bacterium | reverse complement strand
TGTCCACCGCTTCCCCCGAAGGCATCAACTATATCGAGACCGTCTGGGGCCGCGGTTATGTTCTCCGCAACCCTCCGGAAAACGCTCAGAAAGCAGCCTAACCGGCGCGCAAAGTAATAAGCACCACTTCACCGCGTGTGTTGAACCGCACCGGCAGACCCGATACCCCGACCCCGAGGCTGGTATATCCGGTCATCTGACCATGGCGCCACAAGCCCCGGGCGTAACGCCGGAACCGGGTCATATGGGTAAATATTGGCATCCCGCCGGGCAGACTGACCTGGCCGCCATGGGTGTGCCCGGCCAGATAGAGGTGAAATCCGTTTTCCGCTGCCACATCGGCAAACTCCGCCGAATGCACCAGGGCGATCTTGCATCCCGCCGGCGCCGCCGCCAGCGCCGCCCGGGCGGCATCGGTATAGAAATAATGCACATCGTCGGTGCCGGTCAGGTGCAGCCGCGCGCCCTCGCGCTCGAGGCTAAAAGTTTCATTGACCAGAAATTTGATCCCCAGACCCTCGAAGGCTTCAACGGTCTCGGCCCGGTCATGGTTGCCCAGAATGGCCAACACCCCATGGCGGCTTGATATCGCCGCCGTAATGGCCTTGATATCCGGTAATATATGCTCGAGCGGTGCCGTGACCTGCTCGCAATAATCCCCGGTAAACACGCACAGATCTGCCTCGATTGGGGCAACGAGCCGGCAGATCGCATCCTTCAGGCCCGGCAGCCCGTCCACATGCAGGTCGCTCAGCTGCAGCAGGCGAAAGCCGTCGAACGCCTTCGGCAGCGCCCCGATCTCGATGGTTATTTCGTTCAGAACGATGGCCAAGGCGTTGCGCCGCCCCCGTTCGAACAGGCCCGCCAACCGTAGCGCCCGCCCGAATGTCCCGACCGCCAAATCGAACCATCTCAGGTAGCGGCGGCGGTAGACGCGCACCGGTGTATGTTTCGCCTCGCCGCGCTCGAGCTGCTCGCGCCGCACCCGCCAACATTGTCTTACCCCTGTGTAGGTATTGCCATCCTTTTGAGGATTCATCGTTTCATTCTACTTATACTAAGGTGTGCTCGAAGCGGAGATTCCGGGATAGCAGCGGTGTGGGACAATCACCCAAACAGATACACGCGGCCGGGGCGGCGCCATACAACGCATTGGGGCATGTGGCACATTTACCACCGACCCGAACAAACGTTGCATAGCTGCCACTAGAGTGTTGCGATATCAATGAATCCGGGCTCTTATGCTTCAAGGCTTCGTCGGAGAAGGCTCAACATTTGTGGCGCGGCGACGGGGTTATTGAGAGGGAAACGTGGACGGAAGTCCGGATCTGGAGGTTACAACACCATGAAAAAGGCCCTTCTAGCTACAAGTGCGTTGGCCGGCGCTTCACTGCTCGCGACCTCTGCCGTCGCAGGTACACCGACGGTAGGCGATAACCTGGAAGTATCCATCTCGGGTACGGTTCGCTTTAGTGTCGCTTACGGTAACGCCGATATCGACACCAATCAGCGCGGTTACAGTTTCACCACTGATGAATCCGAAGTTGCTTTCAACGCGAAAGCCACAACGGACAGCGGCATTGACTACGGTCTCTCCATTGAGATCCAGACTCAGCCCAACGATGTCAACAACGCCGATGAGGCTTGGGTGTTCCTGGCCGGCGATTTTGGCCGTGTCGAGCTTGGTGATCAGGATGGTGCGGCCGATCGTCTATTCGTCGCTGGTGAAGACGTCATGGTTGGCCGCGGCGGTTTCGACGGCCCGACCGCTCGCCACTTCAACTTCGGCGCCGCCACGCGCACCGGCCCGGCGATCAACATTACCGGTGATGCGCCCAAGGCCATTTACTTCACCCCGCGGGTTGCTGGCTTCCAGGCCGGCGTCTCCTGGACCCCGGACACCGGTGCCATCGGTGCGACGACCACGACTGACCTGGCTGGCAGTACCAACTTCGAGAATGTCGTCTCGTTTGGTGCCAACTACCAGCAGAGCTTCAACGATGTCACGATAACCCTCGCTGGTGTCGCCGAATTTGGTGACGCCGAGGACAACGCTGCCACCTCCGCGACGCGTCAAGAGGACGCGGAGATTTGGGGCATCGGTGCGAAGGTCGATTTTGCCGGTTTCTCGGTTGGCGGCGGTTTTGTCGACTTCAATGAAACTGGTGTCAGTAATGCCAATGCCACCGCTGGTGCCGACGCGGGTAGCTGGTGGAACATTGCCGGTTCCTACAAGACCGGCCCTTGGGCGGTATCCGTCGGTGCGTTCTTTGGCCAGAACGACAACACTGCCGGCAATGGCGATAACGAGGTGGATATCTATTCCCTCGCTTTCACCTATAATTTCGCCCCGGGTCTCGACATCAAGGGCGATTACAACTTCATCGAAGTTGATAATGCCGGCACGGCTACGGACAACGAAGGCCAGACTGCCGTTCTTTCGGTACAGGCCTCCTTCTAAGAACCGTACGGTTACGGTGAAAAGGGCGGTGGCCTCGGCCCCCGCCCTTTTTCTTTGCCTCCATGGCCACGATTTTCCATTGCATCACAGCGTAAATTTCCCTGGCACATTGCGCCCGGCCTGACCATAATCCGGCCATGCGCATTCAACATATAATCGCCTCGACTATCGTCCTGCTTATCTTGGCAGCCTGTGCAAATGTGCCGATCGAGTCCGGCAAAGTTGAGCCCATAACCACCGAGGAAAGGCGCAACCGCAGCGGCGGCAAGCTGTTCGGTGAGGAATTTCTCACATTTTCGCCTGGCCGGGACAGAGGCGCCGAGAGCGGCGGCGGCGGCGGTAGTGGTATTGGCGTCAATGGGTTCCTCTGGCGCGCTTCTCTCGATGCCGTGTCATTCATGCCTTTGGCCTCGGCCGACCCCTTTGGCGGTGTCATAATTTCCGATTGGTACAGCCCGCCGGAGAGCCCGGACGAGCGTTTCAAGATCACCGTCTTCATTCTTGGAACCGAGTTACGCTCCGACGGCATCCGCGCCTCGGTGTTCAAGCAGGTAAGGGGCGGGGACGGCGGCTGGAACGACGCCAGCGTCGATGAGGGAACGGCGATCCGCCTTGAGGATGCGATCCTCACCGGGGCGCGCCAGCGGCGCATTGCCAGCGCTTCATAGAGTCTGGGGCTAACGACCATATTTTCCGGCCGCCTCGGCAATAGGCAAATTGGCTCACACCATGGCCCGCTACAATCACAAGGTAACCGAGCAAAAATGGCGCGTCCGCTGGGAAGAACAGCGCGTCTTTGAGGCCACCGAAGACCCCGACCGCGCCAAATATTACGTCCTTGAGATGTTTCCCTACCCGTCGGGACGTATTCATATGGGCCACGTGCGCAATTATGCGCTCGGCGACTTGATCGCCCGCTACAAGCGGGCCCGTGGTTTTAACGTCCTTCACCCCATGGGTTGGGACGCCTTTGGGCTCCCTGCCGAGAATGCCGCCAAGGAAAAAGAGGTTCATCCGGCCCAATGGACCTACAAGAACATCGACACCATGCGCGCGCAATTGAAATCCATGGGCCTGTCCATCGATTGGAGCCGTGAGATCGCCACCTGCGACCCCGGCTACTATGTCCACGAGCAGAAGATCTTTCTTGATTTCCTGGCCGCCGACCTCGCTTATCGCCACGAGGAGTGGGTTAATTGGGACCCTGTGGACAATACTGTCCTTGCCAACGAGCAGGTCATCGACGGCAAGGGCTGGCGCTCCGGCGCCCCCATTGAGCGCCGCAAATTGGCCCAGTGGCTGCTGCGCATTACCGCCTACAACGAGGAATTGCTCCACGGCCTGGAGAGTCTCGAACGCTGGCCTCATAAAGTTCGGCTCATGCAGGAGAATTGGATCGGCCGTTCTGAAGGCGCCTATGTGAATTTTGACATAGAGTATTTCCAGGAAAAGCGGACACCGCTTTTCCGCCAGCAAACACGCCAAAACGAGACTCCAGACGGCCGCCCGCAGGAATCGGTCCGTGTTTACACGACCCGACCCGACACCCTCTTCGGGGCCAGCTTCTGCGCCCTGGCGCCCGACCACCCCCTGGCCGAGGCGCTGGCGGCCGACCAGCCGGATCTGGCCGCTTTTATCGCCGAATGCCGCCGCCTGGGCACTGGCGAAGAAGCCATCGAACGGGCCCAGAAGAAGGGTTTCGATACCGGCTTGCGGGTCCGGCACCCGTTCGATCCCACCATTACATTGCCCATCTATGTCGCCAACTTTGTCCTCATGGGTTATGGCACCGGCGCCATTTTCGGCTGCCCCGCTCATGACCAGCGCGATCTCGACTTCGCCCGCGCTTATGGTTTGCCTGTGCTGCCTGTGGTCATCCACCATGGCACGCCGCCGGCGGAGTTTAGCATCGCGGATGAGGCCTTCATCGGCGACGGCATCCTGGCCAACTCCCGGTTCCTCGACGGCTTAAGCGTTTCGGACGCAAAACAAACCGCCATAGAGCGCCTGGAGCGGGACAAGACCGGCGCCGGGGCGGTCAATTACCGGCTCCGTGACTGGGGTATATCGCGCCAGCGCTATTGGGGTTGCCCAATCCCCATAATCCATTGTCAGGATTGTGGCATTGTTCCGGTACCGGAATCGGATTTACCGGTGCGTCTGCCCGAGGATGTTGATTTTACCGGCCCCGGCAACCCCTTGGACCATCACCCCACTTGGAAACACGTAAAATGCCCCCAATGCGGCCGTGATGCCCGGCGCGACACCGACACCTTCGACACCTTTATAGATTCCTCCTGGTATTTTGCCCGTTTCTGCGCCCCCCGCGCGCCAACCCCCGTTGACCGCGACGCCGTCGCTTATTGGTTGCCGGTCGACCAATATGTTGGCGGTATCGAGCACGCCATCCTTCACCTGCTGTATTCTCGTTTTTATATTCGCGCCATGCGCCGCTGCGGCCATTTGGATCTGGACGAACCCTTTGCCGGCCTCTTTACTCAAGGCATGATCAATCATGCGACTTTCGCCGACGCCTCTGGCGAATGGATCGAGCCCGTCAACGTCGTCCAGCAGCAGGATGGCGGTTATCGCCATGTCGCTGACGGCCGCGCGCTAACCATCGGCCGCGTCGAAAAGATGTCGAAGTCGAAGAAAAATGTCGTCGACCCCTCCGACGTCATCGAAGCGTTTGGCGCCGACACCGCCCGCTGGTTCATCCTTTCCGACAGTCCCCCCGACCGCGACATGGAATGGACCGACGACGGTATTCAGGGCGCATTTCGCCACGTCAACCGCCTCGCCAGGCTGGTCGAGACCGCACTCGATCATTTACCACCGCCCCAAACCCCGCCGCCCGCCGCTTTCTCGGCTCGGTCCCTGGACCTGCGGCACGCCGCCCACCGGACGATTGTCGCCATCACCGCCGACATTGAAGCCTTTCATTTCAACCGTGCCGTCGCCCGCATTTACGAGTTGACCAACACCATCGCCGGTTTCGCTGTGGTCGAGGGCGACGCCGGGGATGCGTGGGCAAGGCGCGAAGCCCTCGAGATACTCACCCGGCTCATTGCCCCCATGACCCCCCATTTGGCCGAGGAGTTATGGCAAGATCTGGGTCATGGCCAAATGCTTGTGGACACCCCCTGGCCCGAGGCCGATGCCGCATTAGTTGCCGAAGCAACGGTGACTGTGGCTGTCCAAGTCAACGGTAAGCTTCGCGGCACTCTATCCCTGCCCAAGGACACTGAGTCCGACGCTCTCCAGGCCGCCGCGCGCCAGCTGCCCAATGTCGTCCGCAGCATCGGCGAACAACCTCTAAGGAAAGCCATTGTGGTCCCTAACCGATTGGTGAATTTCGTTGTTTAGGCGGCCAAACTGGCGCCTCCTGCCCTTGTTTCTGTTTTTGGGTCTGCAGGCCTGCGGCTTTCAGCCCCTTTATGGCAACAGTTCCGGCGCTGCTGTCACCCAGACTCTGGCGGCCATCCAGATCGGCCTCATTCGCGACCGCACGGGGCAATTGCTGCGCAACGAGCTCCTGGACCGGATGAATCCCCGTGCCTTGCAGCCGACACCACTCTATAGCCTCAACGTCGAACTGACTGAATCCAAGCAGAGCCTTGCTGTGCGCCGCGACGACACCGCCACCTTGGCCAATTTAGTGATGTCCGCGAGTTATATCTTGACCGCCACTGATGGCACCGAGGTCCTGTCCGGCAGCGTTCGCTCTTTCAACAGTTACGACATTTCCAGCTCCGACTTCGCCACTCTTTCCGCCGAAGCCGACGCCCGCGCCCGCGCCGCCCGCGACCTCGCCGACGACATCACCATCCGCATCGGTGTTTTTCTGTCCGGACTGCAGCAGGCCGGAGCGCCGTGAAAATACCGGCCAAGCAAGTCGAGGCCTTTTTGCGCCGCCCTAATGCGCAAACCAAGGCCATTCTTGTTTACGGTCCCGACACCGGCCTCGTCCAGGAACGTATCGCGGCCGTCTTGCGCAACGTCCTGCCCGCCGATCCGGACCCATTTGCCCTAATTGAGCTTACCGCCGAGCGTCTGCGTAGCGATCCGGCTGTTCTCAGTGACGAACTTGCCGCCCTGACATTTAGCGGCAACCGCAAGATTGTCCTGCTGCGTGACGCCGCCGACAATCTCGCACCCTTATGTGGCGAATTGCTGGAGCAATGGCCGGGCGATGGTTTGCTGCTTATATCGGCGGCCAACCTCGCGGCACGCTCAAAACTCCGCCGCTTGTGTGAATCCGCGCCCCATGCGGCGGCCTTGGCCTGTTATGCCGACGAGGGCGAGGATCTCCGCAATCTTATTCGCGCCGTGTTGGCCCAGCATGATGTGCGCGCCGACAATGAGGCCCTGTCCTACTTGCACGAACATCTGGGCGGCGACCGCGGCCTAACCCGTGCCGAGCTCGACAAAGTCTCCCTATATGCCGGCGCCGGCGGCCAAATTACCCTCGACGACGCAATCGCCTGTATTGGCGACAGCGCCGCCCATAGTCAGGATGATCTGATTTTTGCCGTCGCCGCCGGGGACTATAGCCAGCTCGAAACCACTCTGAGCCGTCTTTGGCAGGAGAATATCGCCTCTGTCACCATACTTCGTGCCGCTCAGCGCCATATTCACCGGCTTCTGCAGACTCGCGCCGCATTCGACAGCGGCGGCAATGCCCAAGCGGCGTTAAAGATGCTGCGGCCGCCGGTCTTTTGGAAATATCGCGGTGCCTTTTCGGCCCAACTCAAGCAATGGTCGGTGCCAAGATTGTTTGCAGCACTCGATCTGCTCACCGAGGCCGAGCTCCAGGCCAAGACCACCGGCATACCGCAGCGCGCCGCTTGCAGCCGCGCCCTGATCGCCACCGCGCAACTCTCACGCCGTCGAGACGCACGCTAACGCATTGAGATATATAAGATCTATTCTAACAATCCGATCCGGCCCAACTCAGCCAGCCGGCCGGTCATACCATGGCACCTCATCGCCATCCTCAGCGCCGGCGTCCGCTTCCACGTCCGCTGGAACAGTTTCGGAATCATCGCCAGCCATCTCTTCCAATGCCGCTATGTGGCGGTCTTCGGCCGACATATTCTTGCCCCCACCGGCAGCGCCGGCGTCCGCTTCCACATCCGCTGGAACAGGTTCGGAATCATCGCCGGCCAGCTCCTCCAACGCCGCCAGGTGGCGCTCCTCCATCGACATGTTCTTCCCCCTGCCGGCGGCCCCACCTTGGTTCAATCGATGCAAAACATCGTCCAACTGCTCCAAGGTTTTATAGGCGATGGTCAGGGTGCCGCCACCACGGCTAAAACGGATATTCACCCGCAAGCCCAGGAGTGTTGAGATTTCTCTCTCCAGGGCCAACGTATCGGCATCCTTCTGGGGTGCCGGTCGTGCCGTACCCGTATTGGACTTCGCACTCTGAGCCAATCGTTCCGTCTGCCGAACATTAAGCCCTCGCTTGACGATTTGTTGCGCCAGCATCTCGGGATCGTCGGAGCCAATAAGCGCCCGCGCATGGCCAGCCGTGAGTTTACCCACATCCACCAATTGTTTGACCGGCTCCGGCAGCACCAAGAGCCGCAATGTATTGGCGACGTGACTCCGGCTCTTACCCACGGTGCGCGCCAAGGCATCCTGAGTATGGGAAAACTCATCCATCAGGCGCCTGTAACCCTCGGCCTCTTCCAATGGCGTCAGGCTCTCACGCTGAATATTCTCGATCAGGGCGATTTCAAGGGTGTCCTGATCCGACAAATCCTTGATAACCACCGGCACATCAACCAACTGCGCCCGTTGAGCGGCCCGCCAGCGCCGCTCCCCGGCCACGATCTCGAAGCGATTGGCAACAGTGGGGTGGCGCCGCACCAGAATAGGCTGCAAAATCCCTTTTTCTTTGACCGAAGCCACGAGAGTAGCCATATCCTCTTCATTGAACCGGCGGCGCGGTTGAAACGCGCTCGGCTGCAAAAACTCGATGGGCACGGGTTTGGAGTCACGCACTTTGTCCAGATCTGCGTAATCCTCGCCCTCGTCCCCGAGCAACGCCGAAAGGCCGCGCCCCAGACGGCCGGACCCACCCTCGCTCATACCGTTACTGCCTCCATCCGCTGAGTTCGCTGCCGCTCCCGGCGCAGCAGCTCGCCAGCCAGCCGCATATAGGCCCGCGAGCCTTGGCACGCCATATCATAGACCAGTATAGGCTTACCATGCGAGGGCGCTTCCGATACCCGCACATTACGTGGAATGACAGTCCGGTACACCGTGTCTCCGAAGAAGCGCCTGACATCCTGCTCCACAGACCCACACAACTTGTTGCGTTTGTCATACATGGTTAATACTAGACCTTGTATTTCCAAGGTAGAGTTAAACGCACGCCTAATGCGTTGAAGGGTTCGCATGAGGTTACTCAAACCCTCAAGCGCGAAGAACTCACACTGCACCGGAACCATGACCGAGTTCGCCGCCACCAGAGCATTGAGGGTGAGCAGCCCCAGGGCAGGCGGGCAATCGATCAATATATAGTCATATTGCCCCAGCCGACCCTCTAATGCTGCCCTCAATTTATACTCGCGCTGAGCTTCATCCACTAACTCCAGCTCAGCCCCGACCAGATCGACCGAAGCCGGCACAATATCCAATCCGGGAATATTGGTCTCAACCACAACCTCGCTGACCGCAATATTATCCAACAGCAACGAATAGGTCCCGCCCTCACGGTTCATCTGATCCAGACCAAATCCCGTGCTTGCATTCCCTTGCGGATCCAGATCGATAACCAAAACCCGCTCATCGCAGGCCGCCAGGGCCGTCGCCAGATTAATGGCGGTGGTGGTTTTCCCGACGCCACCTTTTTGGTTCGCAATCGCGATGATCCGCGCCTTTTTGAAGGGGTATCCGCTACTGAGTAGTGCCGCTTGAGTCGCCAGATCTGACACGAGACAAAGCTCCAATCCGTAAAATTGCACCTGATTCGTCGGTGCGACTCCGAAACGATTTAACGGACATATGCCAGATTTTACGAGTCGCGGTCAAATCCTGTTCGTAAGTGCGGCCTCTATGAAAGAAGCAAACCGTGTTTTCAGCCATAAAGGGCAAGGCAAGCTCAACGGCCTTGGGAAGCGGCGCGAGCGCCCTGGCGGTGACCGCATCGGCTTTGATATGCCCCAGGTTTTCAGCCCGAGCAGCATGAATAGAGACATTTGTTCCTGTCACCCGAGCGGCTTCCCCAAGGAATATCGCCTTCCTTTGGTCCGACTCAATAAGATGAACCTCCGGCACCCCAAGGATTGCCAAAACCAGCCCCGGAAAACCGGCACCGCTGCCAATATCCACAAGAATTCGCGTCGATAACGGAAGCAGAGGCAGGATTTGCGCCGAGTCAAAAAAATGCCGATGCCATATGAACTCGACTGTTGACGGACCAATGAGGTTAGACCGTGCTTGCCACGACTTTAGCAGCGCTTCATAGGCGCTCAGACGGTCGAGGGTTTCACGTGAAACACTTTTTCCGAGGGCCTCCGCAAAATCACGCCGGCCAAAGGGGCTCATCGACTGAAAATACGCGCCCGGTTCCAATGTTTCACGTGAATCATCCCCGGCCAGAAAAGTTTCACGTGAATCATTTCCCTCTACCCCCTATTCCGCCGAACATACCGCAAAAGTATATTCACTGCCGAAGGGGTTACCCCGGACAGCCGCGCGGCCTGCCCGATCGTCCGCGGTTCCGCCCGCATCAAAACCGCCCGCGCTTCATTGGACAACCCCGGCACGGCGCCAAAATCAACCGACCCCGAAAGCACCAACCCCTCATCCCGCCGATAGGCCAAAATATCCGCCTCCTGCCGCGCCATATACCCCGAATAAAGGGCCTCAGCCGCCACGACATCCACGGCCCATCCAGGGATCGCAGCCAATTCCGGCCATATCCTAACCATCGCTTGACGCCCACCCGCGCCATTCCGTAAGACATCCCCGGCTAAAACATGCCCATTGCCCCCGAATTGACCCTCTCCATACTTCTCCGCAGTTTCCCGCGCCGCTTTCGCCGCCCCAATGGCCGCCCGCGCCTCCATCAACACCCCCATCCGCCCGTGGAAATGCGCCAGCCGACGCTCCCCGACGCACCCGACCGCGATACCCTTGGGCGTCAACCGTTGATCTGCGTTATCCGGTCTCAAATACAATCTGTATTCGGCCCGCGAGGTGAACATTCGGTAGGGCTCGGACACCCCCTTGACCACCAAATCATCAACCAGCACATAGGCATCCCCCCGGTCCAACAAGAAAGGCTCCATCCCCTTGCAGTCCCGGGCAGCATTGATCCCCGCATAGATCCCTTGCGCGGCCGCCTCCTCATAACCCGTTGTCCCATTGATCTGCCCGGCAAGAAAAAGACCCGGAAACCGCGCCAAGGAAAGATCCGGATCAAGCACACGGGGATCAACAAACTCATATTCCACGGCATATCCCGCCTGCACAATCTCGGCACCCGCAAGCCCGGGAATGAGCCGCAGGAAATCCTCCTGAACATCCCGGGGCAACGCCGTTGATAGGCCATTCGGATAGACAAGATCGCTGCTCAGGCCCTCGGGCTCGAGAAACACCTGATGCCCATCCCGTTCGGAAAAACGTACTATCTTATCTTCGATTGACGGGCAATATCTCGGCCCCACACCCACTATGCGCCCGCTATACATCGGCGATTTTTTCAAATTTGCCCGTATGAGGTCATGACAGCGCTCATTCGTCCGAGTCAGGAAACAAGGCACCTGGCGATTCCCGATACGCTCCGTCATTGACGATAGGGCCACCGGTACCTTGTCGCCATGTTGGGCCTCAACCTTGCTATAATCAATACTCCGACCATCGATCCGCGGCGGCGTCCCGGTCTTTAGTCGACCCAGCGGCAACCCCAAATCC
>QIGO01000153.1 GCA_003230015.1 Alphaproteobacteria bacterium | reverse complement strand
CGCCATTGCATCGGCGCCATCAGCGGCACGGCTATTGCCCGCGGCACCAGTTTCCTGAAAGACCATCTCGGCAAAGCGGTGTTCAATTCGGGCATCAACATCGTCGACGATCCCCACCGCCGCCGCGGCCTGCGCTCCAAGCCTTTCGATGGCGAGGGCCTGGCCAACAGCAAGCGCAACCTAATCGACGACGGCATCCTCACCACCTGGCTGCTCGATCTCGCCTCCGCCCGCCAGCTCGGCCTGCAGAGCACCGGCCATGCCGCGCGCGGCACGTCCGGCCCGCCAGGCCCCGCCACCACCAATCTCTTTATGGAGGCCGGCACGCAAAACCCCGAGGCACTGATGAGCGACATCGCCAGCGGCCTTTATGTCACCGACTTGCTCGGCATGGGTGTCAACCAGATCAACGGCGATTACAGCCGCGGTGCCGCCGGTTATTGGATTGAGAACGGTGTCGTGACTTATCCCGTATCCGAACTCACCATCGCCGGCAATCTCAAGGACATGTTCATGCACCTGACCCCGGCCTCCGACCTCGTTTTCCGCTATGGCACCGACAGCCCCACCCTGCGCATCGACGGCATGACCGTGGCCAGCGCTAGCTGACACTGGCCCCAGCGGCCACGCCTATGTTATAGCCAATTCTGCGAGAAACTATGGATTCCGCTGCTCTTGGCTAATCCTGCCGCCACCCGACTGCCCCTGGACGAGTCCTCCCGCCGTCTTGTCGCCAGACTGTGGGCTGGCTGGATGCGGCCCTATTTGCCCACCATCCTCGCCGCCGCTTCTCTCATGGCCCTGGTTGCCGGTGTCACCGGCCTTTATCCCCTGTTGATCGAGCAAGCCATCAACCGGCTCGAGGCCAAGGACCGCAGCGCTCTGTTCTTGCTGCCCCTGGCCATTGTCGCCGTGACCTTCGCCAAGGGTTGCGCCAGTTACGGCCAGGCCGTGCTCAGCCAATCGGTCGCTTTTGGCGTTATCGCCGACATGCAGAAGGCCATGTTCGCCCATCTCATGCGCGCCGACCTCGCGGCCTTGCAAGCCGCCACCACGGGCCAGCTCGTCTCCCGCTTCACCAACGACGTCAACCTCATGCGCGACGCCCTAGCCAAATCCATGACCGGCATGGCGCGCGATTTTCTCATTCTCGTGGTCATGGTCGGCACCATGTTCTGGCTCGACTGGCTGCTTGCTTTGATTGTCATCGTCATTTTCCCCATCAGTGTCCTGCCCATCATCCGCATTGGCCGCCGCTTGCGCCGCACCTCCACCAATGTCCAGGTCGAGCTTGGCGGCCTCACCGCCAATCTCAGTCAGGCCCTGGGCGGTGCCCGGCTGATCAAGGCCTACCGCATGGAGCGCCACGAACAGGCCCGCGCCGACGCCCGGTTCGAGAGCGTCTACCGCCTGATCATGAAAATGGTCAAAAGCCGCTCGCGCACCTATCCCTTGCTGGAGACCTTGGGCGGCATTGCCGTTGCCTCGGTGCTGTCTTTCGGCGGCTGGCGCATCCTCAGCGGTGCCGGCACCCTGGGCGAGTTCACCGGCTTCCTCAGTGCGGTCTTGATCGCCTACCAGCCCGTACGCAGCCTCGGCAACCTCAACGCCAGCCTGCAAGAGGGCCTTGCGGCCATCAAGCGCACCTTCGATCTGCTCGACCAGCCCGCCCTCATCCACGACCGCGCCAATGCCAAACCCCTGACCGTTACCGCAGGCAGGATCGATTTCCACCAGGTCGATTTTCTCTACGATGACAGCAAACAAGCCCTCGAGGGACTGACGCTGACCATACCGCCCGGCAAGACCGTGGCCCTTGTCGGCCCCAGCGGCGCCGGCAAGTCGTCGGTCTTGAACCTCATCCCGCGTTTTTTCGATACCACCAACGGCCGCGTGTCCATTGACGGCCAGAATGTCGCCGACGTCACCATCGCCAGTTTGCGCGACCAGATCGCCCTGGTCAGCCAAGACACCACCCTGTTTAACGACAGTGTCCGCGCCAACATCGCCTTCGGCGCCCCCGACGCCAACGACGCGGCCATCCACGCCGCCGCCAAGGCCGCCGCCGCCCATGATTTTATCGAAGCACTGCCCCAAGGTTATGACACCATCGTCGGCGATCAAGGCTCGACGCTCAGTGGCGGCGAGCGCCAGCGCATCGCCATCGCCCGCGCCATGCTCAAGGACGCGCCGATCCTGCTGCTCGACGAGGCCACCAGCGCCCTCGACGCCGAATCCGAACGCCACGTCCAGACCGCTCTCGCCCGTCTCACCCAGGGCCGCACCACCCTGGTCATCGCCCACCGTCTTTCCACCGTCATGGATGCCGATTTGATTTACGTCCTCGACGGCGGCCGCCTCGTCGAGTCCGGCACCCATGACGAGTTGCTGTCCCAGGGCGGTCTCTACGCCCGGCTTTGCCGGCTCCAGTTCCAAAAGGATCCGCGCGCCCTCAAACCCGTGAAGGCGCAGCCCGCCGGCTCCGCCGCCTGATCCATGTCCCTCCCGGCCCCGGGTTTCTGGTATCGCCCGCAAACCACCCTGGCCTCGGCCCTGCTCAGCCCCGCCGCTGCCCTCTACACCGCCGCCGGCGCCCTGCGCCAATTCTTGACCACCAGCCGCACCGCCCCCGTCCCGGTCATCTGCGTCGGTAACCTTGTCGCCGGCGGTGCCGGCAAGACTCCCACATGCCTGGCTCTCGCCACTTTGTTGCGACAAACCGGCGCCAAACCGGCTTTTTTGACCCGTGGCCATGGTGGCAGGCTGCGCGGCCCCATCCCTGTCGACCTCGCCTGCCACACCGCCGGGGATGTCGGCGATGAACCCTTGTTACTGGCCAAGGCCGCCCCCACCTGGGTCGCCCGCGACCGCCTCGCCGGCGCCGACAAGGCAGCGGAAGACGGCGCCACCGTCATCATCATGGACGACGGATTTCAAAACCCGACGATTACCAAGGACCTTTCGTTGGTTGTCATCGACGGCCCGGCGGGTTTTGGCAATGCCCGGATCCACCCCGCCGGCCCCTTGCGCGAACCGATCTCACGCGGCCTCGCCCGCGCCCACGCCGTGGTCATCATCGGCCCCGACGATCATGGCCTGCGCGCCACCCTGCCGCCGGGCCTGCCCATACTCACCGCCAGCATCATCCCGCGCGCGAGCGCTGGCATCTCCCGCCATCAACGCGTCGTCGCTTTTGCCGGCATCGGCCGCCCGCAGAAATTCTTCGCCACCTTGGAGCAAATCGGCTGCACCATCCTCGCCCGCCACACCTTCCCCGACCACCACACCTACACCCCCGACGAAATCATGCGCCTCTGCGACCAAGCCGCCGGCCAGCAAGCCATCCCCCTCACCACTGAAAAAGACGCCACCCGCCTCCCGCCAAAGGCCCGCGCCATGGTCAAAGTCTTGCCGGTGGATCTGGTCTGGGATGACCCCGAAACGCTCAAGCAACAATTGTCAGCCCTCAAATAAATCTGTGCACGCGACCAAAACCACAGTTTGAGCTGGATCAATTACCCGAGCAGCAGCCCAACGTATAACAACGGCCCTAAATCCATGGAGGCCGGGATATGAGAGCCGACGTCACGCCATTTTTCGACGAGCGCACTTTCACCGTGACCTACGTGGTTGCCGAACCAGGGAGCCGCGCCTGCGCCGTCGTCGATCCCGTCCTCGATTACGACCCAAGCAGCGGCCGCACCTCGACCGCTGCCGCCGATAAGGTGCTTGCTTTCGTTCGTGACAACGAGCTTCGGCCCCTATGGATTCTCGAGACCCACGCCCACGCCGACCACATCACCGCGGCCCGCTACTTGCGCCAGAACCTCGGCGCCAAAACCGGTATTGGCGCCCAGGTTCGAGGCGTCCAACAGACCTTCGCCGAGATCTTCAACATCGGGCCTGAATTTCCCAGAGACGGCTCCCAATGGGACCGCCTGTTCGAGGATGGCGACATCGAGCCCCTTGGTGAACTCGCCATCGAGGCCATGCACACGCCGGGTCACACCCCGGCCTGCGTCTCCTACCGCATCGGCGACGCGGTGTTCGTGGGCGACACCATTTTCATGCCCGATATGGGCACCGGCCGCTGCGACTTCCCCGGCGGCAGTGCCGCTCAACTCTACGCCTCGACCCAGCGCATCCTAGCGCTGCCACCCGAAACCCGGCTCTTCGTCGGCCACGACTACGGCCCCGGCGGCAGACCCTATGCCTGGGAGAGCACGGTGCACGACCAGCGCGCCACCAACAAACATTTGCGCGACGGTATTAGCGAGCAGGACTTCGTCTCTATGCGCGAGGCCCGCGATGCCGAGCTCGACTTCCCCAAACTCATCCTCCCCGCGGTACAAGTAAATATCGCCGGCGGCGCCCTCCCACCCCCCGAGGACAACGGCGTCTCCTACCTCAAGATCCCCCTCAACGCCTTATGAAGCCTCAAGCCTAGATCGCTCCCAAGACAACCAGGCACCGGCATTTCGCCAGCAAACACGCTAAAGCATTGACTTTAGCCCCGTTACCGACAGAAATCTCTGCCCGGAACGCATCAGGCTATTCAACAAAACACCAGTGACTAATCCTCGAACAAAACTGTTCGTCCATTTCCAAAGAGCCAGTCAATAAACTCACAATCGCAGAGAATTACCTCCGCTAATATCCATCAAGAGGACCATTCACATATACAATAATGCTTCTATCGGACTATAGTTAGGAGTTCAAGTTGCGGACTCAAGACCAAAAAAAGGCCATTCATCACGCAAAATAGCCTTAGCTACGTATCATTTCTCAACCCGGTATCTAAGCGCAAAGAAGGAGGTAATGACGTAGGCGACAAAAGAGGAAATTTACAAGTCTATCCCGAATTATAACACAAGGAGATATAGAAATCAGGAACGAAAATGACAGGAGAGGAAGCACACCATAGCACTGGTTTATAAGCCCTTAGAACGAAAACTCGAGCCGGCGGGATATTCACATTCCAAAAACAATAACGAGTCGGCGATCTAAAGAATCAACGCAGATATCCTTCACAGCAGCCGCGATCAACGCAAGAAACTCATTGAGCCAGGCGATTTCCTACTATAGCCTTCCTATTCCCCGAGGCCGATTTCCTGGCCATATTATCCTACCTTACAAGTATTGAGAGCCATATGAGCGAAGCGGCCAGCGCGGTTACTATAGACATGTATGAGTCGGCGATGCTGCCGGCTAGAAGGCGATTCGAGCAGAGGAAAACTATTGGAGAGCTTTTGGCGGACAACGTCGAGCCTAACTTTCTCCTAGCGTTCCTCATTCATTTTTGTTCCCTCGGCGTGGCCATGACAGCGCCTGTCGAAAGTTGGATCAGGCGCGCTGGAGAAAGATGTGTCAGCGCCGGCCACCTTAAGCTTGGCAAGGCCTTGCAAGGTCACGCCCGGCACGAAGCGGGCCACGATGAACTCATGAGGCGCGACACTCATGCCTTGGTCGATCATTGGAATCATTCCCGAAATGGCCTACGGCCCCTCGATGCAGATATCCTCCTCGGCGCGCCGATGACACCTGGAATCGAACGTTACCGGCTGCTGCACGAGAATATAATCAATAGCAAAACGCCCTATTGTCAAATAGCGATTGAATACGAGATCGAGAAATTATCTGTCGAATACGGCGGCCGGCTCGTCCAAAATTGTGCCAAACGCATAGGGTCGGACGTCGTAGCCTGCTTGTCGTTCGTCCAAGAGCACGTTGCCCTTGATGTTGGCCATACGACCTTTAATCGCAAACAACTTTCAGGATTCTTGGCCGACAACGAGGCTGCGCTACCTCACCTAATCCGGGCAGGAGCGGATGCATTGCAGGCTTACGGAGATTTTCTAGAAGATTGTGCTTCACTAGGTGCGCCTTTGCTAGATGGACAGGTATGAGCTCCTGTCAGTTTGGTAGCGTCGACTTAAGACTTTTATCGCCACCTCATAGTCACGGTCCACAGAGATACTCCCCGGATTGGCTTACGGAGGCAAGACTATTGCGCAGTGATGTTCTCTACTCAAACGGGCAGCGGCCCGAGTTCGGATTTGGCGGCCAGTATCATCTGGATCAGGACGAGGCTCGGGATACGGCATCACACCACGTCGTCGCCCTGGTCGATGGGAAAATTGTCGGATGTTGCCGCTTACTCGAACTGGGATCCACCGCCCCTACGAGTGTCTTGGACGAGGTCATTGGAACTAATCAACTTGATCGAGGATTGGAGATCCTCGGCGTTAACCGCACTCAGAGTCTAGAAGCAAGTCGCCTTTGTGTTGCCCCCGACTACCGGCGTTATAACATCGCCCGAATTTTGATGGCTACGGTATTTGTTGTTGGAACCTGGTTAACAGCACCTATTATCGTTGCTGCTATGGGAACCCGCGACAAACAAGACAGGTTGGTACAAAGAATCGGTGGCGCTAGTTTACCGGCCACCAATCCAGTTTACAATGAAGGTTTGGCGGATCACGTCCGACCAATGTATCTTCGTTCTACAAATCCGCCCAATACAATGTTAGCCATGATCGACGGTGCGAAGGACGCTTTTGCTTTAGCTGACCATGGATTTCCATTTTAGCAGGGCCAGGTCCACGGACCCGCATCGCGGAGCTACTCCGCAGCGACAGGACCCTTATACAGTCCGATTCAAGATTGTGGCGCTCACACAAAGGCATCGAAGCCGCAGGTCAAGAACTTACGGATCGCCACAATGTGATGATCCATTTATGGCTCTTAGTATCTTTCGCGATAACGAAAATCCTGCGGACACGCCGTCCCCTCGAAACCCACCCTACTCCCCCGGCATCGGCCCTGCGATCAGCGCCGCATCCAGCCGCGTTTGAAACCAGTTCACCCGCCAATCCAAATGCGGCCCCGTCACCCGCCCTGTGGCACCCACTGACCCGATCACCGCCCCTTGCGCGACCTCGTCGCCCACCGCCGCTAAAACCTGGCTCATATGGGAATAGATCGTCGTCACCCCTTGGCCGTGATCGATCACCACCGTACCGCCGGTATAGAACAAATCATCCGCGGCCAGGGTCACCCGCCCTGCTGCGGCGGCTTTGACCGGCGTGCCGGTCGGGGCGGCGATATCCACCCCCAAATGCGGCGAGCGCGGTTCGCCATTGAGGATACGCTGGTTACCGTAGCGCCCGCTGATCCGGCCCACCACCGGCCAGACAAATCCCTCGGCAAACCAGGTTTCCGCCCCGTCCCGCGCCCGCGCCGCGCGGATCAGCGCACCTTCGCGCTCGATCCGTGCCACGGCGACGGGATCGGGCGTCACCTTGGCCGGCGGCAGGCCATCGATACGCTCGATATCCCATTCCCGCGCCACGATCTGCAACGCCTTTGTCTCCCGCGACCCGTCCGGCGCCACCACCACGAGTTCGGCCGATCCATCCGCGTCGCGCCCAAAACCCAGGACAAAAAGGCCGCTCTGGACGTCCACGCTGATGTCCTGGCCATCCAGTTGCACCGCACTGCCCGGCGCTGCTTGACCAATAACCAGCCCCCCTTGCGCCAAGGGTCCGGTCAATTCCAGGCCGTAACTTGCTCCCGCCACCATCACCCCCAACAGCGCCATTGCCAGCATTTTCATAACAACGACCCCTGGCGCCCGGCCGAATTTTTGCCACCCGCTCGCCGCGAGGATTTTGGTTTCACCGCCTTACCACCCCTCGCCGTGCCCCGAATAAGCGCCTCTGCCCGGCCCTCATTCTGGAACAGGATCGACACCGCCTGCCCCGGTTTCAGTCCGTCCACTTTGTCCACCAAAATCCCTTCTTCGTCCGAAACCAGGGCAAATCCCCGGTCGAGTACCCGTTCATAGGAATAACTCTCCAACAGGCTGGAGGTCCCCGTCAAATGCCGTTCCGCCTGACTAATCAGCACCTGCGCCAAACGTCGCAGACGCCCGGCCCGGTCGGCGACGATCTTGTCGTACCGCGCCATCTCCGCGCTGGTATTACGCGCCAACGCTCGCAGCGCATTGGCCGTGGCACCCAACCGTTGCTTTTCCCGGTCAAGATGTTGTTTCGGCGTCGGCAAGCGCACGCCCAACTGCAACAACCCATGACCGCGCGATTCCAACAACCGGCTCATGCCCAGGGTCAACCGCTCCGCCCGGTCATCCAACCGCTGCACCGCCGTTTCGATCAGCCGCTCCGGCCTTGGCAGCCCGCGCCCCAGCCCTTGCACTTGTCGGGCCTGTTCGCGCAGCAGCCGCACCATGCCGCGCATCAGCCGCGCCGAGTCGTCGCTAACCTGGGCTAACAATTCCGCCCGCACCGGCACCGCCATTTCCGCCGCGGCACTCGGAGTCGGTGCCCGCCGGTCGGCGGCAAAATCAATCAGCGTCGTATCGGTTTCGTGGCCCACGGCGGAGATCAACGGAATGTCACTGGCCGCCGCCGCCCGCACCACCGCTTCTTCGTTGAAGGCCATAAGGTCTTCCAGGCTGCCGCCGCCCCGCGCCACAATCAGCAGATCCGGCTTCGGCACCGCGCCATCGGCTGCCATGGCGTTAAAGCCCTCGATAGCCGCCACGATCTGGCCCGCCGCCTGCTCCCCCTGTACCGCCACCGGCGCCACCAGCACATGGCGTGGAAACCGGTCCGCCAGCCGATGCAGAATGTCGCGGATAACCGCCCCCGTCGGTGATGTCACCACCCCGATCGCCGCTGGCAGATAGGGCAGCTCTTGTTTACGCGCGGCGTCGAACAGCCCCTCCGCGCCCAACCGTTTACGCCGTTCTTCGAGCATTTTGAGCAGAGCGCCTTCGCCGGCCAGCTCCATCTGCTCGATAATGATTTGGTAGCTGGAGCGACCCGGATAGGTCGTCAGCCGGCCCATGCAGATAACCTCCAAACCCTCCTCCGGCCGGATCGACAATTTTCTCATCACCCCGCGCCAGACGATGCCGTCGATCACCGCGTCGGCGTCTTTCAGGCGCAAATAACAATGCCCCGATCCGGCCACCTTCGGTTGCGAGATCTCACCCCGCAGCCGAACCGTCCCGAACGTCTGTTCAATGGTTCGTTTCAGCGCCCCGCTGAGTTCGCTAACGCTCAGAATCGGCGGCAGATTGTGTTCGCTATCGCCTGGCCCTGGAGGATCGGATTCGCTCATCGCACCTATTTACCAGAGCCCGCCTGCCCCTGCCCATGATACAAATGCAAAAAATCGGCTCGGGAGAATTTATGCGCATTCTTGTCGTTGGCGGCGGCGGCCGCGAGCACGCCCTGTGTTGGGCCATCGCCGCCTCTCCACTTTGCGAAAAACTATATTGCGCTCCCGGTAACGCCGGTATTGCCGGGCAAGCCGAATGTGTCCCCATTGCCGCCGATGATATCCATGGCCTGCTCGCTTTCGCCCAAGACAACATTGTGGATTTTGTCGTCATTGGCCCCGAGGCGCCCTTGGTCGCCGGCCTTGCCGACAGGTTGCAGGCCGCAAGCATAAAAGTCTTCGGCCCCGGTGCCGCCGCCGCCCGGTTGGAGGGCTCCAAGGGTTTCATGAAGGACCTCTGCGCCCGCCATGACATCCCCACCGCCGCCTATATCCGTACCGGCGACCGCGCCACGGCCGTTGCTTGGCTGGACCGCCAAACATATCCCGTCGTCATCAAGGTCGACGGCCTCGCCGCCGGTAAGGGAGTCGCCATCGCCGATTCCCGGCAGCAGGCCCTCGCCGCCATCGATGCGGCCCTAACAGAAAACCGTTTTGGCGCCGCCGGCGCCGAACTCGTGCTCGAGGAATTTCTTAGCGGCGAGGAGTTGAGCTTTTTCGCCCTTGTCGATGGCAAAACCGCGCTGCCCTTGGCCGGCGCCCAGGATCACAAACGCGCCCATGATGGCGACACCGGCCCCAATACCGGCGGCATGGGCGCCTATTCCCCCGCCCCGGCCCTGACACCCGACCTCGAGACCGCGATCATGGAACGGTTCATCCGCCCCACAATCCGCGCCATGGCCGCCGCCGGCTGCCCATATAAGGGCGTGCTTTACGCCGGCCTTATTCTGACCGACGCCGGCCCCCAACTGCTCGAATATAATGTCCGTTTCGGCGACCCCGAATGTCAGGTTCTGATGCTACGGCTCGCCTCCGATATTCTCCCCGCCCTCATCGCCACCAGCGACGGTATGCTCGCCAACATCCATTTGCGTTGGCGCGACGAGGCCGCCCTCAGCGTCGTCATGGCCGCAAACGGCTATCCTGGCCACTACGAAAAAGACACGGAGATCAGGGGCCTGGAAAACCTCGCCACAAGCGATGATCTACAAATTTTCCACGCCGGCACCCGACGCCGGCATGACCGACTGCTCGCCGTTGGCGGCCGCGTCCTCAACATCACCACCCGCGCCGCGACACTCGCCCAGGCCCAGCACAAAGCCTACGCCGCCATCGACAAAATCGACTGGCCCGAGGGTTTCTGCCGCCGCGATATCGGCGCACACGCCGCCTCTCGCTAACCTCGCTTGCCCGCGAAGAACGCTTTTAGCAACCCCCCGGCCTGGATTTCCTCAAGCCCCCCATAAACTTCCGGCTTATGGTGGCAAGTGGCATGGTCAAACACCCGCGCCCCATGGTCGACCCCGCCGCCCTTGGGGTCATAGGCGCCAAAATACAGCCGCCGCAAGCGCGCCAGGGCCACGGCCTGGGCGCACATGGCACAAGGCTCCAGGGTCACATAGAGATCGCAGTGCGGCAGCCTCGCCGCCCCCACCGCCTGGCAAGCCGCCCGCAGCACCAAAATTTCCGCATGGGCCGTGGGATCCTTGTCGGCTTCGACTTGGTTACCGGCTTGCGCCAGCACGGCACCGCTTTTGTTATCCACCAGTACCGCCCCCACCGGCACCTCGCCCCGCGCCGCCGCGTGCCGCGC
>QIGO01000243.1 GCA_003230015.1 Alphaproteobacteria bacterium | reverse complement strand
GCCGGCGCCCAGTCGGGCGCTGGCGCGGCGGTGCGTACTTTGTCCGCGCCGGCGCGCTACCTTATCTATCTCGCGGCAATTCGCTGCGCTCTCCAGGGCCGGGCGGCGGCGATTTCGCCGATTGCGTTGTCACTTCGGTGTGAGAGGTGACCGCCGTCACTTAGGTCCGGTGTGACAAAATCCAGGCTCGCCTCACAGGCTCTTTACCGGCTTGCACATTGTCTTGAACAGGAGACATGGCGTGGCGACACCATGTGAGACTTGGCGGCAGGATTGCGGGGCGATGGAGGATGCGATGGGATTTCCGATGCAGCTTGCTTTGGCGACCGTGGTGTCGGTGGGGATGTTCGCCAATGGCGCGGCCGGCGAGACGACCGGGGTGGCGAAATTCGATGCCCGGTCGGTGACCGTCGATAATTTGATCGGCAGCTTGAATGTCGAAGTAAGCAACGGCGGGGCCATAGAAGTCACGGTAAGCGCACCGGCGGACAAAGTAGCGGATATCACGGTGCGGCTCGACGGTGACAACCTGGTGATCCGGCGCGGTATGGGACCAACCAAGATCTTACAGCGTTTCGAAGCCAAGAATTATCCGGTGGTCAATCTTCGGGTGCCGGTGGGGACGCCCCTGGTGATCGACGATATGGACGGGGTCGCCAATATCGGCGATCTGAAGGCGCCGCTGAAGATTTTCGCCGCGTCACTGGACGCGGTGATCGGCGATGTGACTTCGGCGGATATCGACCGATTCGGTAGCGGCGACATTACGCTTGGCGATGTCAGCGGCGCGCTGAACGCCAATCTCAGCGGCAGCGGTAACATCACCGCGGCGTCGGCCGGCTCGGTCAATATCCAAAAACGCGGTAGCGGCGATGTGACCCTGGGGCCAGTCGCCCGCGGCTTCACCGCGAATATGCGGGGAAGCGGCGATATCGACGTGCATTCGGCCGCCGCCGCCGATATTCAGAAAAGGGGCACGGGGGATGTTCGTTTCGGCACGGTGCGCGGCGCGCTGCGCTACCAAAGTGCCGGCATCGGCGATGTGGATATCAGCTTCGTCGACGGCCCGGTGAGGATCGACACGACGAATTCCGGCAAGATCTACATCCATGCCGGCAACGCCGATCCGCTGGTGGTATCCCTGGCCGAATATGGCGATTTCACCCTGGACGGGCTCGCCGTCAACCCCGAGTTGACCGTCACCGGGGCCAGTATCGTCAAGCTGCAAGCCTATGTGGGCGAATTCAAAGCATCGGGGGCGGGTGATATCCGCGTCGCCGGTACCCGCGTTTATCCACTCACCCGCCTGCCGACGGCCGGGGGTACACCGGCGGCATCGGTCCCGTGATGCCGTTATCCAGCAACCTAAATTAATGGAGAGAGACACCATGCGCCGCGTATTCACCTTGCTTGCCACGGCATTGTTCGTGGGTGGACCACAAATCGGGCTCGCCCAGGAAAACAGTCCGGGATTCGGCGGTGCCGAGGATGTCGCCTTTGCGCAGCGCTTGTGGGATCAATTGGTGGAGGCGCGACTGGTGGGCGCCAACGCCATCGGGTCGCAACCCTATGAAGGGGTTGAACCCCATGGTGTCATCCTGACGACATTACAGAGCACCCTGACGACGGCCGACCGGGAGGGCGTGGTGATCGTCAAGAATAACTATATTGGGGAGAATGTTTCGGTGCAGTCGGTGGCCGACAATCCGCGTCTCAATTTGGACGCCATCACGGTCATGTTCCGCCGCGAAGCCGGATACGATCCCGAAAACCGCAACTGGTTCTGGGCCAAGTTCAACAACGACGGCACCTTGTCGGCCAATCCACGCGGCGTGGCGCTTGCCGGGCGGGTCGCGAAAAACCCCGAAGGTGGTTGTATCGCCTGTCATGTCTTCGCGCCGGGTAACGACTATGTTTTCCTCAACGACCAGTTCGCGGTGCCGGAATTCTTCGCCGATGCAGCCGAGCCGCCGGCGGGGATCAAGAATTTCAACCCTGCCCGACTGGACCCGCAACCGGCAGAGGGGGCATTGTCGCCGGGCCTGAAAGTCACCTATTACAGCAACATATTCAACCTGGTGGAGGAAGTGCGCGAGTGGGCACAGGCCGAACCCGGCACAGCCGGCACGCCGCTGCTGTCGCTGGACTATAATGTCGGCTCGGGCCTGGTGCTGAGCAGCGGGCGCAAGGATGGCGTCGGGGCGGTTATCGAAGGCCTGATCAATTTCCCCGAAGCGGGTGTTTATACTATGGCCATGCAAGCGAATGACGGCGTGGAATTGACCATTGGCGGCGTGACGATCCTGTCCGACCCGACCGTGCATGCCGACCGGTTCACCGATCTCGTCACGGTGCAGATCGACGACGCCGGGTGGTACGCGCTGGACCTGCTGTATTTCGAGAAACGGAATACTTCGACACTGGAACTCTATTGGCTGACCCCAGGCGAAGAAGGCGGACTCAATTTCGTACCGCCCAGCGCTTTTGCGCGTCGGTCAGGCTAAGGGCATAGAAGTAGGGCGGGGCGCGTTGCGCTTTAGACTGGCGCCCCGCCGACATATTTGGCGCTGCGCAATATCCAGCCGGCGAGGGCGGGCTCGTCGGCGACGATCTGTGGCGGAAGCACGGCATATTCTTTCTTGACCGGTGCCTTGGGGAAGTATTTCAACGGTTTGGCGCCCAGTGCAAAAAGCTCATCGCGGGCTTCGGCCGGCAACTTCAGTGCCAGACCAACGGCGGTCAAACTCATGAAAATGCGGCCGCCGACATAGGCCGCAGCACCGCTGAAGAAATGTTTGCAGACTAGGTCCGCCGCCGCGCTACCGGGCAAGGATGAGCGCTCAACAATGGCCTGCAACTGTTCGAGGTAGGGTGGCGCCATGACAATCCCGTCTAAGCGGGCTCAAGATAGGCGGTAAGGCCATCAAGACAACCGTGCCAACCCTGCCGATGGCGGTCGCGGGCCGCCGGGTCGGCAATGCGCTCATGGGTGATGATGACCTCGGTGGCACGGCCGCGGGCCGCGAAACGTACGGTGACGCGCTCAGCCGACTCGGGATGCGCCTCCAATTGCCAGCTATAGACGAGCTTATGGGGCGGCTCGATGTGCTCGAAGACGCCGGCAATCCAAACGATGGTGCCGTCGGGGAACTTGTTGGCGATGCGGTAGCGACCGCCAATAACCAGGTCGATTTCAGCGTCCGAACAGGTGGCGGTCTCCGGACCCCACCATTTCTCGATCTGCGCGGGCTGGGTCCAGGCGGCAAAGATGCGCTCGGCCGTGGCGTCGATGAGACGGCGGACAACAAGGGCGACTGAACGGTCGGCGGCCAAAGGTCTGGGGTCCTTCGCGGTCATGTCGTCATGGGACCGCCGTCCCGGTCGCTCTCGACATAGTCGGCCAGCGCCTCGAGGCGCTGGTCCCAAAAGGCGCGATAATGGGCAAGCCAGAATTCCACCTCGCGCAAGGGCTCGGTGGTCAGACAACATTGATGAATGCGCCCATCGATGGAACGGGCGATGAGGCCGGCACTTTCCAACACTCTGAGATGCTTCGACACAGACGGCAGAGACATGGGGAATGGTGCTGCCAATTGGGTGACCATGGCCGGGCCCCGGGCCAACCGGGCGAGTAGCGAGCGGCGCGTGCGATTGGCCAAAGCGTGAAAAATTCGGTCCAGGAGGTCGTCGGCCAGCCGATCTTCGACGCTGACTGCCGGTCGATCCTCAACCGCGGGCCTTGCGTTGATCATGAATTGATATTAAACCAAATGGGCAAATATTGCAAACGGCCGGTGGTGGCCGGTTTTACGAACAAAGGGAGACCTGGTTATGTCAGGAGCGATTCATCAGGAAGTGGTGTTCAGCGCCAGCCCCGAGCGGGTCTATAAGGCGCTGATGACGGCGGCCGAGCATAGTGCGTTTACCGGTGCGCCGGCGCAGATCAGCCAAGACGCCGGCGGCGTCTTTTCCTGTTACGACGGCCAGGTGGTGGGCCGCAATATCGATATTGTCGAGAATAAGCGCATCGTGCAGGCATGGCGGGTCGCGGCCTGGGACGAGGGGGTTTATTCGATCGTCAGGATCGAACTGCAAAAACAAGGTGACGAGACGAAACTGGTGCTCGACCATCTGGGATTCGACGCCGCCCAGCAAGAGCATCTCGACGGCGGCTGGCATGCGCGTTACTGGGAGAAACTGGCTAAATACCTGACCTAGCGATGACAATGGGCGATGCGTGAGCGGCGCCCATTGACAGCCGGCGAGCCATGGTAGGGCCTGAACAGAAGTGCCGATGGCCGCAACGGTGCAGGCAATTGACAGGTGCTGGGTAAGATCCCAGTCGGTGCCGAGCGCCGCGGTTCAGGCGCGGCCGCGCACCGCGCGCGGGTCGTCCTCGAACACGCGGTCCGCCATTATTCCGGCGATTTCCTCCTCCGACATGTTTGCGGCCGCACGCCAACGCTGACCGTCGGCGCTCGGTTGCACATTGCGGGCGATGTTTCTTAGCGCAACAGCGCGAACTGCCTGGATTTCATCTCGCATGGCGTCCGTCTAAGTTATGATTTTGTCATCATCATGTCACAAGGAGACATCATTCGTACTGTGCTCCCGCCGGATTCTTTCAATCCATTTTTCTATTTTGGTAGATGAACCGGATTTAGCAATCAGTATGCGCTCCGGGGCGCGGTATTTGGACATTGTGCCGCAAGGCGATGCAGCGCGGACACAGAACTTCGCACAATAGCCAAAAAAAACTCCTGTGCGCGACTTCGGCACGGCAAATCGGCGCTAACGTGGTAACCCCGCCGGGGCGAACAGGGGCGAATATTCCGAAAGGGCCGCTGGACATTGGCAGCACACAGGACAAAACTCTGACCGTGGAGCTTACAACCGGTTGGCGAGTCCGGCGTGGGTTTAACCGCACGAACAAGGACCGCAGTGGCGCCAGATTCAAGTCCGTCACAGATCACTGCCCAGCCAAGGGGAAGCCATGGATTCCGATACCGATAACCGCCCCAGATCGATCAGTCCCCTTGAGGCGCGCGCCGAGTCGGCGAGCCTCAACCGGCCGATACTGCCGCCAAGACCAAGCAGCCGCTTCGCCGAAGTGCCACCAGCCGCCGCGCCGCCGCCGCAGGTGCCAGAAAGCAAAGTGGAGCGGCGGCCCGACATGCCATTCAAAGAGGACAGCCGGCTCATCGTCGGCCGCGACATTCGCCTGAAAGGCGAGATCGACGATTGCCAAGTGCTGACCGTCGAGGGGCAAGTCGAAGCCGCGTTCTCGGGCCGCCTGATGGAAGTGGCCCAGACCGGGGTGTTCCGGGGCACGGCGTCAGTGGAAACAGCGGAGATCCATGGCCGGGTCGATGGCGAATTGACGACAACCAAGCTGTTGCGCATCCACTCGACGGGCAAGGTCAGCGGTATGATCCGCTACACCCGACTGGAGACCCTGGCCGGGGGCGAAATCTCCGGCAATGTTACGGTGGCCAGCGATGAAAATGCCGAGATGGGGATCAAACTAGCCGAAGCGCGCTTCGAGCATCGCTGAACGGCGGCGCGTCGACGTCACTGGATCCGGTGGCGCCAAGGGGGCCGCCTAGCTAAATTGAGTAGCGCTATCGGAACGCCCCAAATCGCGGCTAAGTGACGCGTGTAGAATTGACTTTGCCCGAGCCGCGTCATAAGTATTCGGCGTTAGCTCAATCCCCCCCACCAGTGGGATAATCAACTACCGTTCTGCACGGGCGGTAGAGCTAGCGGTGTCTGAACCACGGCGCGCGCTTGCGCGGCCATGCAAACAGCCACCGGAAATTTGCTGTCTCGGCAAGTGATCCGCGACCGGCGCCGCCGGGATTGCGCCAGGATCGGTTGCGCCATAAAACGCTTGCGAAGGAGCCTTAATGTCAGAAAGCCCGAAGAAACTTCCCGTTGCCATCCTTGTCGCCGCCGGTTTCATCGAAGAGCATCTCACAGATACACAAAAGACGCTGCTGGCCGCGGAAACCGCCTGCGTCGTCATCGCCGCCGAAGGCGGGCTGGTCCAGGGCTGGCACGATAATGGTTGGGGCCATCACTTCATGGCCGAGGAGACTCTCTCCGAAGTGCTCTCGGCCGACTTCAGCGCCCTCATCATCCCCGGCGGCGAGCGCAGCATCGTGACCCTGGCGCGCAGTCCTCATGCAAGCCGCGTGGTAAAGGCCTTCGCCGATGCCGAGAAGCCCATCGCCGCGTTTGGCGCGGCGCCGCGCCTGCTGGCCGATGCCGGTGTCGCCGCGGGGCGCCGGGTTACGGCCGCCGCCGGCGAGCAGGAGGCGCTGGAGCAGGCCGGCGCTCAATGGGCCGATGAAAGCCTGGTGGTCGACCGGCTGCTGGTGACGGCCAACGAGCAGGCGGCAACCGCCCCGGTGCTGAACGCATTCCTACTGGCGATCGAAAACAATCCGGTGGATAAGGCGGCCTAACCCGGGCAGGAACGACGCCGGCTGGCGCGGATCAAAAAGGGTGCCGGGTTGGCGCCCTTTTTCCTGATACCCCCCTTTTGTCGCGGTCAGCGGCGCGGCTATTACCGGCCACCGTCTTGCCGCCACGGGGTCCGGCTGCGACAATCCGTGAATGACCATTGGCGCACGGCTGGACATTGTTGAGGGAGATGATGCCCGAGAGCTTGGCGACTCAGGTATCGGTGCTGCGGCGCTGACACAACAGGTCACCCGGGGCGTGTGCCGCGGTTTATGGGATCTCGGCTACCGGACGCTGACGGAATTTGGCCTGGCGAACGGCCGGCGGGCGGATGTCATCGGCCTGGGCGGCAACGGCGAGGTGGTGATCGTCGAAGTCAAAATCTCCACCGCCGACTTTCTCGCGGACCAGAAATGGCCCGACTATCAGGCGTTCTGCGACCGCTTGTCCTTTGCCGTGCCGCCGGCGTTTCCACAAGAAATCCTGCCCGCCGCGTGCGGACTCATGGTCGCCGATGCCTATGGCGCGGAGGTGCTGCGGCAGGCGCCATGCCACCGGCTCCATGGCAGCCGCCGGAAAGCGCTGACCTTGCGGTTCGCGCGCAGTGCCGCAAGCCGCCTGCAGCACAGCGCCGATGCGGGGGACAGTCACAATAACGGTCGCGGGCCCTGGCGGTGATCATAGGCATAAAGGCGACGACGGTGATGGCGTTGTCGGCTTTGCTGCTGGCTGCCTGTGCCCAGGGGAGGTCACAGGAAGAGGTCGCCATGGACCGTGTCTTGAGTGCGTATGACGCGCGGGAAAGTGCGGTCGACCTGACACAATGCGCGGCGGCATATGGTCAGAACTATAAGACCCTGCGCCGTTGTGTGGACGCGCGCAAGTCGGCGCGGCAAGCGCAACTCGATGCGCTGCGCCAAGCCCTGCGGGAGCGGCGCTTGCGGACAAGTCAGACCAGTTGCAGCAACCCGGTTACAGGGGCGGCCGAAATGTGCCAAGACACCTGACGGTGCAAATTGAGAACGCAACGAGATGATTACCGTTAGCGCCGATGTCCTGTCGGCGCAGTTGAATTCGGTATTCCGCGCCTGGGGGTTTTCGCAAGAGCATGGCGAAACCTGCGCGGCCGTGATGGTGGACACCGATTTGCGCGGCATCGACAGCCATGGCGTGGGGATGCTGTCAGCCTATGAGGAATGGTGGCGCGACGGCAAGATCAACGCCACCCCGGATATTCGCGTGGTGCGGGATCAGCCGGGATTGTGCGCCATTGACGCAGACCACAGCCTGGGCCATCCGCCGGCGGTGCTGGCGATGGAACTGGCGATGGCAAAAGCGCGCGGCCACGGTGTCGGCGTGGCCGTCGTGGGCCGGTCGAACCATTATGGCGCGGCGGGCTATTATGCGCATATGGCGGCCGAACAAGGTCTTATCGGCATTGCCATGTCGAGCACGCCCGCACCCCTGATGGTGCCGACGTTCGGTAAACAGCCGCGGCTGGGATCGAACCCTATCGCGTTCGCAGCACCGGCGCAGAATAACAAACCGATTGTCGTGGATATGGCAACGACAACGGTGGCCTACGGCAAGGTCACGATCGCCAGGCGCGCCGGTAAGAACCTGCCCGCAGGCTGGGCCTTGGATGAAGAAGGGCGGACACTGACCGACTCCGAACGGGCCGCGGCGTTGCGCGCCATCACCCCGCTGGGGGGCGAGCGAGATCTGGGCAGCCATAAAGGCTACGGGCTGGCGGTGATGGTCGAAGTGCTGTCGAGCGTGTTGTCCGGGGCGCTGCTTTCCGGACATGTGCCGGCGACAGGGGAAATGGCGGAAAAAACGGATATCGGGCATTTTTTCATGGCGCTGGATCCGCAGGCGGCACGGGGCAGCCGACAAGCCTATGGCATAGACATGGACCATCTGGTGGCGCTGCTGCGGACGACGCCGCCGATCGATCCGGCCCAGCCGGTGCTGGTGCCCGGCGATCCGGAGAATGAGGCGATGGCGCAGCGGCGCGAGAAGGGCATCCCGATGGTGCCGGCGCTGGTGGCAGAAGTGCGCGAAGTGGCCCAGCGCAGCGGCGTGCCGCAGCTATTCTAAGATTTTGGCTGCCGAGACAGGAAAGACCCTAGTCGGTCATGCGGGCGATGGTGGCGGTCGTCGAGTGGCCTTGCTCGATGGGCACCAAAAGAACGCGGCCGCCATAATCCTGGACCAGATCGGCGCCAACGACTTCGTCGAGGCGGTAGTCGGCGCCCTTGACCAGCAAGTCGGGGCGGAGGGCGGCGAGCAAATGCAGGGGCGTTTCCTCGTCAAATATGGTGACGGCGTCGACACTGGCCAGGGAGGCGATCACCTGGGCGCGCGCTTGCTCGTTCTGGAGGGGGCGTGCCGGGCCCTTGAGCCGCTGCACCGAGGCGTCGCTGTTGAGGCCGACCACCAAACGGTCGCAGGCGGCCCGGGCCTGACGCAACAGTGAGGCGTGACCGGGGTGGATAAGGTCGAAACAGCCGTTGGTGAAACCGATTTTCAAGCCGCGGGCGCGCCAATTGGCGGTTTGGGCGAGCAGCGCCTGCCGGGACATGGTCTTGGCCGCTTCCTCGCCCTGCAAGGCGCGGCGCAACTCACCGCTTTCGACGACCGCCGTGCCGATCTTGCCGACAACAATGCCGGCGGCAACATTGGCAAGATGGGCGGCGTCAACAAGGCCGGCGCCGGTGGCAAGACCGGCGGCGAGGACGGCGACGACGGTATCGCCGGCACCGGAGACGTCATAGACCTCGCGCGCCAGGGCCGGCAGGTGGGTCGCCTCGCCTTGGGCCGGCACGACACACATGCCCGCCGCGCCGCGGGTCACCAACACCGCCTTGAGCCCGCACCGATTGGCAACAGCGCGCGCCGCGGCGACGATTTCGTCATCGCTATCGACGGGCATGCGGGCGACTTGATGGAGTTCCTGGCGATTGGGGGTGACAATGTCGGCGCCGGCGTAACAGTGATAATCATGGCCCTTCGGGTCGACGATGACGGGACGGCCGGCGCTACGCGCGGCTTCAATAAGGGCTTGCAGAGTGGCGTCGCCGAGAACGCCCTTGCCATAGTCGGACAGAATGAGCGCAGCGCAGTCGGCCAAGGCGGATTCGCCAAGCGCCCGGACCTTGGCCGCGAGATCGGCCGGAATGGCGACGATGTCTTCGTGGTCGGCGCGCAACAGTTGCTGGGCGTCGGCGATGAAGCGCGCCTTGACCGTGGTGCGCCGGGTGGTATCGGTGAGCAAATCGCCAGCGACACCGCCTTGCGCCGACAGCAAAGCCTCGATCTCGGTGCCGGCATTGTCGCCGCCGATGACCGATATCAGCCGCGGCGCCACACCCAGTGCCGCCAGATTGCGGACAACGTTGCCGGCGCCCCCGAGCATGGCCGATTCGCGCCCGATGCGGAGAACGGGGATCGGTGCCTCGGGGGAGATCCGCGCCACCGCGCCATAAACGAAGCGGTCGAGCATAATATCGCCAATGCACAACAGACGGGCATCGCCGAAACGGTCGAGGTGGTTCACAAGGTCGCGTTGGGCGGTCATGGATCGGTCTCAAATCGCCGTGTGGACTGGCTTTACCGGTGGCGGGGAATGGGCGCAAGAGGCGATATGATGGCACAGCGCCGGCGCGAGTCGGTGTGGCGCACCCCTTTCGCGTTGCCGCAAAGCCGCAACTGGCAGGGCTAAAAGCGGCGCGGCTGTTCTATAATAAGGCAGCATGTCGACGAGCAAACCGTGATCTCAGAGGACACCAACAGCGATCCCGCACCGCCAGCCAGCGGACTGGGAGCGGTTTCGCATGCCACTGGAAAGCCGCCTGCTTGCACAATTCTGGTGCAGCAATTGCTCGCCTTTCTTGGCCAAGATCCGGGACCGGCCGACGGTGTCCTGGGACCGGCGACTCGGGCAGCGCTGAAGGACTTCCAGCGGCAACGGAGGCTGCCGGTGAATGGCGAGCTGAGTGACGAAGTGATGGCGTGTTTCGAGGGCGTGCGCATGATGGCGACAGTGATGGCCGCCGGGCAACCGGTGCTGCCCAACACCGGCGCACCGGCGGGGCTGCAAAAGGCCGGCACCACACAAGCAAGACTGGCGGCGGCGATGGATGCCTTCCAGCAAAATGACTTGGAAACGGCGCGCAGCCTGTGGACGGATCTGGCCGGGCAAGATAATGCCGAAGCCCAGCACCGGCTGGGTATTCTCTATGACAGCGGACAAGGGGTGACGCGCAACCCGGAAAGGGCGGCGGCGTGGTACCGGCGCGCGGCGATGCAGGATCATGCCAAGGCGCAGACAAATCTGGGTGCGATGTATGCGCGCGGCGAAGGCGTTGCCAAGGACTATAAATCCGCCTTCGATCTGATGCAGCGCGCGGCGAGCCAGGGGCTGGCGCGCGCCCAGCACAATCTCGGCATGATGTATGCCGGCGGCAATGGCGCAAAAATGGACTATTTGCAGGCCTATATGTGGTTCTCTCTGGCCGCCACGCAGGGCAATGAAGAAGCACGCAAGGCACGCAATGCGTTGGGTGCGCTGATGCCGCTGAGCCAAATCGTCGAGGCAAAAAGATTGTCCTGGGAGTGGCTGGCTTTCAGAACGTCGCCACCAGGACCCTGACCTAAGACCGCGGCAATACAGCCAATGATAGTCTGGATAGTCTGCCCGCCTATCGCCAGTCGCGGCTTTTGAGCAAGATGAACCCGCTGCGGCCGAGTTTCGGCGGCCGTTGCATAAGACCGCGTGGTTTGTCCCATGGGCGCGTACCGCATTTTGGACAGCAAAAATCGGCTGACAGAGGCCGAAGATGGCAATGAGAAAATACCTGCGACTGAAAGAGACCGAAATGCGTGGTAAAATTGCGGTGACCGTCACGACTCTACAAATGCTTGAAAGACCCGAGGGAAAGCCGCTTGCGGCTCCTGCCGATGGCATTGAGATTAGATTTGTGCCGGCACCCACGGTGGCGTTCTATCGGTTCCTTTACAATTCGGTTGGAGAGGAATGGCTTTGGGGTGATCGCCGCAAAATGCCGGACGATGAACTGGCAAGAATAATTTCGCATCCAAAAGTCGATCTGTATGTTTTGTATTTCGATCATCAACCGGCTGGATATGCCGAACTCGATGCCCGTAGCGGCGGCGAAACCCAACTTGCATTTTTTGGGCTTTTGCCAGGCTTTGTCGGCAAGAAACTCGGCCCTTATCTCTTGACGTTCGCTATTCACAAGGCCTGGGAAACAAACCCTAAGCGGTTTTGGGTTCACACATGCACCCTCGACCATCCGGCTGCTTTAGGTGTTTACAAGAAATATGGATTCATACCGTACAAGACGGAAAATGTGGTCTGGGATGACCCGAGGGCGCTGGGCCTGATTCCCCGGCACATCGCGCCGCAGCACCCAATCCAGCGCTGACAAATTAACCAGGGATTAAGAGATGACGTTGTTTTCTCTCAAGGCGCGTCAAACATTCGGATTTGGGACCCTGGGCGATGAAGGCGTTTTTTCAGATGTGCAAACAAGACGCACTGCTAAAGGTTTTGGAACTAACACTCGCTCCTAGCGTGATTGACCCGCAA
>QIGO01000126.1 GCA_003230015.1 Alphaproteobacteria bacterium | reverse complement strand
ACACCCATGGAGACGAGATCGCGAAACAGGCCGACGTCGTTCTTGTCGCCGACGACAATGACACGAACCCTGGGCTCGCAATGTTTGGCCAGGTTCTGGACGGCGGATAGGGGCAAGTCCGAACCGGAAACATCGACGATGAGAATCTGTGGCGAGGCGTTGTCGGTGACGAACTGAGTCGCCACCTTGACGTCGGCGCGGCGGACGACGTTGTTGGTGAGCGCAAGCTCGCCGAGGACGCCGCGAACGACTTCTTCGCTGGCACTGTCGGAGACAAAGACCGCAGCCTCCGCGGCTTGGTCGCCGATGTGCGTGTTATTTTTTGGGTTTGACATATGCCCCTCCTATTCCGTCGTGGCGCTGTAGCGGGAGGTCGGCAGTTGCTTGACCTGGTCGGTGTTGTAGCGGCCGACGGCGGCTGCCGCGGTGGTGCCGGATGCCGGCGCCAAGGACCGGCCAACCACCAAATCGCGGGGATCGGCGACCATGCGGGCGAGGTTGCTGGCGGTGGCGCAGCCGAAGTTGCTGGAATTGGTGTTGGCGCCGTCAAGGATGTTGGCGTTACTCCAGTCCGGGCAGCTTGGCGGGGCGGCGACATAACGTTCGGCGGCGATTTCGACATTGCCCGCGGTTACGGCGGCGGTGCCACGGCTGATGTGGCTGGGCCGGACGCCGCGGGCGACGAGGAATTGCCGGACGGCGGCGAGACTGTCGTCGGCCTGGCCGGCCAAAGTGACCCGCAGATTGAACAGATTACCCTGGCGGCTGAGGAAACTATCGATGCGGTCGGCCTGGTCGGCGCTGAGATCGGACCCGGCCAGGGCGAGGCTGAGGGACCCGGTCAGGCGCTCGACCTCAATGGCCTTGGGCGACTCGGACTCAGTCCATTCGGTCAAGGTCGGCTGGCAAGCAGCGAGGACCAAGGCCGCGGTGGCGGCGAACAGGAATTTGGGGGCGCGTCGCGTGTTGGCAGGGATTCGGTTAGGATTCTTCATGGCGCACCTCATTTCTAGAATGTGAATCCGGCATCGCCGAGAAGGCGGATACCAGTGCTACCGACGGCGCCAGCGGGACCGGCCTGCTTGCCTTCCTTGGCAAGTTTGCCGGAGAAGATCCGCTCGAGATCACTGGCCGGGCGGAACCCGTCGAGGGGGGTGGGCAGGTCATTGGCGCTGCTGGGCCGCACCAGGTAGGGGGTGACGATGATCACCAGCTCGGTCTCGTCACGCTGGAAGCGGTCGGAGCGGAACAGGCGGCCGAGAATAGGCAGGCTGCCAAGGCCGGGAAGCTGAGAGACGGTGGTCTTGGTATTGTTCTGCAGCAAACCGGCGATGGCGAAACTCTGACCGCTGCCCAATTCCACCGTGGTCTCGGTGCGGCGGACGTTGAGGGCCGGGATACGAATGTCGCCGATCTGGATGGCGCCCTCGTCGGTGAGCTCGCTGACCTCGGGCCGCACGCGCATGCTGATGCGCTCAGGGGACAAGACCGTGGGGGTGAAGTCGATGGCGACACCGAACTGCTTGAACTCGATGGTGATGTTGTCGTCGCTTTGGGCGACGGGGATGGGGAATTCGCCACCGGCGAGGAAACTGGCGGTCTCGCCGGAGAGGGCGGTGAGATTGGGCTCGGCCAGAGTGGTGACCAGGCCTTCCTGCTCGAGCGCGTCGACCAGCGAGGTGACGTCGATGTCGCCGTTGGTAAAGCGGCCACCAAAAGAACCGAAGAGATCGGGCGAGGGGGAAGAGAGGAAAGAACCGGCGCCATTAAGCAATTGGCGACCGGTCAGGGCGGTGACGGACAATTGGCCGATCTGGCCGATGCCGGCGAAGTTGACACCGAGTTCCTTGGTTACTTGGCGCGACATCTCGGCAACACGGACGCGCAGGTTAACCTGGTTCGGCGCGGTGACAGACAAGCGGTTGACGACGCGGTCTTCCTCGCCGAGAAACTGTTGGGTCAGGATGACGATACCCTCGGCGACGGCACCGGACTCGACACTGCCGGTGACGACGACACCGGTGGGGGTGGAGCGCAGGCGAACCGTGGCTTCGGGATATTCGGTGCTGATCAGGTCCTGGATATCCTCGATGGGCTGGCCGACCTTGACCTCGGTGGCGAGAACCACCCGGTCATTGTCGCCAAGGGCGTAGAGGGTGGTGCTGCCAGCCGCCAGGCCGAGGACGAAGACGCTGGTGGGGGAGGCCACCTGGACGTCGGCGATGTCGGGATTGGCGACGAAGACACTGCTGGCCGGGGCGGGCAGGCGAACCAGCTGGCCCTTCTTGACCGTGAGTTCCAGGGTCTCGGTCGTGGGTATGGTCTGCTGGGCGGCGGTGGGGACGACCGAGGCAAGAACGAGCGCTGCAGTAGTCGCGAGGATGATGAGGGATCGTTTCAACATTGCACGTTCTCCGTTGGCGCGGCCGAGAAGGGGGCGACTCACTTGGACTCGACGACAGTGGTTTCCTTGCCGCGCATGACGACAATCTCATTGCGGCTGGCAGCAGCGCTGTCGCGGCTCTTGCGATTAAAGGCGACCGAAATGTCACCGGCATAGGTGGGGCGGGGGGCGGCGGCGACGGTGCCCTCTTCCTCGGGCGTGGCAAGGCTGCGCAGGCTCAGTGTCAGGGTGCCAAGCTCGGCGGCAACGGCGAGGGTCTCGGCGCCGCGGGGGGCCACCTCAAGGGTGATGGTCTTGGCAACCGGCGCACTCTGAGCCTCGTCAGCCCGGGCAAGATCCTGGACGCGCTGGTCAACGGCGATGACACGGGCGTCGCGCAGGATGGTCTCGCCAATGGTCTGACGGCCGGGGGCGGAATCATCGACGTCGAGCTGCTGGGTGAGGATGACGTCGATGCGGTCGCCGGGGAAAATCAGGCCGGCAGTGCCGGATACGGCGTTGACCGAAACCGATGCGGCGCGCATGCCCGGGGTGAGAACGGCGGCCAGGAAACCGCGCTCGCCGGGGCGGACAAGCTTGGAGGCAACAACGGGCTCACCGGCGACCATGCCAAGACGCACAACCGAGCCGGTGAAATCCTCAACCGATTGCTCACCCTGGCGAATTTGGTCGCGCATGATGGAGGCCTCGGGCCAGTCCTGCCAGCGCACACCCGTGGCCTTGAGGAATGTGCCGGCGGGCAGGTCCTCAACGGCGACCAGAATCTGCGGCGTCGCCGGGGCCGGCTCCTCAGCAGGCGCGGCGGTGGCGACCTGGTCAACGGGGGTGGCGAGAAAAGACCGGGCCAACATGCCGAACATGCCGGCCATGACGAGGATGGCGATAACGATGAATATTTTCCGGCTGAACATGTTGGACTCCTTGGATCAGGGATAGCGGCCTTAGATCAGGATCAACTGAGTGAGGACGGCGAAAGACCCACCGGCAGCAATGGCGATGCCGTAGGGGAGGGATTTGAGGGACGGCGCCTCGGCGACATGCTCGGAGGTGCCGAAAACCGAGGTGACATACCAAAGGGCCTGGGGCGCGATCTGGGCGACCGCGATCAAACCACCGGTCAAGGCAGTGATGACCAACAACGGGGCAAGCCCGCTCAAGCCAGCCCAAAGAGCACAGGCGGCGAGCAGCTTGACGTCGCCACCGCCAACCTTGCCCATGGCGAACAGGGCGGCACCGACGGCGAAGACCGCTAGGGCAACACCGGTGGCGTTGAGCCAGTCGATGTCGGCGGGGAAAAAGACGGCCGCGGCGGCAAACAGCGCCAGCATCGCGACGGGAATGACGTTGGGAATGCGGCGATATAAGAGATCCGATATGGCCGCATAAAGCAGCAGACCGATGACAGCGAAGGCGAAATTTGTCAGCATGTCGGTGATCTCTTTGGTTGTGGGCTGGACCAAGAGGGGGTGGGAGAAGCGGCGCGACTTCGCTGCCGCGCCGCAATTCCCGACAACACGCGCGACTTAGACGCGTGAGGCGGCAAGCTTGTCTTTGATGAAAGTGAAGGTCGTCGACAGCTCGGTGCCGAGGCTCGTCGCGGCGACGATGATGCCGATGGAAATCAGGGCGGCGATGAGGCCGTACTCAACAGCAGCGGCTCCAGTCTCGTCGCGCATCAGGTTTGTGAACATGGACTTCATATGACGCTCCTTGCGTTAACCAGTTAACTCGTGAGGTGTACTGCGTTCTGGGATCGCGACCACACCTCCGTGGTACCGAGAAAGTGGCATTTTTGGTGGAAAATCGTCAAACATTCAGAAGGAGTTACCCGTTTGATGGGGCTATTATCCTTTTGGTATAGAGCAAATTTTAGCGAGTGTTTATGGGTCGCGAAAAGCGGCCTATTGCGCCAGTTTTGGTGCTGTTTCGGGAGTTTAAAAGGGCGCTTGAAGGGGTGAAATGGATGGTTAAAATCTGGGTCTATTGGTTAATTGCGGCACCAAGGGCGTGCAAATGAGCCGCCTTGAGGGGGCGTTGTTTCCTGTCCGGAGTGGAAATTGCGGGAGTTGCGGAATTAACGGCAATAAAAAAGGCCGCGGTTAAGCGGCCTATTTCAATCGCTGGTGGCGATGTGTCAGCTGACGATTTTCCAACTGCCGTCGGGTTGCCGGCAGGCGGTGCCAAAGGCGTCCTCGGTCTTGCCGCCGACGGTTACCGTGGTCTGGTACTCGCGGCAATATTGGCCACTGGCCGCATCGGTGCCGTCGCGGATCGGGGTGACAGTGCCGGAATTGCCCGATTCGGGGTTGTTCCAGCGGATTGTCTTGCCGATGGGGGAATCATAGGCCTGGGTTTCAGCCCGCTGGGCCTGGGCCTGATCGGCGCGGTCGAGGGAGGTGCCGATCTCGCTGCCAAGATAAGCGCCGAGCAGGGTACCCACGGCTGTCATGGCGAGACGGCCGCCGCCAGAGCCGAACTGGGCGCCAGCCACGGCACCGCCGACACCGCCAAGCAAAGTACCGACAGTTTGTTTTTCGCCGGCACCGGCGCAGCCGGCAAGGATCAGGGCGGTGGCCAAGATAGGCAGAGGCTTCAATGCTTTCATGAGCATGGTACTAACTCGCTGTCGGGGTGGGATCCCACCTAAAAGATAGTCTTTCCGGTCGGTTCGATCAATGGCGCCAGGCCGGCCATATCGCGGCAAATTTAGGCATATAGGGCATAAATACACGCGAATGTTGGCAATCCCTTAATCCCGGCTCCGTAAGCTCAAAATTCGCTAAGACAGGATTGGATGGAAAGCGTGGGGAATTGGCGTTGGATCGTGTTGCGCCGGCGTGGCCTGGTTGCCGGGCTATTGCTGCTGGCTGCGTGCAGCGGACCCATAGAAGCCCAAAATGGTGAAATTAACGCGGATTCCGCATCCTTAATGCGGGTGGCCGAAAGGACTCGGGCGGCCGGGGATTCGGTGGCGGCGGTACCACTCTACCAACGGGCGGCCAAACTGGTGCCGGAAAACCCGGCACCGCTGATCGGGCTTGGCGAAACGCTCAATGAATTGAAGGCCTATAGAGAGGCCGCCGAAATCTGGACCAAGGCGTTGGCGCTGGAGCCGGCCAATGTGGCGGCATTGACAGGATATGGCACGGCCCTGACCGGGCTGAACCAACCGCATCTGGCGCAGGTGAAATTCGAAACCGCCCTGGCGATCGCGCCGGCGCCGGGGCTGTATAATGGCCTGGGCGTGGTTTACGACATGCTTGGCGAGGCGGCGCAGGCGCAAGCGAACTACCGGGCCGGACTGGCGTTGGCGCCCGACGATCTCGGTCTGGCGAATAATCTCGGCCTATCGCTGGCGCTGAGCGGCCAGTATGACGAGGCGATCGTGCTGCTGGAGCGCGCGGTGACGCTGCCAGGGGTGACGGTCCGGCACCGCCAGAATCTGGCGTTGGCCTATGGGTTGGCGGGGGACGGGGCGCGGGCGGCGCGTATTAACCGGCTCGATCTGGACGAACAAAGGGTGCTGCAGAATCTCGGCTATTACCAGGTTTTACGCAGTATGATCGATCATGCGGCCAAGGTCGCGGCAGTGGGCTCGCTGGGCAGTCCCGGGGTGCTGGCAACCTCAGCAGATGGGGCGGCGCTGCCGCCGCGGCGCAATGCGCCAAGGCAAGCCGCGGGGTCGGCGTCGGCGTCAGGCGCGCTGGCAACGGGATCGCCGGTCGTGCCGGTGGGTGGTGCGGGCGCGAAAATTGCCTCGGCGCCACCGGCAAATTTGATCAGTCCGGCTTCCTTGGCGCCGTCGGGATCGGTCTGGCGGGTGCAAATCGGCGCCCTGGCCAATCGCCAGGGGGCCAAGACGGCCTGGGCACGGGTGCAAGATCTGCATGAGGATTTGCTGGGACCGCTCGATCTGAGACTGCAACAGACGACAGTGGACAGCGCTACCTTCTACCGGATCCAAGGCGGGCCGCTGAGCAGTCTGGAGCAGGCCCAGTCGCTGTGCGCGGCGCTTGAGGCGCGGGATCAGAGCTGCCTGGTGGTGCGGCCCTAGAGTCGCACGGCGATAGCTTTTGCCGGCTATATCTGGTTAACAAAGAGGCATCCGAGGAAAGGGCAACCAAGATATTGGTGCGGGAGCCCTGCGTTCTGTTTTCGGAAGGGGTGTCCTGATGATCGGAGAGTTGTTTTCGGTTCGCCAAATGATCGACAAGCTGATCTCGTTCGATACCACGAGCCGAAAATCCAACCTCCACCTTATTCATTGGGTGCGTGATTATTTGGCCGGGCACGGGGTCGCGGCGACGCTGACTCACGATGCGAGCGGCAAAAAAGCGAATCTTTTTGCCACTTTGGGGCCGGATGGGGATGGCGGTATCGTCCTGTCGGGCCACAGCGACGTGGTCCCGGTGGACGGTCAGGACTGGTCGAGCGATCCGTGGACGGTGGTGGAGCGGGACGGGCGGCTCTATGGCCGGGGCAGCGCCGATATGAAGAGTTTTTCGGCGATTGCGCTGGCGCTGGTGCCGGAATTCGTGAAGCGTGGACTGAAAACGCCGATCCATATCGCGCTCTCCTACGACGAAGAAGTCGGTTGTCTGGGCGTTCATGGCCTGCTGGACCATCTGCGCGAAAGCGGACCGCGACCGCGGGCGGTGATCATTGGCGAACCAACCGAGATGAAAGTGGTTAACGCCCATAAGACCGGCGTGATGTTGAAAACCACCGTGCGCGGCCGTGCCTATCACTCGTCGAAGACACAGCATGGGGTGAACGCCATAACCTATGGTGGGGAGTTGATCGCCGAGTTGGTGCGGCTGGCCGATGAATTTCGCCGGGCAGCCCCGAACAAGCGTTTCGATCCGCCCTACTCCACCCTGTCGGTGAACATGATCAACGGGGGCAGTGCGACCAATATCATACCGGCGGAATGCATTCTGCGTTGGGAAATGCGGCTGCTGCCCGATAGCGACGGCGCGGCGGTGGTGGATGGTTTTCGGCGTTTTGCGCGGGAACAAGTGCTGCCGAAAATGCGTGGGGTATGGGAAGGCGCGGATATCGAGACCGAAATGTTGGGGGAAGTACCAGGATTGGTGCCCGAGGCGGGGTCGGATGCGGAGACCCTGGCGCTGGCGCTGACCGAGAGCAACCAGACTTTTGGCGTATCCTATGCCACCGAAGCGGGGCTGTTTCAGCAGCTTGGGATACCGACCGTGGTCTGCGGACCGGGCAATATCGAGCAGGCGCATACGCCCGACGAATTTATCGCGCTGAGCGAAGTGGCGGCCTGCGAGCGGTTCCTGCGGCGGTTGATGGAGCGGGTGTGCGCGCGTTAAGAAAGCTGGCAAGGAGGAGAACATGACAGGTCCGCCGCGCCGTTATTGGGAAGAAATGACCAGCGAGGAAGTGGCGGGCTGGGCCGGGCCGGAGAGTATCGCGATCCTGCCGGTGGGGGCGATCGAGCAGCATGGGCCGCATTTGCCGTTGGCGGTGGACGCGGCCATTGTCCGGGGGGTGGTGCGCCATGCGGTGGCGCTGATGCCGGCGGGGCTGCCGGCGGTGGTGCTGCCGGAAATGCCCATGGGTTACAGCCGGGAACATAGTGGATTTGCCGGCACGCTGAGCCTATCGGCGGAGGTGCTGGCAGCCTTGTGGCGGGAAATCGGTGCGGGGGTGGCGCGGGCCGGCGTGCGCAAGCTGGTCTTGCTTAACGGCCATGGCGGCAATCCGCCGGTGATGGACATCGTGGCGCGAGACTTGCGCGCCGCCCATGACATGGTGGTGGTGGTGGCAAGCTGGTTTGCCCTGGGACTGCCGGAGGGCCTGTTCAGCGATGACGAGATCAGCCACGGTATTCACGGCGGGGCGGTGGAAACCTCGGCGATGCTGTATTTGCGGCCGGAATTGGTGCAAATGGAAAAGGCCGATGCGTTCGCCTCGCTGACACGGGAGATGGCGGCGGCGAACCAGGTGCTGGCGGTGGAGGGGCCGATCCGCTGGGGCTGGATGGCGCAGGATCTTAACCCAATGGGGGTGGCGGGGGACGCCAAGGCGGCCAATGAAGCGGCCGGGGAGAAAATCATCGACCATGCCGCGCGGCGCTTTGTGACCCTGTTGGAAGAGCTGGACCGGTTGCCGCTAGCGGTGCTGCGGGCCGGGCCGATGCCGGATGGGCAGCGGGCCTGAGCGAAACGTCCTGCCTGGCGACGCGAAATTGTGATATTAACCATTGGTTCGTGTTCGGCCCCTGTCGTGGACAGGTCGATTTGGGTGGTCTATCGTTTGGCATGCCAATTGATCGGACATATGGCACACCATATGCGGGATTATTGGCTCATTTGGGGAGGAATATATGCTGACTCGTACATGGTTGAACGGTGGGATCGCGGCGCTCGCGATGGGCGCGGCGATGGCCATGGGTGTTTCGGGCGCGATGGCGCAGGAACTGAAACTATCCTATTTCATGTCGCCGAAACATCCGATGAACAAGGCGGTCTTCGCGCCCTTCGCGGAAAAGCTGGAGGCGCTGAGCGGCGGGAAAATGACGGTGAAACAATTCCCGGCGGGGGAATTGGGCAAGGGGCCGCAGCAGCAATATAAACGCGCCATCGACGGTGTCGCGGAAGTGGTGTTCGGCATCCCCGGCTACACCGCGTCGATTTTCCCGCGGACCATGCTGGTGGCCATTCCCGGGGTGGTGCCCAATGCCATCGACGGTACGGAGATGCTGTGGGGTGCGAAAAACTATCTCGACACCGAATTCCAGAATGTCAAATTGCTGGCCATGTGGTCCAACGAAGTCGCGGTCTTGATCACCCGTGACAAGGCGGTGCGCAGTCTTGCCGACGTCAAGGGCATGAAGATCAGGGCGCCATCGGCCGCCGATGCACCATTCATCAAGGCCTGGGGCGCGATCCCGGTGCAGATGCCGGTGGGCGAAACCTACAATGCGCTGAGCAATGGCGTCGTTGACGCGGTGATGATCGGTTCGAGCGGTATCGGCTCGTTCAAACTTAATGAACCGGCGAAATATATCACAACCAACTTGCCGGCTTCGGCGGCGGCCTTCTATCTGGTGATGAACAAGAAGGTTTGGGACGGGTTGAGCGATGAGGAAAAAGGTTGGGTCGATGCCGCCAGCGGGATCGAGTTGAGCCGCATGGGCGGCAAAGCCTATGACGCCGCCGGCAAGCGCGGGCTGAAACTGGCCGCAGAAGGCGGCGTCGAGATTATCGAGCTGTCGGAGGCGGAGCGGGCGAAATTCAGCGAAGTTTCGCAAGCGGAGGTGCAGAAGGTGCTCGACGATATGATCGCCGAAGGCATTCCGGCGGACGCTATCCTCGCAGAGATGCGTAATGCGGTGGGCGGCAGCTAGCGCGGCGCGCCTCTGACGCAACATGTCCCCGGACATAGAGGTGGCGACACCGGACCGTATGATCAAATTGGTGGATCATACGGTCCGCTTTGTCGGCCTGGTTGGCGGTTTCGTGCTGCTGGCGCTGATGTTCCTGACCGTGACCGATGTGGGATTGCGGTATTTCTTCAATGCGCCGATTTTCGGCGGCCAAGACATTAGTGTGTTGTTTCTGCTGATCGTCGCCTCGCTCGCCATTCCCTACGGCGGGCGGGCGGGTAGCCATGTGGCCGTCGATCTGCTGGGCTTTGTCGCCGGGCCGAAGACGCTGAGATGGGTCGATGTGGCGGTTCGTCTGGTGGCCTCGGCGATGCTGGCGCTGGTGGCGTGGCGTAGCTATCTGGACGGGTTAAGCGCCTCGCTCTACGGCCAGACCTCGGATCTGCTGCAGCTGCCGTTCCTGCCCTATTACATGTTCAATGCATTTGGCATGGGGCTGTATTCCCTGGTGCTGATCGCCGAATTCTGGCTGCTGCTGCGCGGCCGCACCTTGACGCGGCTGAGTTAGGACCGGGCCATGGGCGTGACGACGATTGGCATGATCGGCCTGGGCGGGCTGTTCCTGCTGCTGGCCCTGCGCATGCCGGTGGCGACGACGATGATGATCGTCGGTTTTTTCGGCGCCGCGGCGATGAGCGGCTGGGCGGCGGCGCTGTCGATCCTGGGCAGTGAGACGCTGGCGATTACGACGACTTTTTCACTCAGTGTTATTCCGCTGTTTGTGCTGATGGGCAATCTTGCCGGGGTGTCGGGGATGAGCCGCGACCTCTATGACGCGGCCTATGCCTGGGTCGGCGGCCGGCGCGGCGGCCTGGCTTCGGCAACGGTCGTGGGTTGCGCGGGGTTCGCGGCACTGTCGGGTTCGTCGCTGGCCTCGGCGGTGACCATGGGCCGGGTGGCGCTGCCGGAGATGCGGCGCTACGGCTACAATGACAGCCTGGCGACCGGCGCCATCGCGGCGGGGGGGACCCTGGGCATTTTGATCCCGCCGTCAACGGGCTTTGTGATCTACGCCATCCTGGCGGAGGAGTCGATCGGGCGGCTGTTCATGGCCGGGGTGCTGCCGGGTTTGATGCTGACCGGGCTGTTCGTGGTGGCGATCAATATTATCACATGGTTTCGGCCGGACTATGGGCCGGCGGGTGCTCAACTGCCGCTGAGCGAGAAATTGGCGAGCCTGAAGCGGGCCGGGGCCATTGTCGGCATTATCGTGCTGACCATCGGCGGTATCTATGGCGGTGCATTTACGCCGGTGGAAGCGGCCGGCGTGGGGGCCTTTTTGGCCTTCCTGGTGGCCTTGTTCCGGCGGACACTGAGCTTGACCGTGATGCGGCAAGTGGTCCTGGCGACCATGAAGACGACGGCGACATCGTTCCTGATTCTTATCGGCGCCCATATTTTCACGCCGTTTATTGCCTTGTCGCAAATTCCAAAAAATCTGGCGTCGCTGCTGATCGGGCTCGAGATGAGCGATATGGGGCTGATGATCATCATCCTGGCGGCCTATATCGTG
>QIGO01000035.1 GCA_003230015.1 Alphaproteobacteria bacterium | reverse complement strand
ACGCATATGGATATCCTGGGCGACGTGCTGAGGACCGACAAAGCAATCCTGGTGGAAAAACCGCTGTGTACGACGATCGAAGACTGCCGGCGCGTGGAGGCTGCGGCGCGGGCGCGGCCGGGTTTGGTCTGGGTGGCGATGGAGTATCGCTATATGCCACCGGTGGCGCGGCTTATCGAGGAAGTGCATAAGGGAACCGCCGGCCGGCTGCGGATGCTGGCCATTCGTGAACATCGGTTTCCGTTTTTGGAAAAAGTCAGCGACTGGAATCGTTTCGTGGGAAATACCGGCGGCACCCTGGTGGAGAAATGCTGCCATTATTTCGACCTCATGCGGCTGATTACGCAAGATCGACCGGTGCGGGTTTTTGCATCCGGGGCGCAGGATGTAAATCATCTGGATGAGCGCTATGACGGCAAGACGCCGGACATGATCGACAATGCGTTCGTGATCGTCGATTTCGAGAAGGGCTGCCGGGCGATGTTGGATTTGTGCATGTTCGCCGAAGCCGCTCCCAATCAGGAGGAGATCGTCGCGACGGGCGATCTGGGCCGTATCGCCTGCACCGTGCCCGATTCCAACGTCATCATCGGGCGGCGCAATCCGACGCGCATGGAAAGCGAACATATTGCCGTCGATGAACAGGTGCTGGCGGCCGGACATCATCATGGTTCGACCTATTTTGCTCATCTGGCCTTTCTGAAGGCCTTGCGCAACGGGGGCCCGGCAGAAGTGAGTGTGACGGACGGGTTGTATTCGGTCGCCATGGGATTGGCGGCGGAGCAATCGATTGCCGAGGGGCGGCCGGTGATGATGACCGAGTTGGGATTGTGAGCCGGCGGCCAAGTATCGGCTGGATTATAATTTAGGATACCGACATAGGTCCGAGGCGGCTTGAGAAAAGCCATACGAGGCCCGCGGCCATGCCCAGGATGAGAAATAATAGGCCGTAGACCAGGGATATCGTCACGGCATCGGTCGCCGGGATGCCAACGAGGCCGAGACCGACGACCATGGCGCCCTCGCGTATGCCCCACTCGGCCAAAGTGACGGGGATACTGGCGACAAGGATGATTGCCGGCATGATGGCGACCACATGCCAAACACTCAGAGGCACGTGGAGCGCTTGTGCGACCAGCCAAACAGTCATGAAGATCAGCAGCTGGCCAAGGAAGGAGAGGCCGATAAGGGTGGCCAAACGGGCGGGGTCGCGGTGTAGGGCCGTGACGGTCTCATTCAGTGACTGAGCGATGCGTAGAATAACGCCTTTGGGCAAATGCAGCCCGAGGCGGGTGAACAGGATAAGCAGGCCGCCACATGCCAGTGCGGCGAGTGCGGTGGCAATGATGATCCATAGGGGGGTGGGATCGTCCGTGAATGGCAGCATGGCCGCGGCACCGAAAAGAGCCAGGACAAGGAGACTGGTCAGCCCCAGCGCACGCTCGACGAGCACCGATTTGGCGGCCAGTCCCAAAGGCCGGCCGATTCGGCGCAATAAGATGACACGCATGGTGTCACCGCCGATGGTCGATGGCATCAGTTCGTTGAAGAACAGGCTTACGGTCATGAAATGCGCGAGCCGGCGCCAAACCACAGGGCCGTCAAGAACGCGCAGTACAATGCCCCACCGCCAAGACATGACGAGGATACCCTGGGCGGCGCCTAGCAGTGCCGCCAGAGCGAGGGGGACTGGGTCAATCGTCGCCAATCGCCGCAGGGCGAGTTCCGGGTCGATGGTTCGGAACAGCACGAAAAATATCGTGGCGGTGATCAATATCTTGAGCAGGAACTTCGCACGCGTGCTCCGCGCTAGGGCGCGCAAGGACGAGCGAGCCTGTTGAACGATCGTGCCCGGGATTTGGGGGTTGGCCTGTGACGCCATGGGCTCGTTACCTTACGTTAACAATTCCCGGCCCGGACGCGAGATAACGAAGGGAATTTTGCCGGTCCGGCCAGGCTGAAGGGCGGTGTGGAAACTGAAGCCGATGTCTATGTCGTCGCCGAGCCAGGCCCGAAGTTCGTCTTCAAGGCGGCGCAAATCGGTTCGCCGGTCAAAGGACGGCGTGGGGACGAGGCGCACGTCAATATGGTCGACATCGTCCTGGACGATCTGGGTCATTCTGATGTTCTCCATGCGCTCGAGAATGAACTCGAAGCTGCTATGGAAACGGCCGTCGGGCGTGACGACGATGTCGTCGGCCCGGCCAATGACCCGGGCCACCGTCGGATAAGTGCGGCCGCATGGGCAGCCGGTGCCATCGCCGACCTCGACCAAATCGTTGGTCTGGTAGCGAATAAGCGGCATGACAAAATTGTTGGTGGTTGTGGTAACGACTTGGGCGCGGCCCGGCGTGTCGTTATCGATGAGTTCAACGTAGGAATAGTCCTCGTGGATATGGTAGCGGCCGTGCTCGCAGGTGCTGAAGAGGCAGGCGCGTTCGTTCTGGTTATAGAAATCGAATAGCCGGCAATGGAACACGTCCTGGATCTTTGCCCGGTAGTGGTCGTGCAAGGTTTCGGCGCACGTCAGGACCGCCCTGGGCTGGTAGGATTCCAATCCGGCTTCCTCGAGCCATCGGCAATAGATGTACATGGAGGACGGGATGGCTTTGAACACCACAGGCTCGAACCGGCGCAGACGCCGGGCGTATCTCTGAACATTTTCACGGGACAGATGGGCCGAACGCAGGTCGCGCGCATACATGGGTTCACCGGCGCGCTCGCCACCCGTGAGGTCGGCAAAACGGTCGCCGAAGCGGTAACCGACCCAGTTGAGCATGGTCCAGATGGAGGCGAAGTGGGTGATGTTGGACTGGCGGTCGACGAGGAATTTCGTCGGCGAACCGGTGGTGCCGCTTGTCTGTGCCACCGAGGGTTTGTAGGCGGCGTGGCCGTCCGCCCATAACTCCTGCCCGTGGTCGCGGATCTGCTGTTTGGTCAGTATCGGCAGTTCGCTGAGATCCAAGCGCTCGATCATGCCGGCAAAGCGGTCTTGGTAAGGTGCCAGCGTGCGCCGATAATACGGGACGTTGGTTACAGCGTGATGGAGAAGGCGGGCCAGGTTCGTCTGGGTATCGGCGCGGCGCTGCTCGGGCGACCAATATTGAGCGTCTTGCAAGCGCTGGTGACAGGCCCAGATTTGCGGCGGGTAGAGAAGGAAATCCTTGAGCTGGAACGCCACGGCCGCGCGCTAGATATAATATTGCTGGAAAGGTGAAAAGCCGTTGAAACCCACGGATGCAGTCGTCGTGGTGTAGGCACCGGCCGCAAGAATGTCGATGTGATCGCCGGCGCGCAAGGACATGGGCAGTTGATATTCGGCATTTTGGTACATTATGTCGACGCTATCGCAAGTGGGACCGGCGATAACGACCGGGCCGCATTCGGCACCGTTAACTCGAGGCCGCAATTTATATTGAATGGTTTCGCCAGAGGTCTCGTCGAGGCCGCCGTATCTGCCGATGTCGAGATAGACCCACCGTTCCGGGACATTTACGTCGCGGCGGGATACCAAGATAACCTCGGTGCGGATCAAACCCGCGGCGGCGACGATCGCCCGGCCGGGCTCGATGGCGATATCGGGAATGCTATTGCCGAAATGCCGGACCAAGGAGGCATCTATGCTCGTCGAAATATCCTCCAGCAGGGGCACTTGGGAGCGATAGGCGACGGGAAATCCACCACCGAGATTGAGCAGCTTCAGGTCGACGCCGTTGGCCGAAAGGTCGCGGAAAATCTCGGCGGCGCGGCCGATCGCGCGATCCCAAGGTGTCAGGCTGCATTGCTGGCTGCCAACGTGGAAGGATATGCCGTGGGGGTCCAGGCCCATATCAGGGGCCGCCAGCAAAAGGTCCCGAGCCATGGGTGCCGGGCAGCCAAATTTGCCGTCGAGGGGCCACAGGGCACCGCTGCTTTCCACAGCCAAACGGCAAAAGACCTGGCACCCTGGCGCCGCTTCGGCGAGTTTGCGGAGTTCTTCCTCACAATCGAAGGCGAAGAGCCTGACGCCGTGCTCGTAGGCGCGGGCTATGTCCGCCTGCTTCTTAATCGTGTTGCTGTATAATATCTGTTCGGGCGAGGCGCCGGCGGCCAGGCAGCTTTCCAGCTCCGGCAAACTAGCGGCGTCAAAACCGGCACCGGCGGCGTTCAGAATTTTCAAAATTTCGGGGGCCGGGTTGGCTTTGACCGCATAGTACAACGCGGCCTGGGGCAAGAGTTTGCGAAACTGGCGAAAGTTGTGCTCGATCACATTCAGATCGATCACCAGGTAGGGCGTTTCCAGGTCGTTGCTGGCGAGGAAATTTGCGACCTTTGGGTTCATGGGGTGGTGGCCTTCTACCTGATAGCCTTTTCGCTCGCGCGAAGTGCCCGATCCTAATCGATGCGGGGTTGCCGTTCACCTGGTCCGAAGCGGTATCTAAAATGGCCTAGTGATGGTCGGAACGGACGCCGGCAGGGCAGACTTAGACGTGAACCGGGTCGAGAGCATCCATGTCAGGCCCGCGGCCATGCCCAGGACGAGAAACAACAGGCCGTAGACCAGGGAAACCGTCACCGCATCGGTCGCCGGAATGCCGACAAGACCGAGACCGACGACCATGGCGCCCTCGCGTATGCCCCATCCGGCAAGGCTGACCGGCACGCTGGTGACGAGAATGATCGCCGGCATGATGGCGATCACATGCCAAAAGCCGAGCGGGACGTGGAGAGATTTCGCGACAAGCCAGACTGTCAGGAAGATCAAGAACTGGCCCAAAAATGACAAACCGATGAGAAGCGCAAGGCGGGCGGGGTCGCGGCGAAGCGCGGTGATGGTTCCGTTCAGCTTTTCGGCGATGCGCCTGAGAATACAGTCGGGCAAGTGCAATCCGAGGCGGCTCAGGGGCACCGACGCAGCGGCAAAAATCAACGCTATGACGGCAGTGGCAATGACGACCCACATTGGCGCGTGTTCCATTGTCTCCGGCAGCAGCAGGATGGCGCCAGTCAAGGCCAAGACCAGGAGGCAGGTCAATCCGAGGATACGCTCGACAGCGACCGACTGGACCGCCTGCCCAACGGGCCGGCCCCAGCGGCGCAGCAGCAAGACGCGCATTGCGTCACCGCCGATCGTCGACGGCAATAATTGATTGAAAAAAAGGCTGGCGGTCATGAATTGCACAAGCCGAGGCCATGGAACCGGGCCGCCTAAGACACGAAGCACGATGGCCCACCGCCAAGACATGACGATAATGCCTTGGGTGGCGCCGAATATCATTGCCAAAAACAGGAAGAATGGATCAACGGCCGCCAAGCGCTGCAGCGCCAAGCCGGGGTCTATGGCGCGGAACAATAAAATAAGTAGCGTTGCCGTGATCAGTACTTTCAGGAGAAACTTCGCGCGAGCGTCGCGAGCGAGAGAATGCATGCGCAACCAGGCGTTCCGGGTGACGCCATTGCGTGCTGAAGATTTGGCTGACGAGCCCATGAGTTCGCTTCCCCTATGCCTCGGCGGGTCGCAACAAATCCCTGCCCGGTCGGGAGATAACGAAGGGGATTTTACCGGTACGGCCTGGCTGGAGTGCGGCGTGGAAGCTGAAATCTATGGCGATTTCGTTGCCGAGCCAGGCACGCAGCTGTCGTTCCAGCCGCCGCAAATCGGCCCGCTTGTCGAAACCAGGCGAGGGAACAAGCTTCACTTCGATACGATCGACCTGGTCCTGCACTATTTGGGTCATTCTGATGTTTTCGGCGCGTTCGAAAACGAACTCAAAGCCGCTATGGAAATTGCCGTTGGGCGTTACTACGACGTCGTCAATCCGTCCGATAACCGAATCGACCGTGGCATAGGTGCGGCCACATGGGCAGCCTGCGCCGGCGCCGACCTCGACCAGGTCATTGGTTTCGTAACGTATGAGCGGCATGACAAAGTTGTTGGTCGTGGTGGCGATGACCTGGGCGCGTCCGGGCGTGTCATCGTCGATGAGCTCGACAAAGGCGTAGTCTTCATGAATGTGATAGCGACCCTCCTCACAGGTGCTGAAGAGGCAGGCGCGTTCGTTCTGGTTGTAGAAATCGTAGAGCCGGCAGTCGAACAGCTCCTGGAATTTGGCCCGATAATGGTCGTGGACCGTCTCCGCACAGGTGAGGATCGCGCTTGGTTGAAAAGGGCTCACCCCGCATTCATCGAGCCAGCGGCAATAAAGGTACATGGATGACGGGATGGCCTTGAAGATAACCGGCTGGAACCGCGCTAGGCGCTCGGCAAGCTTTGGCACAGTCTCATGGGACAGTCGGCCCGAGCACAAACGCAGGCAATTCAAGCGCAGGTCGAGCGCATAGAGGGGCTCGCCAGGACGCTGGCCAGCGGAGAGATCGGCAAAACGGTCGCCGAAGCGGTAACCGGCCCAGTTGAGCATGCTCCAGATGGACGCGAAGTGGGTGATATTGGACTGGCGGTCGACCAGGAACTTCGTCGGCGAACCGGTGGTGCCGCTTGTGTGTATGACCGAAGGCCCGTAAGCCCCGTGGTTGTCGGCCCATAATTCTTGGCCATGCTCGCGGATCTGCCGTTTGGTCAGCCGCGGCAACTCGCTGAGGTCCAGGCGCTCGATCATGTTGGCAAAACGGTCGCGATAGGGCGCCAAGGTTCGGCGATAATAGGGGACGTTGGTCACGGCGTGGTGGAGGAGTCGCGCCAAATTTGCCTGCGTGTCCGCGCGCCGCTGCTCCGGGGACCAATATTGAGCCTGTTGTAAATGCCGGCGATAGCTGCGGATTTGCGGCGGATAGAAAGCGAAATCTCTCAAACGGAATTTCATGAACGCGCCTTAAACCTGCTGACGGAACGGTAAACAGCCGTTGACTGCCGCTGCAGAGATCGTTCGATTCTACCGCGGTACAATTCGGCTAATCACCTGGTCCGAAGCGATACCGAATACAGGCAGATGCGGTATGCGGCGCGCGGAAGGCGGTAAGTAAGATGCCTGGCGTCAGGCGTGACAGTGGAGAAAGCACAAACTCAATGGGATACCGCTAATTTTCTAGCGCCCGATTGTACCGCCGCGGCCAAGGCGGAGTTTTTTAGCCGGAAGAGGGCACTTAAGAACGGCTCCGGCGGCAACCATGACGGTTTTGGTATTTCGAGCTGATCGGACAATAGATCGGAAGATTTCCCGGCAATCAGGTCCGCAATCAATATTCCGGCCATGGTTCCGCCGGACATGCCATAGACCCCGTTACAGGCGGCGGAAGCCCACAAACCCCTATCAAGACGCCCGAAGAGATGACCCTGGTTACGAGCGACCCCGATCAGGCCTCCCCAAGTATGCTCGATCATACCGGCGTTGAGCGACGGCCAACGCTTGACGAGCGATGCCGCATGATTGGATCGTGCCGCCGCCAGACGGACAGTGCTGGAGGTGTCGGCCGGACCGTAACCAACAGTGTTGCGAACCAATATCCGGCCATGGGGCGTGCGCTGAATTGTCGAGCCGTTCATGGATATGGGCAACAATCCAAACCCGCCCGCCTCGCCGCCGATTTTCGCTTGCTCGGATGTGGTCAAGGGGCGCGTGAGGCTGGCGTATACCACCGCCGGCACTATTGCATTCCTGGCAATACCGAGGGTCGGGGAAAAGGCGTTGGCGCAGATGATGACCTGGTCGGCTAGGATCTCGCCGTTTTTGGAAACCAGCCGAGAGATTTGGCCGCGAACCAGATCATGTACCGGCGTTTGCTCGAACACGGTGACGTTTTCCGGCAGGGACCGGGCCAGTCCGCGGCATAATGCCGCCGGGTTTACCAGTGCTGTGCCCTGGGTTTTTAGACCGCCGCCATAATATTGGGAACCGGTGATGGCGGCGACTTCATCGCCATCCATGAATCGATACGGGACGTTCAAAGTCTGGAGGCCCTGGATTTGGCGCTCCAGGCCTGCGTTTCCCTCGGCAACGGCCGCGACGTGCAATTTGCCCCATTCATGCCAATCGCAGTCGATGTCGTGTTGGGAGACCAGTCGCTTCAGTGCGTTCAGACCACCGTCGCAGAGGCGCATGCGCCGCTGGGCAACAGCAAGGTTTCTCGCCGGTGGGTGGGTTGAAAGAAAAATCTGGTCTAGCACGAATCCCGAGTTTCGACCGGATGTGCCGAAACCAATTCGTTCCGCGTCCACGAGCGCAATCTGTTGTTGGGGAAAATGCGTTGCCAACTGGCGGGCCGCAGCCAGCCCCGTGACACCGGCGCCGACAACGACCCATGGTACTCGAAGGCGGCCTGTCAGGCGAACCGCCGGTCCTGGCGCAGGCAAAATGTTATACCAACCATTTGTCGGCGCGTTTGACGGTAACTCCATAAAAGCGGTTCCGGTAATTAGTCGAACCTCTCAATCACAAATATCACGCGGTCCGAGAGGGTGGTTAAGTCAAATAGAAACGAGGTGTTCGGCCAGTACCGACGCACTGGCCCGGTGCCGAAAATGACGTTCAAACATACCGGGGAGCGATTTTCTGCCTGATAGCCCTTTTGCCATTGGGACGCGCCTGATCCTAAGCGATGCGCCGTCGGCGTTCACCCGGTCCGAAGGCGTATGTATGATGGGATAGTGCGGCGGCGTTTCTTGGAGGGAAAACCGGCGGCTATGAGTCCTGGAAAGGGGCGAGCCCGGCTTAATGCTTTCTGCCCTCAACGATCACGGCGTTCTGGGCTCGAACCTCACGCTCGACCAGGGCGATGTCCTTAATGTGACTGGAGAAGACCTTCTTCTGCTCACATTTGAAACCAATCTCGGACATGACAGAGAGAAGCGCCTCACTATCGTACATGCATTTGTGCGGAAATTGTATAAAACGCGCGAGTTTGCTTTTTATCCTGCCCCGTACCCCCGCGTATAACACACCGAGTTCTTCGAGGAAATGAACTGCTTTTATGTCGTCATTCAGGTAGTTCTCAACAATCACCCTGAGGTCCGGCACGACGATTCTTATGACGCCGTCCTTTTTCAATACGCGGTGACATTCCTTAAGAAATACCAAGCCCTCTTCCCTAGTGAAATGCTCTAACGTGTGCGAACTATAAACGCATTCGGCCTGGCCATCATGCCATGGGAACCTGGTTGTGAGATCATGGACATGAATTTCCTTGTCCCATTCAATATTGAATAATTTCAGCCTTCTGTTTGCTGACGAAAATAGCGGGATCTTCGCGAATTTCGCGCCGAGAGCGTAGTCAACATTCGTCCACCCTTGGGGAATCTGGTCACCACACCCTAAATTCAACTTCACGATCGTCGACCTCCCATGCTTAGTGGCCAATTTGAGTTAACCAGATACCTCCTTGGCGTAAGCGGCCGTTGAGGGTTATGAGGGGCCAATCATGTGGCTGGGGGTTCCACTTATTTCCGTACATTTTGTGAGTTGCGTGCCAGAGTTGGGGCGGGCCGTCGCCTGCATTGTAACATGACCGCGTTTTTGCTGCGGGTCCGCGGCTTGGCAGTTGATTGGATCGGTGGTCCCTGGCGCCATGGGGTGGTTGCCCGTTGCCTGTTAATCATCCTCCACTATAACGAATGGAGGGGGTGTAAGAAAAAGGAATTCCGAGCAGATTCGTCGCCTATCGTACCAGGCGTAAGGGTAATTCCTTCGTGCCTTTGACATATTCTGGCAAGTTCCAGAACGGGCGCTTTACCACTAACGAGACTTACTAAATTCGGCGTTTACCGGTGCGGTGACCCGTCATCATTCAACGGGAATTGGCGGTGCCTACACCGCCATAACCGATACCGGACAGGTCGGCCATTTGTCGGCTCCAGGTGGTGATATCGGCCTGGTTGAATTGATTGAGGTGACCGTGGCCGCAGGCGCGGGCCATTACCTGCATTAGCTCCACGGTCGCCTTCAGGAACCTCGCCAGTTTTTCGGCGGAAGTTTTGATGTCCAGCCGGGCGCGCAGTTCTGGTTTTTGGGTGGCGATGCCGGCGGGGCAGTTGTTGGTGTTGCAGATTCTGGCGGCAATACAGCCGATGGCCTGCATAGGGGCATTGGACAAGGCGACGCCGTCGGCGCCAAGACACATGGCCTTGATGAAGTCCGGGGCGGTGCGCAGGCCACCGGTAATAATCAAGGTGATGTCCGGGCGTCGCAGATGGTCCAGGTGACGCCGTGCCCGTGCAAGGGCCGGAATGGTGGGAACCGAGATATGATCGCGGAAGATCAGCGGTGCCGCACCCGTACCGCCGCCGCGCCCGTCGAGGATGATGTAGTCGGCGCCGGCCTCGACGGCAAAATCGATGTCGTCCTCGATATGGTTGGCGGAGATTTTGTAGCCGATGGGAATGCCGCCGGTGATCCCGCGAACACGGTCGGCGAATTTGCGGAAATCGGCGACGGTTGCCAGATCAACGAAAGTCGGCGGCGATATGGCCGGGGTTTTTTCCGGCAGCCCGCGAACCTGGGCGATTTTTCCGACGACCTTGTTGGCCGGCAAATGGCCGCCGGTGCCGGTCTTGGCGCCCTGCCCGCCCTTGAAATGGAAAGCCTGGACGCGGGTCAAGAGATCCTCGCTGTAGCCAAAGCGCGCCGAGGCAAGTTCGTAGAAATAACGGCTGTTGGCGGCCTGTTCCTCGGGCAGCATGCCGCCTTCGCCGGAACAGATCCCGGTGCCGGCCAGTTCGGCGCCGGTGGCGAGGGCGATTTTGGCCTCCTCGGACAAAGCGCCGAAGCTCATGTCGGAGACGAATAGGGGCATCTTCAGTACGAGCGGCTTCCTGGCGCCTGGGCCGATGACGAGTTCAGTGGTGACGCCGACATCGTCCAACAATGGTTTGCGGGCAAATTGCGCGGGCAATATCTGGATGTCGTTCCAGTCGGGCAGTGTCGGGCGGGGCACGCCCATGGCGCCCATTTCGCCGTGATGACCGACCTTGCTCAGGCCATCCCGGGCCAAGTCGTGGATAGCCTGGACCGTGGGTTCTTCGGGGGTGGGGACTGCCGGAGGCGCCTTGTTGCTTGCTGCCGGGTCCGGTGAGGCGTTACTTGCCGACGCGCCGTCGGCGGGCAGGCGCGTGTGCGTGCCGTCGCAATAGGGGGCGTTGCCGGTGTGCTTGCACATGCAAAGATTGGCCGTGCCGCTTTCTTCGGCCGTAAACGCAAGCGGCGTGAATGATGTGCCCCGATGGGAGCCGTCGCAGAATGGCTGGCTGGATGATCTTCCGCACCGGCACCATTGATAGGTTTCGCCGGCCTCTAGTTCTACTTCGACCGGTTTGCGGCCGGCGATGACGGGCTTGTCCATGGGGATATTCTCCAAACTGCCGGATGGGCAAATCACTTTTCGTGCCAGCAGCGTTTGGCGCCAGGGCCGGTCGGCTCTAGACGCGGGAAGAAACGCGGCGGGCAATTCCAGTTCAGCGCGAGGGCACCAAAAGACATATCACGGGCCGCCGGGGGTTTACATGGGGGCCGGCTGGTTGAACTCGATGACGTTGCGGTCGGGGTCGCGGACGAAAATCGCTCGGGCGCCGCCAGGGAAATCGACCGGGCCCTCGGTGATCGTCACTCCGGCTGCTTCCAAGCCGGCGACAGCGTGTTCGATATCGGCGATCGACAGGGCCACGTGGGTATAACCGGCATGCTTATCCGGCATGTCCATGAGGATGTTGTCGGCGTCGGGCGATGCGGCGTTGAGAATCAGGTTGATCTCAACGCCGGCGGGATGGGACAGGATGGCCACGGGTTCAGGGCCGATGGGACCGATCACGAACCGAAACCCGAGCAATTCATAAAAAGCGCGGGCCCGGTCCAGGTCATGCACTCGAATGCCGATATGGGCGATGCCGGTGACTTCCAGTGCCGTGCTCATGGCGCGCTTCCTTCGACCAGGTGCTTCGCCCGGGTCATCCCGGCAAGCACGCGTCGCAAAATCCAATGCGACCTAACTCTTTGAAAAGAATGGTGAGCCCGACAGGGATCGAACCTGTGACAACCTGATTAAAAGTCAGGTGCTCTACCAACTGAGCTACGGGCCCCCGCCCGGGTTTCTGCGGGTTTTTGGGCATCGTGTCAATCCGGAAATAGGCCGGCGGGTGCCTGGCGGAACTGTGTGGCAGCCCGCCAGCGCGTATTTGAGGCCTATTGGGCGTCGGCGGCGACTTGCATGCGGATGATTTTGTCGGGGTCGTCGACACTGCCGCTACCGCCTTCGCCCTTGCGGATGTTGTCAACGAACTCCATGCCCTCGACGACCTGGCCCCATATTGTGTATTGGCCATCGAGGAAAGAAGAGTCGCCGAAGACGATGAAAAATTGGCTGTCGGCGCTGTCGGGGCTTTGGGCGCGGGCCATGGAGACGGTGCCGCGCTGGTGCTTGCCGTCATTGAACTCGGCCTTCAGTTTCTGCCCCGACCCGCCGCTGCCGGTACCGGTGGGATCGCCGGTCTGGGCCATGAAGCCGTCGATGACACGGTGGAAAACAACGCCGTCGTAAAAGCCCTCCCGGGTCAGCTCCTTAATGCGGGCGACATGCACGGGGGCCAGCTCGGGTTTTAGCTCGATGACGACGCGGCCGTCCTTCAAGTCCAAATAGATGGTGTTTTCCAAGTCCCTATCCTGTGCTTGTGCGACCGTGGCCCAGGCCAACAGCAGTACAGCCGCCAGCGCTCGTTTGGTGAGGTTGAACAAATTCATGGGTTAGCCTGCCTTTTGAGAGCGATACGCGCATTACGAATCATAACTCTGGGTGATGCGCTCGGCGACTTGAGGAGCGACGAAAGTGGAGATGTCGCCGCCAAGCCGGGCGATTTCCTTGACGAAACGGGATGAGATGAATTGGTGGCGCTCCGAGGCCATTAGAAACACTGTTTCTATGTCCGGATTAAGGCGGGCGTTCATGCCGGCCATCTGGAACTCATACTCAAAGTCGGAAACAGCGCGCAGTCCGCGGATGATGCAGGAGGCTTTTACGTCCGTCGCGAATGCCATCAGGAGGGTATCAAACTGGCGGACATGGACACGCGAGGCGATATCGCCGCTTTGCTCGTCAATGACCTTGCGCACCAGAGCGGCGCGCTCTTCGGAATCGAAGAGCGGGCGCTTGCCGGCATTGGTGGCGACGGCGACGATCAGCTCGTCGACCTGGGTCGCGGCGCGGACAATGATGTCGGTATGGCCGTTGGTGATGGGGTCAAAGGTGCCGGGGTAGACGCCAATGCGCCAGGCGGCCTTCACGGGGTCTGCTCGGGTTTGACGGCCGTGTCGACGTCATTGCCGTTGGCGTCATCCTCGTCGTCGCCTTCGTCCACCGGGCTGACAGCGACGACGCGTTCGTCGGCCGCGACCCGGAACAGAGTTACACCGCGGGTGCTGCGGCCGGCGATGCGGATTTCCTCGACGCGGGTGCGAATGAGCTGGCCGGCATCGGTGACCATGACCAGATCGATGCCGTCAGGGACCGGGAACGACGCGACGACCGTATTGTCGCGGTTGCCGAGGTCAACATTGGCAATGCCCTGGCCGCCGCGACCGGTAACTCTGTATTCATAAGCAGAGCTGCGCTTGCCGAAACCCTTGCTGGTGACCGTGAGAATGTATTGGTCGCGGGCCGCCAGCTCGGCAAAGCGCTCCGCCGGCAGGTAGCCGTTGCCGGGGGTGCCGTCACCGTTCTCCGCTCGCTCGGCGCGGCACTGCTTGAGATAAGCGTCGCGCTCATCGGTATCGAATGTGGCATGCTGCAAAATCGACATGGAGATGACGGTGTCGCCCTGGCCAAGTCTGATGCCACGCACGCCGGTGGACGAACGGCCGCTGAACAATCTGACGTCGGTGGTGGGGAAGCGAATGCATTTGCCGCCGGCGGCGGCGAGCAACACATCGTCGTTTTCCTCGCAGGGTGCGACACCAACGAGGCGGTCATCGCCATCAAGTTTCATGGCGATCTTGCCGTTGGCCATGACGTTGGTGAAGTCGCTGATCCTGTTGCGCCTGACATTGCCTTTGGCGGTGGCGAACATGAGCCAGGAATCGGCCAGGGATTCCTCGTCCTCGGGCAGCGGCATGAGGGTGGTGATGGTCTCGCCCTCCTGTAACGGCAGCAGGTTGACGAGGGCCTTGCCACGGGCCGTGGGCGAGCCAATGGGCAGCCGGTAGACCTTCATCTTGTAGACCATGCCACGGGACGAGAAGAACAAAACCGG
>QIGO01000124.1 GCA_003230015.1 Alphaproteobacteria bacterium | reverse complement strand
AGCACCGTAGCCAACCATTTTTGCGTATTCATCTTCTTCCCTTTCTTTCGATCGTGGTTATTGTTGTTGTATGAGGTTCATGGGACGCCGCACATGAATAGAGTGGGACTCTCATAGGGGCGTCCCCAGGTGGAGCGGGGCAAGCCGCTCGTAACTGGCGCGAAAGCGCGCATACCCCGCGTCGTAAAGGGCGCCATGGGCGCGATTCGGTTCGATGCGCGCGCCAAGGCTGACAAAGCGCGAAGGGCCGGACCAGTCGTCACTGAGGCCGACGCCCATGGTCGCCATCCAGGCAGCGCCCAGGCACGACCCTGGATGGCCATCGAGCAGTTGCACCGGCTGTTGCAGTATGTCCGACACGATCTGCATCCAAAGCTGCGAGCGCGCGCCACCGTCGGAGGCAAGGTAGCGGGTCGTGGGATGGCCCATTTCGTTGAGCACCTGGACATGGTGCCGAAAGGCGTAGCCGAACCCTTCCAACAAGGCGCGCCAGATATGCGCCAAGCGGTGGTTCAGGCTGAGCCCGGTTATGGTGCCGCGCGCCTGGGCATCATGCAGCGGCGTCTTCTCGCCCAGAAAATAGGGAATAACCTGGACGCCGCCGGCGCCGGCCGGGGTTTTGGCGGCGAGATTGTCGAGATGGGCGTGGATCGTCAGCCCCTGGCTCCGCGCCGCCGGCAATTCGCCATAAGCGAGGCGGTCGGCAAACCAGTTGAGCGCCGACCCGCCCGAGGCCATACAGCCGTTGGGCATGTAGAGACCCGGCACCAGGTGGTAATCGAGAAACATGCGGCGGTCCGGGGCGACCTTGTCGGTGGCGATCAGAATGTCGGTCGAGCCGCCGAATTTCAGCAATACGTCGCCCGGTTTCGTGACCCCTGCCGCATAGGCCGATGCGATATGGTCGGCGGCGCCGCCGACCACCGTGGTTCCCTCAGCCAAGCCGATCGCCTTTGCCGCTTGCGTGGTCAGTCCGCCCAATATTTCGTGGGACGCGGTGACCGGCGGGATGGCCGAGCGCGGCACATGGGCAAGCGCGATCAAATCGTCCGACAGCGCCCTCTCCCGCACCGCCAGGAAACCCGCTTCGAGGGCCCAATTCCGATCGACCGCCCGGCGTCCGGTCAGGCGCCAATTGATGTAGTCGTAGGAGCCCAAGACGGTTGCTATCCGCGCGAAGATTTCGGGTTCATGCTTTTCGATCCAGCGAAGTTTGGTCGTGACCAATTGTTGGTTGATGCCGTTGCCGGTCATTTCGACAAAGTCCGCCTCTGGCATTTGCGCCGACAGTTCGGCCACTTCCGCGCCGCATCTGCCGTCGGATTGCTGAATTGAAGGACGCAGCAGCAGACCGTCGCGGTCGAGAAGAAGCACCGCCGGCAACATGCCGGTAACGCCGATTCCGCGCACCTCTTGTGAGGTTACACCGGCTTGTTCAAGTAGTTCCGGAACCAAGGCGCAGACATTGTCCCACCATTCCCGCGGGTCCTCTTCGGCCCATCCCGGCTGGGGCGAACGCAAAGCGACAGGACGCGATACCAGTGCCAGCACCTCGTCGGGCGGCCTGATGAGGATCGCGATTGTCGACGTGGTGCCGATGTCGATACCGACGACACAGGTCATGGTCAGCACCTATCGCAGGGCGTTGACGACATCCATAAACCTCTTGACCCGGCTGCCATCGACTGGGTTCCAAGTGTCGCCATCGACCTTGAAATGGGTGCCGATGACGCAACCCTGCGCGACCGTCATTACGTCTCTTACGTTGTCGAGATTGACGCCTGTATTGGCCAGAACCGGTACTTCAGTCACGGCCTCGGCGACTTTGCGCAAATCCGAGGCATCGGCGGGCTGGCCGGTGATCGGCCCGGAAACCAGGATGGCATCCGCCATGGACGAGAAGAGCGCACTCCTGGCCCGCAACTCGATGGGCCTTTGGTCCAGGGTGTGCGCGAACTCGGCATTGATGTTGAAGAGAAACTTCATATCGGGGCGGCCGAGATTGCGGCGCAGGCGTGCCGGTGTGGCGCAGTCGGGCGCCCACACACCCATGTCGGAGGCAAAGACGCCGGTGAAAATCTCGCGCACGAAGGCCGCGCCGGTGGCCACGCCAATGGCCACGGAGGCTGTCGGGTCCCACAGGTAATTGACACCGAACGGCACCCTCAGAGCCGCTTTTGCCGCGCTGACGACAGCGGTCATGGCGGCCAGGCTCTCCGGCGTTGCCTGCATCAGATAGGGCCGGTCATTCTCGTTGCCAAACATGATGGCGTCGACGCCACCGGCCTGAAGCTGTTCGATATCGCCGACGACATCGTCGACCAGCTTGTTCATGCCGCCGTGGGAATCGTAGAGCGGCGAGCCCGGCAGTGCCCCGATATGGGCCATGGCGATCACCGCTTTCGATCTGTCGCCAAGGAAATCGAAAATCATGCTGTCTCCTTCATGGGGGATTTGCCCCGGCGACGAGAATTTCAACCCGTGCGGCCTTAAGTTCGGCGCCGAACTGGCCGTTGGGTGGTTTGTCCGTGATCAGCAGGTCAAGTGCTTGCAGTTCGCAGATCCTGACCACGGACATACTGTTGAATTTTGAACTGTCGACGAGTGCTACTTTCTTGTGCGAGCGCGCGACCAAGGCTTGCTTGATCTCGGTATCTTCGAGGGAATAGTCGTAGATGCCGTCGTTATCCATGCTGGCCGCACCAATGAACGCCCAGTCAAAACGGAAACTCTGAAGCTGCTTTTGCGCGATGGAGCCGATAACGGAAGGCTCGGAGCCGCGAATTTCGCCGCCGGGCAGGTATACGCGCGGCGCTCCGGCCGACAGCAACAGGGCGATTTTGAGGCTGTTTGTGAATATTCGCACATCCGTGCCCATTAGCGCCTGGGCCAGACATAGTGTCGTCGAACCAATATCGACGGCGATGGTCTGGTTGGCGGATATCAAGCCGGCGGCCATTTGGCCGATGGCTACTTTCGCGGCATGGTTGCGCCGGATACGCTCGTCGAGCCCGGGCTCGATAAGATCGACCCTTTCTATCTTCTTGCCGGCGACTGAAATCGCCCCGCCATGAGCGCGGATGACGGCACCCCGACCGGTCAGCAAATCCAGGTCCCGACGGATCGTCATCTCCGATACGCCCAAATCGGCGCCAAGTTCGGAAATCGACATAAAACCGGCCGCGACAACCCGCTCGACAATCAATTGCTGCCGTTCGCCAGCCGAAACGCGCGACCGGCGCGAGTCAGAATCGACCTCCCTGGGAGCGGCTTTCATATGAAATCCTCCAACGGATATGTGATATTCTGCACAAAACGATGTTTATTTCCAATCATTTTTGTTATTATTTTGACAAGTCTATGAATATCACCGGGTTAGAGCGGGAGTTGACCGATGAATGACCAAATCGTCCTGATTACCGGTGCAGCCAACGGCATCGGGCGCGCTTCGGCCCATGCTTTCCACGGCAAAGGGGCCCAGGTCGTCGTCACCGATATGGACGAAGAAGGTGCGCGGGCCGTGGCCCGGGAAATGGGCGAACGGGCGCTCGCCTACCGGCTCGACGTCACCGACAGACGCTCCATAGAGGCCGCCTTTGCAGCGGCGGAGGCCGCGATGGGCCCTGTTTCCATCCTCCATGCCAATGCCGGCGTCTCGAACCTAAAACGGGCCGTCGATCTGGACGAAGAGGATTGGGATTTCAATTTCAATGTTAACGCAAAAGGCGTCTTTCTCACCAACCAGACCGCCGTGCGCCATTTCCAGAAACACAAGATCGCCGGCGCGATCGTCAACACCGCCTCACTCGCCGCCAAGGTTGGCGCGCCTTTTCTGGCGCATTACTCGGCGAGCAAATTCGCGGTGCTTGGTTGGACTCAGGCCCTGGCGCGCGAGGTCGCCCCGCAAGGCATCCGCGTCAACGCGGTCTGCCCGGGATTTGTGCAAACCGCGATGCAAGACCGGGAGTTGATCTGGGAGGCCGAGCTTACGGGCTCGACACCCGAAGCCGTGCGCCAGTCCTATATCGATCAGACGCCGCTCGGCCGGCTGGAGACGCCGGAGGATGTCGCCGACGTGGTTGTCTTTCTGGCCTCGGACGCCGCGCGATTCATGACTGGGCAGGGGGTCAACGTTACCGGTGGCGTCTATATGACCTAACTTGGTGGCAGCCTGCTAGCTCCGCGCCAGCTCTTGCCGCGCCATTTTGACGAACATGTTGGCGGCCTGTGACAGCCGCCCATCGGGGGGCGTGATTTGAAGGGTGCGGAACAAGATGCGAGGTCTGAACGGGATGACAGTGATGCCGTTGCAATCCAACCCCTCGAGCGTCAGCGGGTTGACAAGGCCGACCCCGACGCCGTTGCGGACGAGGTTGCAGATGGTTAACGAATACTGCGTTTCGACGACGTAGCTGCGACCAATACCGAGCTGCTCGAATGCCTGGTCAATACGGGCCCGAGCGGCGTCCTCACTGGCGAGCGCGATGAAGGGCACACCGGAGAGATCCTCCGGCCCAAGCTCCGCGCGGTCGACAAGCGCGTGATCGCTGGGGACGACGCAAACCGCCGCCGGCGAGGTGAATAGCTCAGACCGCACGCCCGTAACGCTGATCTCGTCGGCGGCAAATCCGACATCGAACTGGCCGGATTTAACGAGATCCTTCACGGCCTCGGAACTGCGGATATTGAGCAGGATCGACAAGCCCGGGTACTGTCGCCGAAAGGCCGCAATCGCCCTCGGCAGAAAGGCATGACCGAGTGCCGGAAGGCTGGCAATTCGCAAAGTGCCGGAGGAAAAACTGCGGATGTTCTCCGCCGCGAAATGCAGCCGGTCGAGGCCGACGAAAGCACGCTGCACTTCTTCATAGAACATATAGGCCTCGGCCGTTGGCCGAATTCGACCCTTGCCCCGGTCAAACAACTGCAAGCGCACCGCGCGCTCGATCTCGCCAAGAAGCCGGCTGACCGCCGGTTGGGAGATACGCATGATCTCCGCGGCCCGCGTCGTGGTCCCACAGGTCATCACCGCACGAAACGCTTCGATCTGCCGAAAGGTCAACACGGCTAGGGCAATCTCCGATCAACTTGGGGTCACGGGATGGGCAAGAGCTTTCATACGCAAGCCCTGAGTTTTCGAGTTATATAAGATTTACACATAACTTTCGAGCGTTTTAATATTTGACCTTCTACCTCCACCATGGTCACCTGCTATTTTTCAGGGGCGATGGTCAGAAATGCACGAAGAAACGCGTCTCCTCCACGTGGTAACCGAGAAGCAGCCGTTTCGCGCCCTCACGGGCCCAGTGCACCGGGCATCGACGATCCTGTTTCCGACGGTCGATGCCTTTCTCAACCGGCACGAGCAGTTTTACGACAGTTATTCCTATGGCCTTTACGGACACCCGGCGTCGAACGATTTGGCCGCCCATGTGGCGCAGATCGAGGGCGGAAGCCATGCGCTGATCGTTCCCTCCGGTATGGCGGCCGTGGCGACGACAACGCTTGCCCTCGTGAAACAGGGCGACCATGTGCTGCTGCCGGACGCCGTCTACGGGCCGACGCGAATTTTCGCCAGTGAGTTCCTGGCAAAGCTCGGAGTCGACACCACGTTCTACGATCCGCTTGCCGGCGGCGACATCAAGGGTCATTTCACGGACGCAACGCGCTTGGTATGGGTGGAATCACCCTGTTCCTACACCATGGAAGTGCAAGACGTTCCGGCTATCGCAAAGGCCGCGCATGACAGAGGGGCGCTTGTCGCCGCAGACTGCACCTGGGCTTCGCCGCTGGGTTTCAAAGCACTGGATAAAGGCGCCGACATTGCGGTCCAGGCACTGTCGAAGCATGTGAGCGGGCACTCCGACGTGGTCCTGGGCAGCATTTCGATGCGTGAGGAGAGCCTTCACCGGCAGGTCAAAGATGCCATGCGCTTTGTCGGCCAGGGTGTTTCGCCCGACGATTGTTATCTGGCGCTGCGCGGCCTTGGGACACTGGCGTTGCGCCTGGAGAAACAAACCAAGAGTGCGCTTGCGGTGGCGGAATATCTTCGTTCGCGGGCCGAGGTGACACGGGTGATATTTCCGGCACTCACCGATGACCCCGGTCACGCCCTGTGGCAGCGGGATTTCACCGGGGCGGCGGGTGTCTTTTCTTTTGTCCTAAGCCGTGGCAGCGAGGCCGCGCTCGCGGCTTTCCTGGAAAATCTCGAGCTGTTCCGCCTCGGTGCCAGTTGGGGCGGCCTGCACAGCCTGGTGGCGTTGGCGCAGATCGGTGCGCAGCGCACGGTGACAAATTGGAACGCGGAGGATCATTTGGTTCGCATCAACATTGGTCTCGAGCATGCCGGCGACTTGATCGAGGACCTGGCCAAAGGTCTCGACCGGTACCGAGACGCCGCACAAGCCGCCGCTGAATAGAGCTGCGCGGCCGCTGGAAAAATAAACATGACAACCGAACAAGACCAACATTAAAAACAAGGAGGACGCAATGGGAAGAACATCGATTTATGCGATCTTGGGCGCGACCCTACTGGCCGCCCCCGCGATAGCGCAGGAAACACCAACGGTCGACGCCATAAAGGCCCGCGACGCGCTAATCTGCGGCGTCAGTACAGGCACTTCAATCGGCATGAGCACGCTCGACGACGCCGGGAACTGGGCCGGGTTGGAGGTTGACTACTGCCGCGCGGTCGCGGCGGCCATCCTCGGCGATGGGAGCAAATTGAACTTCACGCCGCTGGAATTCAAAAACGCGTTCGCCGCACTACAATCGAGCAGCGTCGACATTCTGGCCCGTTCGGCCACGTGGACATTCACCCGCGACAGCGAACTCAGATTCGACTATGCGGGTGTCTACATCTATGACGGCCAAGGCTTTCTGGTGACGAAAGACAGTGGCATCGGCAATATCGCCGATCTCGACGGCGCGTCAATCTGCGTGGTCTCGGGCACGACGACCGAACTCAACATGGCGGACTATTTCCGCGCTAACGGGCTCGAATACAAACCGATCGTCGGCGGCGCCCGCGAGCAACTTGTCGCCAATCTCGAGGCCGGCCGGTGCGACGCCTTAACGAACGAGCGCGGCGGCCTCGCAGCGAGCCGATTGGCGTTCTCCAACCCTGATGACTATGTGGTGCTCGACGAAATAATCTCGAAGGAACCGCTCGGGCCCATCGTCCGGCAGGACGACCCCCTCTTCCGCGACATCGCGGCCTGGACGCTCAATATCCTGATCAGTGCCGAGGAGCAGGGCATCACCCAGGCCAATGTCGTAGAGATGGCCGGCTCATCTGAGAACCCCGAGGTTGGCCGGATGCTGGGTAAGACAGGCGAGTTCGGCGCGAAACTCGGCCTGGCGAATGACTGGGCCGTTAACGTGATCTCCGCTGTCGGCAACTACGGCGAAATCTTCGATCGCAACCTGGGCGCGGGTTCGCCGGTCAAGCTCGAGCGTGGCGTCAACGCGCTGTGGACGGACGGTGGTCTGATGTACTCGCCGCCTATCCGATAAGACAATGGGCGGGCGATCCGACGGGGACGTCGATATCGGGGCGGGGGTCTTGACCGCCGCCCCGGTGCCGCAGAGGCAGCGCCCGCCCCTTAGCCCTGAAGCACGTCGGCGCCGGCTCTGGGGGATTCTCAATCAACTCTTTCTGATAGCCGCGGTGCTGGCGCTTAGCGTCCTCGCCGCGCGCAACATAGCGTTGAACTCGCAGGCCCGCGGTCTCGCCTCGGGCTTTGACTTTCTGTGGCGTGAGGCGGGCTTCAAGATCGGCTTCAGCCTGATCGCAGTGGACGAATCCTCGACTTACGCGCGGGTTTTCCTAGTCGGCTTGCTCAACTCGCTCCTGGTCGCGGGGTTGGGAATCGTCGCCGCCACGGCGCTCGGCTTTGTTGTCGGGATCGCGCAACTCTCGCCGGGCCGGACCGTGCGGGTGGTCTCGAAACTCTATGTGGAGTTGGTGCGCAACCTGCCCCTTATTCTCCATATTCTGCTTTGGCAGACGGTGGTCCTCAACATATTACCGAGAGTAAACAAAGCCATCGACATCGGCGGGATCGCATTTCTGAGCAACCGCGGGCTCAACCTGCCGGCGGCGATCAACGTTCCGTTGCCGGCGACAGCCCTGCTGATTGGTGCGGGGCTTGCCGCGATTTTGGCGATAGGTGCCGCGCGCAAGGCGCGTCGTAACGCGGTCGTGCGCCGGGTGCATGTACCGCTGCTGCAGGGCGCCGCCGTGGTCGCCATTTTGACCGCCGGTCTGGTGCTCATTGAATGGCAATTCCCGGTATTGAAAGGGTTCAACTTTCGCGGCGGTGTTGAAATCCCCCCCGAATTGATCATGCTGCTTGCCGCACTCACCGTCTATAACGGCGCCTACATCGCAGAGATCGTCCGTGCGGGGGTGCAATCGGTCCACGACGGGCAAAGGCAAGCAGCACGCGCGCTCGGCCTCTCGGACCGGCAGACGATGAACCTCGTCATCGTGCCCCAGGCGATCCGCGTCATGATCCCGTCGATGGCAAATCAGTATTCTCATCTGATCAAAGCCTCCGCACTGGCGACAGTCATCGGTTATCCCGACCTTGTCAGCGTTTTCATGGGAACTTCGCTCAATCAAACCGGGCGTGCGGTCGAGATCGTGGCGATCACCGCGGCCGTCTATCTCGTACTGACGGCCTTGGTCTCTCTGGCAACCGGTGTCTACAATCGCCGCGTGATGCTGGTGGAGCGTTAGGTGGGAGAGATGCGTGCCAATGCGCCGGGTCTTTTGCAGCGTGCCACCGAGTGGCTAAAGGCACAGGCTATATTCGCGTCGCGGCGTCCCCTTACGGCAATTGTTACTCTGGCTCTGGTCTATCTGGCTTGGATCGGGGTAGAGCGGATTGTTGGCTGGGCGCTGCTCGAGGCGACCTGGAATGCCGCCGACCGGACCGGCTGTAATCCCGACGGCGCCTGCTGGGCGTTCATTGTCAATCGGCTGCCGCAGTTTCTGTTCGGTTTCTACCCGGTCGAGGCCCGATGGCGCGCCATATTTCCGTTGGCAGCACCGTTGGTATTCATGACGCTGGTTGCCTTGCCGGTTTTTCCCCACGGCAGGATCGTCGCTTTCGGCGGTTTTTGCCTGTATCCGTTGGTCGCCGTCCTGCTGCTCGACGGGCGGCTGCTCGGGCTCGAAGTCGTCTCAACCGAGATGTGGGGCGGCCTGACGCTGACGATGCTGATCTTTACGATTTCGTTCGTGCTCGCCTTCCCGATCGCCATTGGGCTGGCGCTGGCTCGAACCTCGAAAATGCCGGTATTCCGGCTACTGGCAACCGGTTTCATCGAGTTCTGGCGCGGTTTGCCGCTCGTCGCCATCCTCTTCATGTCGGTGATCATGCTGCCGCTGTTCCTGCCACCGGGTGTCGACTCGCCGCGGCTGTTGCTGGCCATGATCGGGATCACCTTCTTCGCTTCGGCCTATCTCGCCGAGGTCGTGCGCGGTGGCCTGAACGGTATCGATGGGCGGCGGAGGCCATCGGCTTCGGCTTCTGGTCGATGCAAGCCTATATCGTCATCCCGCAAGTGCTTCGGGCGACGGTGCCCGTCATCGTTAACACGGCAATCTCACTTTTCAAGGACACGACCTATGTCATGATTGTCGGTCTTTTCGACCTCCTGAACATTGTCGTGGCCGGCCTGTCGGACCCGAATTGGATCGGTGCCGCGGTTGAAGGGTATGTTTTCATCGGCATCATTTACTGGATCGTCTGTTTCGCGATGTCGCGGATGAGTACGCACCTGGAGGCACGCAACGGCGCGCGCCGCCGGCAGAGAGATGGTGCGCCGAGGGTTGTGTTGGAGGATTCTCGATGATCACCGTGCGTAACCTGGGCAAATGGTACGGTGAATGGTGTGCATTGCAGGGCGTTTCGCTGAACGTTGAGGAAGGCGCCTGCATCGTGCTCTGCGGCCCGTCGGGTTCGGGCAAGTCGACGCTGCTGCGCTGCCTAAACGGGCTCGAAGAATGGCACGAGGGCGAGATTGAGATCGCCGGCCGGATGGTCAAACGCACAGCAAAAAGCCTCCGAGCGCTGCGGCGCGAAGTCGGTATGGTGTTCCAGAATTTTAACCTCTTTCCGCATCTCGACGCCGTGACCAACGTCTCGATCGGGCCGCGCGTAATCCTACACCGCCGGCGAGCCGAGGCGGAGGCGGCAGCGATCGCTCTTCTCGACCGGGTCGGCATCGGTGAATTTGCGCGCAGTTATCCCGACGAACTCTCAGGGGGCCAGCAGCAGCGCGTTGCCATCGCCCGCGCGCTGGCGATGAAACCCCGGGTGCTCCTCTTCGACGAGCCGACCTCGGCCCTTGATCCGGAGTCGGTCAAAGAAGTGCTTGACGTAATGGTCGACCTGGCGCGGGACGGCGTGACGATGATCGTCGTCACCCACGAAATGGGGTTCGCGCGCAAGGTTGCCGACCGCATTGTGCTGCTTGACCACGGTGCGATCGTCGAGGCGGCGCGCCCGGACGAGTTTTTCCAAAACCCAAAATCGCGCCGAGCGCAGGATTTCATCGCCCAGGGATGTTGAGCGGCGCCCAGGCCAGGACAGGCCGCTCTTAGGGCGCGTTGAGCACCAGCGCCTCGTCCATCACAGTGTTCTGATTGCGAAACAGCAGCCGGACGCGATATCGGATCGAAGTACCAACACCATCCTTTTGCGCGGTCAAGACGAGTGAATGCTGGTCATGGCGGATAAATTCAAAACGGCCTTGGTCGTCGGTCGTCGTCGAATCGAGCTTGGTAAGAGAGACTATCGTCTGCTCGGCTAATTGGACCTGGGCATTGGCGACAGAGGCGCCGTCCGGGCCAACCACCCTTCCCGACAGAACGCCGTCATTGTTGCCGGCGACATAGATGTTCCACGCGATAATGACGACGGCAATACCGCCGAAGGTGATTGTAAAACGGTTGATCAGCCACTGCCGCACCACCGGATCAACCCTTGCTGGCGCCGGACGTCAGGCCGCGGATGAATGCCTTCTGGGCCAGCAGGAAGACAAGCAGCCCCGGCGCCAGGACCATGACCGAGAAGGCATAGAGTGAGCCCGTTGTGTCCTCGAAATAAGACTGGAACGAAGACAGGCCCAGCGGCAACGTCTGCATGTTCACATCGCGGATGATCATCAGTGGCCAGAGAAAGTCGTTCCAGGACCAGATGAAAGACAAAATGATGTTTGTCGCTACGGCCGGCTTGGCCAGCGGGAGCATGATCTTGTAGATGATCTTCCATTCCGACAGGCCGTCGATCCGTGCCGCTTCGATCAGCGAGTTGGGGACGGCGTCGAAACTGGCCTTGAAAACGAAGATCAGGACAATATGCGAGAAGGCCGGCAGTGCGAGTCCCAGGGGGGTATTCAGAAGGCCGAGATCGCGCGTGATCAGATAGGCCGGGATGATGGTCGCCTGGAACGGGATCATCATGCTCGAAAGCAGGATCAGAATAACCACCCGTTTGCCGGCGAAATGCCGGGTCAAGGCGTATCCCGCCAGCGCATTGAGAATCAGATTGGCAACGATTGTCATACTGGCGACAATGACGCTGTTCAAGAAGAAGCGCGCAAAAGGCACGAAGTACCACGCGTCGACATAATAATACGGGTTGGGGTTTTGCGGCAGTATCGAAGGCGGATAGTTGAACAGGTTCTCGCCTGTCAGGCTGGTCTTGATGACCCAGTAGAATGGGACCAGCATCAAGATACATACAATGACCAGCGTCGTGTGGATCGGCCAGTGGCGATAGTTGTTCATGACCCGGCTGGCCATTAGTTGATATCCACCTTGCCGGCGTCGCCACCGGTTAGAATGTTGGCCAGAGCGGCGATGGCGACGAAGAGCAGAAACATGACCACCGTGAGGGCGCCCGCATAGTCGAACTGGCCCAGTTGAAAGGCCGTCTTATAGATGTAGGTGATCAACAATTCGGTGGCGCGACCCGGGCCGCCGTTGGTCATCACGAAAATCAGATCGAAACTGGTGAATGAGGCAATGATACCGATGATCAGACACAAAAATATCGCCGGCCGCAGCAGTGGCAAAGTTATGCGATAGAATTGCCGCCACCTGTTGGCACCGTCGATCGAAGCGGCTTCATATAAATGGTTGGGAATGTTCTGCAGACCGGTCAGAAGGATAATCATGAAGAAGCCAAGGATCTGCCAAATCGCGGCGGTCATGACCGCCGCGAGCGCTGTCGAAAACGACTCCAGGAAAGCAATCGGCTCGTCGATGATACCAAGGCTACGCAGGACGAAATTAAACAGCCCGACTTTCTCGTTGTAGAGCCAGCCCCAGATGATACCGACACCCACGGGCATCAACGGGTAGGACAGAAATATCAGGGTTCGGTAGAGCCCGCGGTTCTTGATCTCAGTGTTGACCAGCAGGGCAAGCCCCAACGCAATGGCAATGCCGATGGGTGCCGTCAACATATAAATCAGCGTGTTCTTCAGGGCGACGCGAAACACGTCGTCGAACAGGAACATTTCCTCGTAGTGGACGAGACCGGCAAACTCGGCCGGCTTTGTCGGCGACCAGAACTGGAACGACAGGACGAAGTTCCAGCCGAGGGGAATCAGGCGGTAAAGAAGAAAAATACTCAACGCCGGGATCAGGAAAAGATAGGTTAGGACAAACTGCCGATGCCGACGCTTGGCGATCAACGGCCTGCGTGGCCGTCGCAACGCCCCGGATATCGCGTCTTCAGGCGTCGCCGTGCCCATGTCCATTCTCCGTGACGCCCGACGGGAAGGGCTCGCGAGCGCCGTATGAGGGCGCCCGCGAACACGAGGTGAGTATCACTGCCGACGGCGCAGCGCGCGATTGACGTTACGCTCGGCCTCGGCGATCGCCTCCGCCGGATCGGTCTGGCCCAACAGGGCCGCCTGGATCGAAGGCCAGAATGCCTCCTTAACCCTCGCGTCACTTGCCACGGCCCAGTTGCCGACCTGTTTGTCGGTGTTCTCGAGTTGAGTCTGCAATACCTCGAAAGCCAACGGATCGTCCTGCCGCAGCTCCTCTAGGAGCCTTTTATCGGCGGCGTTGTTGCCCGACAGCACCTTAAAACGATCACTAAACTCGTAGGAGTTCTTTTCGTTGGTAATCAGCTTAAGGAACTCCCAGGCTTCCTGCGGGTATTTCGTCGATGCCGAAATGCCGAAACCATGCGAGTTCGGCGTGGCGAAACCACCGGGCGCTTGGGCGATGCCCAGCGTATCGCTGTTCACCCATTCGCCCTGTCCGCGGATGTAGAAGAATGCCGGCGAGTGTGCCTGAAGCATGCCGACGTTATTGGCAGCGAAGGCGCCGTTTGGCTCAACCCAGCGGCCGGTCCATGAGATTTTGTTGATACTCCCGGCCGATGTGGCCGCCGCTAATTTTGTCACGACGTCTATCATTTCGGGTGTGTTGAAAGCCGCTTCGCTCAGATCGGGGGTCAGCAGATCGATCCCATTGGCTGCGAACAGCGGCCAATACAGCCAATCGAAGTTGAGTGTCATGAAACCCGTGTTCTCATCGCTCGACATAGCCGCTGCGGAAGCGAGCAGGTCATCGAAGGTTTCCGGCGGGCCACTCAAGCCGGCCTCTTCGAACATGCGCTTATTGTAAAACAAGAGTGTCTTGCTGATGTAGAACGGAAGCATGTAGTTCCGCCCTTCGAAGACCCAGTTGTTGACATAGTCGGCGTTAAATTCGCCGAGGATTTCCGCATCCTGCTCGAGGAAGGGCGTGAGGTCGAGAAGACCACCACTCGATGCGTAGTCGAGCCACAGGCCGCCTTGAACGTCGATGATGTCCGGGGCCGTACCGGCGACGAGTTGCGTCTGATAAAATGTTGCCCAATCGGTGCCCTTTTTATCGAGCCATTCGATCTCGAAATCGGGCTGCATGACCTTGAATTCGGCTATCCAGCCTTTGATAAGATCCTCCGCGGGAGGAATGTTCCAGGTCAGAATCGTGAGCTTTTTCTTTTCCTGTGCCGGTGCCGGGCCGGCGGTGAATAGAATCCCGGCGACGGCCGCCATCGTCGCTGCGGCCAAAAATCTCTTCATTGACATCTCAACCTCCCTAGGTTTGTGGATCCGGTTGTACCATTGGTTTTTGATTGAAGCCCAAAACACATCTAGATCGCCTTGCCCGAGGCGGGGTCAAACAGATGCATGGCATCCATCTCAGGCAGCATGGTTACTGTTTCGCCAATGCGGCGGACCGAGTTCGGCGGCAGCCTGCCGATAACCTCCCGATCGCCGACGGAAAAGAACACCAAAGTGTCCGAGCCCAGCGGCTCAATCTCGTCGGCGGTACGGCGGATTACGGCGGCGCCGTCGTTCGGCTCGCCCGGTGACCATAGGATGTTCTCCGGCCGTAAGCCAAAGACCACCCGCCGCCCAACAAAGTCGGCATATTGCGACCGTTTTGCTGGCGGTACAGGAAGTCTGATATCGCGATCCAAATTGACGATCAGCCCATCATCGGCAGCACTCAGTTCCGCCGGCAGCAGGTTCATCGTCGGCGACCCGACGAAGCCCGCGACAAAGACGCTTTGCGGCTTGCTGTACACTTCATCCGGCGCCCCTATTTGTTCGATATTGCCTTCATTCATGATGACTATGCGGTCGGCAAGGGTCATCGCCTCGACCTGGTCATGGGTGACGTAGATTGACGTCGTGGCAACCCGGCGATGCAATTTCTTGATCTCACCGCGCATGCTGACGCGCAGCTTTGCGTCGAGGTTGCTCAATGGCTCGTCGAACAAAAAGACTTTTGGGTCGCGAACCATGGCGCGGCCCATCGCCACCCGTTGCCGCTGCCCGCCGGAAAGCTGCTTCGGCCGCCGCTCCAACAACTCTGAAATGCTCAATACGTCCGCCGCTTCGGTTACACGCCGACGTATCTCGGCCTTATCATAGCCACGGTACTGCAAGGAGAACGCCATGTTCTGGTACACCGACATATGCGGATACAGGGCATAGTCCTGGAACACCATGGCAATGTCGCGATGCTGAGGTTCCAATTCGTTGACAAGTGTGTCGTCGATCCAGATCTCGCCCCGGGTGATATCCTCGAGACCGGCGATCATGCGCAGCGTCGTGCTCTTGCCGCAGCCCGACGGGCCGACCAGGACGACAAACTCGTGGTGGGCGACCTGCAAGTCGATGCCATGGACAACTTCGGTCTCGTCATAGCTTTTATACAGTGATCGTAGCGTTACCGTCGCCACGACAGCGCTTTCCGAACACTCGCCGGCAGGGTCGCCGGCGGATGCTCTGCATTGTTTCGTATCGGTCCGATTGTGTGCGGCCGCGTTGCGCGGCGACGTGGCCGTCGAACGGCCTTGCGTGCTTGCAAGGGGTTTTGCGCTCCATTTGTGTTCACGGTCGCAATCCTCCAGCCGGCACGCGTGAAAATCCTAGGAGAAAACTATGAGGAGCACAACGGGAAATTCACAATACGACATAAAGTTTCATATAGTGCAACGCGGTGTCGTCCTGTTCCCTCTCGATTTTCTCGCAGTCCCGATGTGCGAACGGGTTGCCAAGAGGCGTTCATACCCAACAGGGACTAGTTCTTACTAACGGGTTTGGAACGCATGCGGGAAACCGTTTCCCGCTCGGCCCGCTTGCAGCGCATGGGCGGCAGGCCGCGATCCATCAGGTCCATGTCTTCGATCACCATGTCGCCCATGCGTTTGAATGCCTGATCGAGAGCCCCGGCCCGGTGGGCAGATCGGATGAAACCGGGCAGAGTGCGGACGGGATGATCGGCACCCAAAGGTTCTTCGGGAAAGACGTCGCTGGCCGCGAGTATATGGCCCGATCGGACCGCGTCGGTCAGCGCGGCAAAATCGACCACCGCCGCCCGACTCAACAAGATCAGGGCCGCCCCCTGGCGCATACGGGCAAACTCGCGCGCGGCCAAGAAACCCTCATTCTGCGAGGTTACCGCGGCGACAATAAAAATAAAGTCGCTTTGGGACAACACCTCGTCAAGACTGGCGGGGGTCACCTGGTGATCGTGCAAAAGCGATGGCGGCAGCCAAGGATCGAAGACCCTGACGTGGGCGCGGAAGCCGGAAAGAACCCTGTTGAGGGCCCGTCCGAGATCGCCAAATCCAACGATGCCGATCTCGGATCCGCTGAGCAGCCGAGCCTTGGCATTGCCCTCGGCGCCCCAGAGCTCACGGCCTTCCCTGAAGGCTAAATCGGCATCGATGATACCGCGGGCAAGATTGAGCGCCATGGCCAGGCCCATCTCCGCCACCGGCTGGGCAAAGACCGACCCGGTGGTCAGAACATGGATGCCGCGCGCAAAAAGCGTTTCGTATGGCATGTTGTCGTAGAGGTTGCTTTCGACATTAAGAACGCTACGCAATGATTTGAGTTTGGCCAGCAATTCTGGACTGATTGGGGGTTGCCCGAGAATGTAGCGCGCGTCCGCGAGCAGGTTTTCCGGCACACCGCCAAGATCCTCCGGTTCGATCTCCAGGACGCGATATCTCTCATAGAGGGACTTTCTGGCGACAGGTGTGAAAATCAGGTCAATCGAGCGCGGGTTAGGGGCACTGATAATCAACGGCAAGGGGTTATTCGTCACGTTCTGCTCCAAGGTAAACAGGCCGGCGATCGTCCGTCTGACATCAGCGCGTGGTGTTGTCCTGGCGTCAGGACGACCACTCCAATTTTCCGGACAGCATCGGCGACGGCGCGCCAGCAATCCTAGGCATGGTCGAGATATTCGATCGGTGTAATCTCGCCTGTCGCGGCGGCCTGCTCCGCCGCCAGGCAAACGGCGATCGCCTGGGCCGCCTCCTGCGGTCCGAGGAAATCGTCCGTTCCAGCACGGAACGCATCCACGACATTTTCCAGATTGGCCTTGAGTTCGAAAATCTCGCCCGACTGTTCGATCTGGCAGGTCTCGACCTGGTCGCTGCCGCGCCGCTTCAGCATCATGGCGAAATCGGGATGCTCGGTCCGGTCCATGGCGCCTGACCACCAGGTTCTCAATGACCCGTCGCTGCCGCTGACTTCGAGCTGGGCGTGGTGCTGGAATCCGGACAGGCATTGGCTGACATGGGCGAGCGAACCGTCGGCCCAGTTCAGCGTTGCGACCAGATTGTCGAAATGTCCGCCGTCATAGGCGGTGCCGGACGCAAATACGGTCTTCGGCAGGCCGTTCTCACGCGCATACCAGAGAATCAGATCGAAAAAGTGGACGAGCTCCTCGAGAATCCATGAGCCTACCAACTTGCGGTCATAACGCCAGCCGCCCGCGCCCTGGCGGAACGGGTGGCGAAAAAGCGAAAAATGCTGATAGCGGATGTTGCCGAACGCCCCCTGTTGGGCAAATCGGCGAACCGCGGCCCACTGATGGGACACCCTGAATTCATGATTGACCGCGACTTTACGGCCGGTGCGTTCGGCCGCGGCGATGACGGCGGCACAGGATTTGAGATCGAGGCCAATGGGCTTTTCGAGGAAGACATGCCTGTCAGATTCCAAGGCCGCGATGGCGAATTCGGCATGCAGATGATTGGGTATGGTGATGTCGACGATAGAACAATCGCATTGGGCAAGCATCGTTTCGTAGTCGGTAAAGAGCGTTGCATGGGGGAGCATCTCCCGTGCCGCTGCCTTGGCGGCCTCATTGCGGCACAGTAAGGCGCCGACTTCGGCGCCGCTTATGTGGGATATCGCTCTTGCATGCATCTGACCCCAGGCGCCGAACCCCGCCAGGGCGATGCGGGTGGGACTGGAAACACTCATCACACGGATCCTCCTGCTGCTTGGTATTGCCCGCCTGCCCGTCCGGCTATCGCCTGAAACCGACCGGCAATGGCGTCGGCGCCCCTGAACAGGATCGCCGCATCGTTGGTTACCGATACGAAGTCGAAGCCGGCCATGACATAGCGTTCGGCCAATTCCGGCGTCGGCGCTAGTACACCCGCCGCCGCCGGCAGATTCTTCAGCCGGCTCAGCCCGCCGAGGATTTTCTCGACCACAGGTTCAGCGGCCGGTTGGCCCCTCAAACCCATGCTCGCCGCCATGTCGCCCGGCCCGAAAAAAACCGCGTCGACGCCGTCGACAGTGGCGATATCCTCGAGATTATCGAGGGCTGTTATGGTTTCGATTTGGGCGATCAGGGCCACCGCATCCTGCGCTTGGGCGGTGTAGGCACTGTCGCGCCCATAGCCGCTGGCGCGATGAATGGCCGCGAGACCGCGGATGCCGTCGGGGGGATAACGCATGGCGCGAACCGCCGCTTCGGCCTCTGCCCTGGTTTGCACAAAAGGCAGCATCAGTGTTTGCGCGCCTAAATCGAGCATTTGTTTGATCACGATGGGGTCGTTCCAGGGGATCCGTACGATGGGGATAACGTTCGAGCCCATGGTCGCGCGCAGATGGGAGAGGGCATCCGACAGCATGACCGGGGAATGTTCGCCATCGATGAGCAGCCAATCGAACTGCGAATGCGCCAGACCTTCGACCACGGTGGAACTGTTCAACATCGACCATATGCCAACCAAAGGCCGGCCGCGAGCAAGCGCCTGCCGAAACGGATTTCGTGATGTTATCGCGCTCATAACCTGATCCTTGCCGCGCGCCGCCTAGGAATGCCTAGGAGAATTGAGGGCGAGACGCAATGACTAATTCACGATATGGCATAAAGTTTCGTATATCGAAACACTCACCCCTACCAGGGCAGCATTTGTCCGGAATAGTTGAAGAATTGCCCGGTTTCATGGTTGCCGATCCGGTGGATGATCCGCCGCATGGAACTGACGCTATCGGCGACCGGGACGGTGGCGTTGCCTGCCCCGCCAGCCGTGTCCACCCATCCCGGGTGCAGCATGACCACAACCACACCGCTGGGTGCGAGGTCAACCGCGAGACTTCGGCCCATGGCGTTCAACGCAGCCTTGCTGGCGCGATAGCCATAGTGACCGCCAGTGAGATTGCAAGCCATGGAGCCCATCCGGCTGGAAACGATGGCGATGCGTTTCTGCGCGCTGGCAATGACATTTTCGTGGAAAGTTTCGGCGAGCTTCAAGAAACCCAGGGTATTGATGCGGAACATCGTTTCGACATATGCCAGATCCAGCGCGCCCAGCTTCCTGGTGTCGTGGCCAACCCCGGCATTGGAAATAAGGATATCGATGGGGGCGCCGTCGAGGGTCTTGGCAACCCGGTCGAACTGCGCGAAGTCGGTGACATCCAACTGGTGATGATGGAAATTTCCCGCCGCGTCGATCCGGTTCGCGGCATCGTTATAGGTGGCGTGCACGGTATGGCCATCGGCAGCATATTGCGTCGCAAATGTGCGGCCAATGCCGCTGTCGCATCCGGTAATCAGAATGTTGCTCATTTTTCCCATTTTCCTCGGCATTCTCCGGGAACTCAGGCCTCTATTTCGTAAACAGTTCCGACTTGAAGTTCATCTCCCGGCATTAGCAGTGTCGCGTCCGGCCGCTGGGCAAGGTCGCAATCCGCGTCCACATCCTCACCATGGGCCGTCCAATGTTCGATTGAAAGAAACGGCGCGCGGGGTTTCGACCACAGGGCCAAGTGGCGAAAGCCATTTCCCCGCGCCTTCAGGAATGGCCCGTTTTCCGGACCGAAGCGGACGCCGGTGCCACCATCGCCCAGGAAACAAAGAGCCCTGCCGGTGAAACATTCGCCATGCCCAAGCCAAAGATCACGCCCCTGCATCGCCACCGGATGTGTTTCGCGGCGAAATAGGCCGTCGGGCGTAATCTGCGGCACAAGATTAGAGACATCCCGGTCGAAGCGCACCAGGTGCGGCTGCCTTTCGCCACCAGGTAGGGGCCAGACAAAGGCTGGGTGAGTGCCAAAGGCAACGGGCATTTCGCTATCCCCGTTATTGATGACCCTGGCGTCCAGGCTGATCGAACGGGCACTCAGGCGGTAGCGGATTTCGAGTTGAAACGCGTAGGGGAAATGGCGGCGCGACGCCGCGTTGTCCGCGAGGCGGAACAGTGCGGTATCGGTCGAGGCGGCGGCAAGCGCAAATGGCTGCGAGGCGACAAAACCATGCATCGGCATGGGATAGGTCCGGCCGCCGGTACGCACCTGGTCACCGCGAGATTTCCCGACCACCGGAAACAGCAACGGTGCGGTTCGTGCCCACCAATGGGCGGCGCCATCATGCAACCAATCCTCGCCAGCGACCTGCCACCGCTTTAGCTCGGCGCCGTGGCAGGCGATCTCGACAAAGGAACCGGCGGTCTCGAGTTTGACAGTCGGCGAGGGCCCGCCCGTCATGCTTCCCGCCACCCCAATGCCAGCGACAATTCCTTAGCGGTGGCCTTCAATTTGGCAATGATTTCGACGAAAGTCGGAGACTCGGCCTCGAGCCCGATTGTCGAAACACTGAGACTGGCGACCATGGCGCCGCTGTCGTCGCGCACCGGTGCTGCCGCGCAGACGCAGGCGCGGTTATACTCGCGGTTATCGACAGCGTGGCCCGCCGCGGGCACCGCGCGAACCTGAGCCCGGAGCTTTTTCGGGTCAGTAATGGTTTGCTCGGTGAATCTGTGGAAAGAAAGGCGGCCGAGCAATTCATCCAGCACGTCCTCCGATAGACCCGAAAGCAGTACCTTGCCCAGGGCGGTGCAATATACCGGTCTGCGGCTTCCCGGCTCCGTGAGTATGCGGACGCCCTGAGGCGGCGGCTCGGCCTTCTCCAGGTAACAAATCTCGTCGTCGACCAAATTGGCGAGTTGGACGGTTTCACCAATGTCCTCACAGAGCCGACGCATTACCGGCAGGGCGACGCTGCGCAGGTCGTTGCGCTGCCGCGCACCTGCTTGCAAACGCAAGATACCCGGCCCAAGCCGCCAACGCCGGCTGTCGCGCTCATAGACCGTGTAACCACTATCCGCGAGCGTTCTGAGAATGCGCAAGGCGGTGCTCTTGTGCAGCCCGGCATGCCGGCTTATGTCGGACAAGGAAACCGGGCCTACCGACGT
>QIGO01000121.1 GCA_003230015.1 Alphaproteobacteria bacterium | reverse complement strand
ACCTCGGCCGGGTCGATGCGGGCGCGGTCTAGGGCATGGGTAATGGCATGGCCGGCGAGTTCGGTGCCGCCGGTGTTGTTGAAAGCACCGCGAAAAGCCTTGCCGATGGGGGTGCGGGCAGTGGCGACGATGACGGCCTCGGTCACGACCAAAGGCCCGTCCTGCCGTGGGTATTAGCGATTAAAATGATCATTTCGTTGGCGGCCATAGGCCCCGGCTCCAAGCGCCCTTAGTGGTACGCCAAGACTAACCAGACCGGCCCAGGACCGCAATCGGGGGCCAATCACGGGATTGCGTGTTGATGCACGGAGTCGGCACGGCTAGGCTCGCTGGCCGGTTCTTCGTTTTGAGTAAATCCCGTAATGGATTGGACAATTTACTGGTTCATGCTGCCGGTATCGATGATGGTCGCGACGACGGCCATGTTGAGCGGTATCGGCGGAGCGGCCCTGTTTACACCGATTTTTTTGATCATTTTTCCGTTGCTTGGCCCGGAATATCCCCTGGCCGGTCCCGTTGCCGCCATCGGCGTGGCGCTGCTGACCGAGACCTTCGGTTTCTCGTCGGGGTTCGTGGGCTATTTCCGCAAGGGCCTTATAGACTTCCACGGTGCCGTGCCCTTTATCGCCGTGGGTGTGCCAGTGGCCATTGCCGGCGCCCTGTCGGCGCGGTTTGCCGATCCGGACCTGCTGAAGGGCGCCTATGCGGCGCTAATGCTCGTGCTCTCGGTGATATTGTTGCGCCATCATGCGCCCGTCGCGGATGTCACGCCGGCCCATGGAGAGCTATCGGTGGGGGCGGCGGATGCCCGTCCGACACGCCGCATCACCGCACGGGACGGGCGCGTCTACACTTACAAGATCCCGCGCCAGGGCGGCGGGGCGGCGGCCACTGGGCTGGGCGCATTTCTTACGGGTATGTTGTCGGTGGGCATCGGCGAAGTGGTGATGCCGCAGCTCGTCAAACGCTGCAAGGTACCGGTGCCGGTGGCGGCGGCGACCTCGGTCCTGGTGGTCATCGTGGTGGTGGCCGCGGCCTCATTCACACAAATCTCCGCCATCGTCGCCGAAGGCGGGCTGGCGGCCGTACCGTGGAATCTGGTGGTCTATACGATACCCGGGGTCATTATCGGCGGCCAAATCGGGCCACGATTGCAGGGCAGAATCGCGCCGCGTTCCATCGAGCAGGCCATCGCTATTCTGTTTGCCGTGATCGGTATTTCAATGGCCTGGATTGTCTTCGCCGCGTTGACGGGCTAATTTCTCGCGCTGACGATTCGAGTTGGCACCTATACATTATATCGAGTTCGAGTCTTGAATAACCGCGCAGCGAAGCGGGCGAAGCGATGACACTTGGATCCTGGGAAGATAGAGGCCGCACGAAGCGGCGACGGCGCGTGTTCGGGCGCCTGTTCGTGCTGGCGCTGCTGGTGGGGGCGATCGCGATCGCGGGTACCTGGTCCTATGATATCGGCACCACACTGGCGCGGCAGGACGTTACGCTGCTGGAGCGCCAAGTCGCCGAACTTAGCGAGCAGAATGATGCCCTGCGCAACGAGCGGGTCGGTCTCGATGTCGAGATTAACGCCATAAGAGAACGGGAAAGACGGCTCCTGGCCGCCGCGCCCAACGAGCAAGAACGGGCAATGCTGGCGCTTATCCGGGCGCGCGAAGAAGCGGGTGTCGACCCCGAGCGGATCAAGTTCGTGATCGAGGCGGTCAGCAATGTACGCGAATGCGATCTGGAGCCGGTTACACGGCGCTTTATCGCCAATACGGAGGTTCGCACCGGTTCGAATGACACCGTGAGTTTTGCCAGCAATACGGTTGCGGTGACCGCCATCGGTACCGCGGCGAAGGATGCCGAAGGCAAACCACTGGGCTGGTTCGATCCGGCGCTGCCGATCAAGGCGGCGTTCACGAATATCGACGGTTCGAGCACCGTGGCGGAGGGTGTCCTGCCGTTACAGCATTCAGTCGTCGTGCGGGACCAAGAATATCGATTCAACCTGGTTGCAGGCGAGCGATCCTTTATCGCGGTAACGGCGGATCGTTGCCAATACCCTTAGTGTGGAGGCGAGATGGGAGACGCGATCTTTCGCGGCTATGACCGCGAAGCGTTGGACGGGCAATATGACAACAGGGCGCGGATCGCTAACGCGGCGGAACTGATCGCCGGGTTCGAACGTGATAGCGAGGCTATCCGGGGCAAATTCGCCAACCATTGCGACGTTTCCTTCGGGGCGACCGAGCCCGAACGACTGGACATATTCACGACGGCCAAGAGCGACGGCCCGGCGCCAGTACAAGTGTTCTTTCATGGCGGCTATTGGCGGGCGCTGGATAGCCGGGATTTTCACTTTATCGCGCCCCTGTTCGTCGATGCCGGGGCCGTCTGGGTGGCGGTCAACTACGCTCTTATGCCAGCGGTGGGGATGGGGGAATTGCTGCGGCAATGCCGGGCGGCGCTGATCTGGGTGCATGAAAATATCGCAAATTACGGCGGCGATCCCGACCGCCTCTATATCTCGGGCCATTCCGCCGGGGGGCATATCACCGCCGCCATGCTGGCACCCAATCTGGTGGATGGCATGGCAGAGACCGCGCCGCTGGTATCCGGTGCGGTGGCGATTAGCGGTCTCTATGACCTGGAGCCGATCAGTCTTTGTTTCCTGCAAGAGGATCTGGCGCTCTCGGCGCAGGATGTGCGCGACCATAGCCCGCTGAACACACCGCCTGCCGCCTCGGTGCCGCTGGTGCTGGCCTATGGGGCGGACGAGTCGGAGGAGTATGCGCGACAGACGCAGGACTATGCCGCGGCGGTGCGGGGCAATGGCATGACGTGTGACATAAGGGCGATCACAGGCAAAAATCACATGACGGTCGCCGGCGGATTGCGCGACGCCGACGATGAAATGAGCCGGGTAATCCTCGGCCAGATGGGTCTGCAGCCATCGCGACTGTGAGGCACTGAGTTCAACTTAAGTCGCAGAATAGCGACCATATTCGCGCGACGGTTCGTGGTTTCCCGCAATGGGCGGGTTGAGTATCATGCGCGGCCGTATTGAAGATGCGTTCAGGATTTGAAGGGTGGCGCTGACATGCCGTGGTACAGTCGCAGTTTTAACAATAATTTTGGTATTCTGCTGGTCGTTCTGCTGGCCTTTGTGGCGCAAACGGCGTGGCAGGTGGATGGCTGGGCCGAGGAGATCGCGGAGTGGACCGGCTCGCTGCTGGTTGCCGCCTGTGCCCTGGGCCGGGTCTGGTGCACGGCCTATATCGGCGGCCGCAAGAACCGCGAAATCGTCACTCTCGGGCCCTATTCAGTGGTCCGAAATCCGCTTTATATCTTCAATACGCTGGGCGTTATCGGGGTCGGGTTGATGACGACCATGATTGTCTTTGGGCTCACCGTCGTGGCTGTGTTTACGCTCTATAATTCCTGGGTAATTCGTCAGGAGGAGGCCAAGCTGGCGGAACATTTCGGGGCTCCCTACGAGGAATATTGCCGACGTGTCCCGCGCTGGATACCAGATCCTCGATTGTGGCAACAACCTGACCGGTTGGATATGGACGCGGGGCTGCTGATCATCGCGATCCGCGATGCCAGTGTGTTTTTTCTGGCGCTGCCGGCGTTGGAACTGCTGCAAGAGCTGCACGCAAACCAAGTGTTACCAACGCTGATTCGCCTGTGGTGACGAGCCGAGCCGCCTGAAGATCAACGGGGGACCGCATTTCCCGAGTCATTTGGATCCGCAATCCGGACAGTGTGGCCGATTGCGAGGTCGAGGCTGGTGTCGGCGCGTCCCTGGGTGACGGCGATTTCGACGAGGCCGTTGGCATTCTCATACCAAAAAGCTTCTCCCTGTTGGCGATCCGAGAATGTCACGGCCCGGGTTAGGACCTGGCCGCCAACGACGAGACCGCATTGTTCGGGCACGGCCCTTGCCCGCAAGCCGGTTACGGCGTTGCCGTAACAGTCAATGTAACAGATTTGCGGGAGGTCCTCGGGCCAGTGGGAGCGGAGGATTTGTTCCAGTGGCCGGGGTTTCGGTTCGGCGCGCTCGGGGCTTCCCGCCGCGAGCCAGGCGGCGACGGGGGCAAAGAGGTCGCGGCCATGGAATGTGGCACTCATACCGGCCGCGGGGCGCCAGCCGATTTCCGACCATTGGGCATGCCGGGCCTGGCGGGCGACCTGCGAGAACAGGCCATTTTCCGGGCCGACGAAGCGCTGGCCGTCGGCGGTGAGTATGGCCGGTGCACGGTGGCCGCCGACACCGGGATCAACGACACACAGGAAAATGCTATCAGAAGGATAGCTCTTGGCGTAGGCGGCTAACAGATAGGCGCTGGCGTGGGCATCGAATGGCGGCGCGTCGCTGAGGATGTCGATCACGGGGATGCCCGGCGCCTGGCGCGCCAGAACCGCGCGCATCTGGCCGATATAGGGGCCGGCGGCGCCGAAATCGGTGAATAGCAGGATCACGCCGGGACCTCGGATTGGGGCGATGGGGGTGCGGTCCGACGCAGCTCCTTGGCCGATTTGATGACATGGATCCTTAGGGTCTCGCTGCGCCCCCGGACCTCTTGTTCGACAGTTTCGTCGTCGGCCAACTGAACACCGGCGCGTTCGGCGACCTGGTGGGAAATGATGAGCTGTGCCCGGTGTTGCTTGGTCAAAGCTTCGAGCCGACTGGCGGTATTGACCGTGTCGCCGATGGCGGTGACGTGGGTGGCGGCGCCATATCCCATTTCGCCGACAATCGCCGGGCCGGCATGGATGCCAATGCCAATGCGCAAGGGCGATGGCAGGTCAGCGGCCAGCGACTTGTTCAACTCCTCAAGCTTGACCGCCATGGCGGCGGCGGCGCGAAGGGCCTGTTGGCAAGCTTTGTCCGACGAGGTTTCGAGGCCGAACAACGCCATGACGCCATCGCCGATGAATTTGTCGATGCAGCCGCCGGATTGCTCCACCGCCTCGCCCATGGACTGGAAATAGCGATTGAGAATAAAGACGACATCGTAGGGTAGCTTTTGCTCGGACAAAGCCGTGAAACCACGAATGTCGGCGAAAAGTACGGCGATTTCGCGCTCCTGGCCCTGCATGGGCGTCGACCTGCCGGCACTATTCCGAGGGCCGGCGGTGGACGGCAGCAAGGGCGTGACGGATACGTTCTTCCGGGGGCGGGTCTGACAGGCAAGCCGAACGTTGGGCGCGGCCTTGATGCGCGATAGGACCTTTTGCTCCTCGGGGCTCGCAGGCGGCAGCGTCTCGAGGCCTTCACTAATGCGGACCCGGCAGGTGGAGCAGCGGCCGCGGCCGCCGCATACCGCCGCATGGGGTATGCCATGGGCCCTGCTGGCATCGAGGATCGAGTTTCCCGGTTGAATTTCGACTTGCCGCCCGCCCGGATAGCGCAGGCGGACGACGCCGCGCCGCCGCGCCAAACCCAGCCGGATGCCGCGCGCGACAAAAGCCAGTGCGAACAAAGTCGCCAAACCGATTAGGATAGGACGCCTGAGGCCGAAAACCCGAGCGACCTCTTCCCCGGTCGGCGCACCGACGTCAAGCAACAACGCGGCGCGCCAGCCGGGCTGAGCATCCAGTAACGCGACTTCCCGTCCGGCGCTGACAAATCCCAACATGGCAAGAACCGGGAGCAGCAACGCCAAGCCAAGAAATAACGGCAGCGTCCGCTGGTACCAAGGTTTCAGGCGCAGCCACATATGGATGCCTATGCAGCCATGGACCCAAACCGCGAGGGAGGCCAACAATTGACGGAGACCGCTATCTGTCGCGTCGACCCATAGGGGCAGCAAAACCAAGGCATAACGATCATCGACGCCAAATGTCTGGAAGACGCCGCGGGTGCCAAGAATATGAGCGATCAGCAGCGGCGGTATCAGCAGGCCAAAAACAAGCTGTACCGCATCCACCAAGGGTAGACGCAGGCGCCGCCTCGTATAGACCGCGTGCAGCGCCAAAACCATGTGGATGATAATGGACCCCATGAGAAGCGTGGTCGCCAGCGTATTTCGCCAAAGCGCAAGAAAGACGGCGCGGCCGGATTCCATGGTCTCAAGAGAAATAAGGCCAAGAGAATGGTTGAGAAAATGGCTGACGACAAAAAGCATCAATATGACGCCGGTGACGAGCCGGAGGCCGCGTATGGTTACCGGATTGCGAACACGCCGCCGCAGAATCTTCGACGTTCGCGGGGTCCGTTCGGCAGTGGTGTCGGCCACGGTAACACGCTCCTTTGCTTGCCCGGCGCGAGGTTAACATGCAAGCCGCGCGGTTTTGGCGAAAATTCCCTGGGATTTTGCCTTACATTCAGCCTAAGCCGTTGATAATATGTGTTGAATCCAGCCCGCCTCGGCCCGATAATCGGCGCCATGATTACGGCATTCAACAGTGCGGTGGGGGGACTGCGCGCGGCATCCGTGCGGGTGGCGATCGCCGCCGATAATATCGCCAATATAGGCACGACCCGTGCCATTGGTGACGCCACATACAATGGATTCGTGCCGACCCGGGCGGTTCAGACGGGTGGCATCGGCGGGCCGCAGGTCACGGCCAAACCGGTCTCGCCAGCCTTTATCAACGAATATAATCCGTCACATCCCGACGCTAATAACGAGGGTTTGGTGGGCCGGGCGAATGTGGATCTGGTGGCCAATATCGTTGAGCTGAAACAAGCCGAGATCGCCTACAAGGCCAATGCGCAAGTGTTGCGGACGGCGGCAGAGATGAGCGGGCGTCTGCTGGATGCTACGGCCTAACGGACTCAATCATCGGGCAGGCGGCTTTTGTCATAAATTCGGGTGAAGGACGTGGCGCAGTCGTCCATATGGCCGCGCCCGCCGTAAAGCCGCACGAGCTCGGCAGCGGTGGCGGTCATGGGCAGGGCAGCCTGGTACTCCCGGCCCAGGCCGGTGGCGGAGTCCATATCCTTGAGGATCGTGTGTATGGCGCCAAGCGGCGGGTCGAAATCGCGCCCGGTCATGCGCGGCACAAAAGTCTGCAGGATTTTTGAATCGGCCCAGCCGCCGGCAAGCGCCTCGGTCAACATCGCCGCGTCGACGCCGGAGCGCCGGGCCAGATTCACCGCCTCGGCAACGACGGCCATGGTGCAGCCGGTGATGACCTGGTTACAAAGCTTGGTGGTCTGGCCGGCACCGATGTCACCCATATGGGTGAGACGTTGACAGAGGTTCATGACCACGGGGCGAACCCGCTCGACGTCGGCAACCCTGCCACCACACATGATGGCCAGCGATCCGGCTTCGGCGCCGACGACGCCGCCGGATACAGGCGCATCGATCCAGCCCATGCCGGTCTCGGCGCGCAGGCGGGCGGCCATATCACGGGTGGCGTCGGGGCGGATGCTGGAGAAATCGACAAATAACTTATCGGCGGCCGCGCCTTGGCGAATGCCATCGGGGCCGAATACAACCGCCTCCTGGGCGGCGGTATCGGTGACACAGTCGAAAACAATATCGGAAATGCGGGTCACCGCTGCCGGCGATGCCACCGCGACCGCGCCGCGTTCGAGTACCGGCGCCAGTTTCGCGGCGGTGCGGTTCCAGACCATCACTCGGTAACCGGCGGCGAGCAGGCGCTCGGTCATGGGCCGGCCCATGAGGCCCATGCCAATATAGCCGAGGGCGGGTTTCCGTTCGCTCATAACTGCTCGTCTCTCTCCCAGACGACATTGCCGCTATGGGTCACAGCACCCAAATTGGCCGGGCCAACCAGGGCGGCGTATTTTTCCAAGGTGCCGGCCAATGGCGGGCGGGTCGTATTTTGGCCCGCGGCGGCGCGGGCGGCCAGTTCCTTGTGGGACACATCGACAGTTATGGTCGCGGCGGCGGCGTCGATGCGGATGGGGTCGCCATCGCGGAGTAAACCTATGGGGCCACCGACCGCGGCTTCGGGCGAGGCATAACCAATGCACATGCCCCGGGTGGCGCCGGAGAAACGGCCGTCGGTTAAAAGAGCTACCTTCTCCCCCATGCCCTGGCCATAGATCAACGCGGTGACGCCCAACATCTCGCGCATGCCGGGGCCGCCTTTGGGGCCCTCGTTGCGGATGACGATGACGGAGCCGGGTTGGTAGCTGCGATCCTGGACGACGCGCATGCAGGCTTCTTCGTTTTCAAATACCAGAGCCGGTCCCTCGAATGTCAGGGAATTGAGGCCGGCGACTTTCAGCAGCGCGCCATCGGGGCATAGATTGCCGCGCAGCACGACGACGCCGCCGGTGGGGGAAATGGCGTTGGACACAGAGCGCACAATTGTGCCGTCGGGATCCGGGGCGCCGGCGGCGTTTTCCGCCAGAGTGCGGCCCGTCACCGTGACGCAATCGCCATGGAGGTGGCCGGCATCGAGCAGCGCCTTAATGACAACCTGGACGCCGCCAATGTCGAAGACATCCTTGGCGACAAATCGGCCGCCGGGCTTGAGATCGGCGATATGGGGGGTGCGCGCGAAAATCTCGGCGACATGGTCGAGGGTGAAGGACAGCCCGACTTCGTGGGCGATGGCGGGCAAATGCAAGCCGGCATTGGTGGAGCCGCCGGTGGCGGCGACAATGGCGCAGGCATTCTCCAGGCTCGCCCGGGTGATGATATCGCGGGGCAGCGGGCCGCTATTCTGTAACAGCGCCATGACCGTCTCGCCGGCCAGCCGGGCGACCGCCTGGCGCTGGGCATAGACGGCAGGCAGCATAGCCGAACCCGGCAGAGCCAAACCCATGGCCTCCGATACCATGGCCATGGTGTTGGCCGTGAACTGGCCGGCGCAGGCGCCGATGGTGGGCAGGCAGGCGCGCTCAAGCTCGGCCAGATCATCCAGGGTCATGTCGCCGGTCATTACCGCGCCAACGCCCTCATAGGAATCGAGCACGGTGACGTCCCGGCCGCGAAAACGGCCCGGCAGCGCGCTGCCGCCATAGGTAAAGACCGCCGGCACGTTGAGCCGCGCCATGGCCATCATCATACCGGGAAGAGTCTTGTCGCAGGCGGCAAAACAAACCAAGCCGTCATAGGCGTGGGCGCGGACAACGGTCTCGACACTGTCGGCGATGATCTCACGGGAAATGAGGGAAAATTTCATGCCCGCGTGATTCATGGAAAGACCGTCGGAGACGGAGATGGTGGTGAATTCCCGGGGCGTGCCCCCCGCAGCCTCGACACCGATCTTGGCCGAGGCGGCCTGTTCGGCCAGGCCCATGTTGCAAGGGGTCATTTCGCCGGCCGTGGTCGCCACGCCAATAAAGGGCCGTGCGATGGCCGCGTCGTCCAAGCCCATGCCGCGAAGGAAGGCGCGGTGCGGGGTGCGGTCGAGGCCGTCGGTGGTAATGCGGGAGCGGTGTTTCTGCTTCATCGATGCCTCAGGAAACGGGAGCCTTGATGACCCGCCTAATTGGTCAGGCCGCCGTCGATCAAATGGGCAACGCCGGTGGTATAAGAGGATTCGTCGGAGGCAAGGTAGACCGCGAGGGCGGCAATCTCTTCGGGATCGCCAACCCGGCCCATGGGCTGGCGGGCGATAAATGCCTGGCGCGCCGCGACCGGGTCATCGAAGGCGTTGATGCGTTCGTCCAGCGAGGGCGATTGAACCGTGCCAGGGCAGATGGCGTTGCAGCGGATGCCCTGGCGGATAAAGTCCGCCGCGATCGATTTGGTGAGACCGATCACAGCGGCCTTCGTCGCGCCATAGACAAAACGGTTGGGGATACCGCGAATACTGCCCGCGACCGAGGCGATATTGACGATGCTGCCGCCGCCGGCGTCGAGCATGGCCGGCAGGAAGGCGCGGATCATTCGATAACAAGACCGGACGTTGAGTTCGTTGGAAAAATCCCAGTCAGCCTCGTCGCAATCCAAAATGGTGCCGTGGTGCACGTATCCGGCGCAGTTGAAGAGCACGTCGACAGCCCCCCGGGCCGCGGCAAATTCAACGATCGCCCCGGCGTCGAGGACATCCAAGCGCGCGGTCTGGATGTTTTCCCCGGTGAGTTCGGCCAGGGCCGTCTCGTTGATATCGGTCGCCCATACCCGCGCGCCCTCGGCGGCAAAAGCGAGTGCGGTCGCCCGGCCGATACCCTGTGCCGCCGCCGTCACGACAGCGGACTTTCCCGCCAGCCGGCCTGTCATTATACAGCCTCCGCTGACGGGACCGGCGCGTCCTCGCGCACCAGGCCCTCTTGTTTCAATTCGGCCCACAGGTCCGGAGGAATCCGGTTGGCCATTAGTTCGACATTGGCAAGCACCTCGGCGGCGGACACCGTACCCGGGATAACGCTGGAAACACTCGGATGGCCAAGAGGGAACTGGATCGCGGCGGCGGCCAGGGGCACATGATGGCGCTGGCAAACTGCTTGAATGCGGCCGACCCGGTCAAGAATTTCCGGCGGCGCGTCGGCATAGTCGTATTTGGCGCCAGGGCGGGGGCCGGTGGCGAGAATGCCGGAGTTGAAGGGGCCACCGAGCATGATGCCGATGTTCCTTTCGCCGCATAGAGGCAAGAAAGTGTCGAGGGCGCCCTGCTCGAGCAATGTGTAGCGGCCAGCCAGTAGGATGCAATCGAAGTCACCGGCCTGGGCAAAGCGGGCGCACATATCGGCCTCGTTAATGCCGACGCCAATGGCCTTGACCGTGCCATCGCCGCGCAGCCGATCCATGGCGCGGTAGCCGCCTTCCATCACCTCGCGGAAATAACTGTCGGTCTTGTCCGCCGTGCCGTGGGTCCAGGTGTCAACGTCATGGATCAGCAGGATGTCGATCCGACCCATGCCGAGGCGCATCAAGGAATGTTCGGCCTCGCGCATAATGCCGTCATAGGTGTAGTCAAATACGGGCTGGAAATCGAGCCCGCCGGCCCATTGGCCGCGGTCGATGTCTTGCGGCGCCCTGGGTTCGAGGCGGCGGCCTACCTTCGTAGACAAAACGAAACTGTCGCGGGGAAACTGGCGCAAGGTATGGCCAAAACGATGCTCGCTGAGGCCGTAGCCATAAAATGGCGCGGTATCGAACAGGTTGAGGCCGGCCTCATGGGCGGCGCGGATCGTGGCGGCGGCATCCGCTTCGGTAAGATTGTTGTACAGATCCCCCAACGGGGCGCCGCCAAAACCAAGTTGCGACACCATTAGCGGCGAACTGCCGAGCTTCCGCTTTGCCTGCGGTTTCATAACTTGCGCGCTCCATATCCTGGGATCAGGCGCGCATCCTAAACCAAGCGGGCGAAGGGGAACAATATGGCGCAGGGCGGCTCAAGCCGCCGCAACAGTCCAGTTGTCCTAGATTTCTCACAAGGCAGGCGGCTACCCGGCACGTACTAATAGCGGCATGTAATCCTGGGAGGCGTGTGGTGGCCAACTTTATTCTGCGGCGGCTGACTGAAGGAAGAATACTTCGGCGCATTGCGGTCGAGCGGTTGTGCGAACCGCTGCATCTCAATGCCATCTCGCTGCTCCTTTCGAACGAAAGTCGCTTTCGATTTGGTCGTTCGCCAGCAGCATGCATTTTGCCTGCTCGAGGCGGCGGACATCGCCGTGAAACGGGGAATTCCGCGCCTCACCGCTGTTGAGTTCGGCGTCGCCAACGGCACGGGGCTGATGAATATCTGCCGTATCGCGGAACGGGTCACCCGGGAAACCGGGGTTGAGTTCGACGTCGTCGGTTTTGACACCGGGGCCGGTATGCCGCCACCGGTCGACTATCGCGACCATCCTGATTTATACGCCGAGGGGGACTTCCCACTGCAGGATAGCGGTCAGTTGCGACGCCGCCTGCCCGCCAACGCACGGATATTGTTAGGTGAGGTGGCCGCAACGGTGCCGGAGTTTCTGCAATCCAATCCGGCCCCTATCGGATTTGTCTCCATCGATCTCGATTATTATTCAAGCACAAAGGATGCGCTACGCCTTTTGGCGGCCGAGGATCCTTCGCTCTATTTGCCAACGACGCTGATGTATGTCGACGATATCCAGTTTCGTGAGCATAATGCCTTTTGCGGCGAGTTGCTTGCGGTCAACGAATTCAATCAAGAACCCCATCTTCGCCGAATCACGCCATACAACTTCCTGCGAAAAAGGCGGATATTTACCCGGGCATTGTGGGTGGACCAAGTTTTCGTGGCGCATATCCTGGATCACCCGGCCAGAAGCGTGGCCGCTGAACCGGCAACCAGGACGAGGGTTCTGGATAATCCATATTTGGCCGCGGTATAGCGCGCCGTGATCAGCCTTGGCGGGCCTCGAACTGGCGCAAGAGGCGCTCGGCCTCCTGGACTTGCTCGGGGGTCATGCGGCGGAGGATGATCTCGCGGCTTTGGGCCGCGTCCTCGTCGCCCTGCCGGGCGGCTAGACCGAACCAGAAATGGGCCTTGGGGTAACTCTCGGCCACACCGTCGCCGTTGGCATACATGCTGCCGAGATTGTATTGGGCATCGGCAAGGCCGCTTTCGGCGGCTTGGCGAAACCATTTCAGGGCCTGCTGGGGATTTAGCTCGACGCCCTGGCCCTCGGCGTACAGGTTGCCGAGGTTATACTGGGCGTCGACGATGCCCTGCTCGGCGGCCTGCTGATACCACTTCGCCGCAACGATCAGGTCCTTATCGACGCCGCGGCCAAGCTCGTACATGACGCCGAGATTGGACTGGGCCTTGGCATGCCCTTGCTCAGCGGCCAGCCGGTACCATTTGACGGCTTCGGCATCGTCCGGGCTGACGCCCTCGCCGACGACATAGGCGATGCCGACGCGGGCCTGTGCCTCGGCAACACCTTGCTCCGCCGCGCGCCGATACCAATCAATGGCACGCTCATAGCTTTGATCGACGCCACGTCCCTGGGCATACATTGAGCCCAGCTCCAGTTGCGCCGAGGCCACGCCCTGTTCGCCGGCGCGGCGGAACCATTGAGCCGCTTTTGCCAGATCACGCTTGACGCCCTTGCCGTCGCGATAGAGTGCTGCCAAAGCAAGTTGCGAATTGACGACATCCTGCTCGGCGGCGAGGCGATACCATTTGGCGGCGGCGGCGGCATCGGCGGTGCCGGCGCGGCCATTCTCGAAGAATTGGCCGAGGCGGAACTGTGCTTGCGCGACACCCTGCCCGGCCGCCTCGCGATACCATTTGGTGGCGCCGGCGTCGTCCGTTTCACCGGCGATGCCACGGCGGAGGAGATTGGCAAGCCGGAGCTGGGCATCGCCGAAGCCTTGTTCGGCGGCCCGCAGGTACCAATCGGCCGCCGCGGCTAGATCCTTGGGCAGCGCTTTGCCTTGTTCGCTGAAATTCCCCATCTTCCATTGTGCAAGGGCCACACCTTGCTCGGCGGCTTGGCGGTACCATGCCGAGGCCTCGGCAATGTTCGCCGGAATTTCCCCTTCACCACGTTCATATAAGGATGCCAGGAAAAGCTGGGCATCGACCTGGCCCAATTGTGCAGCGCGGCGGTACCAAGCCTCGGCAGCTTCACGGTCGCTTGCGGTTTCACGCGCATAAAGCAAGGTGGCAAGAGCGTGCTGGGCATCCATCTGCTCGGCTTCGGCGGCCTTGCGGTACCATTGTTCGGCGAGCTGGGTGTCCTGGGTTACGCCGGTTCCGGACGCATAAAGACCCGCGAGTTGGAATTGGGCGTCAGGATCGCCCTGGGCGGCGGCGCGGCGATACCACAGGGATGCGAGCACAGGATCGCGCTCGCCGCCGATGCGGCCGGCGGCCAAGAGCTCGGCCAATTCGCGCTGGGCCCGTATATCGCCAGCGGCGGCGGCCTTTTTGAACCAAATGGACGCCTGTTCGTCATCGCGCTCGGTACCGCGCCCGCGTAAGTATGCCCGAGCCAGCGCCAACTGAGCGTCGAGATTGCCCTGCTGGGCGGCGCGTTCATACCAATTGAGCGCCTGAACCGGGTCTTGGGTAACTCCGTCGCCTTGGGATAGGGCCTGGGCAAGAGATAGTTGGGCAAGAACATTGCCGGCTTCTGCGGCACGTTCATACCATTGCACGGCTTGCGCCTTGTCCTGCTCTACGCCGTTGCCGGTGGCGAATAATTGGGCCAAAGCAAACTGGGCCTCGATATTTCCCGCTTGCGCGGATTGACGGTACCAGTCGGCGACAGCCGAAGCGTCGCGGCGGCCGGTGCCGGCGGCGTCAAGAAGCCGGGCGAGGCGGAATTGGGCGTCCGGGTTGCCGTTATCGGCCGCACGTTGATACCAAGCTGCCGCCTTGTCGGCGCTCTTGGGCACGCCAAGGCCGTCTTCATAGGCAGCGCCGAGGGCGAGCTGGGCCTCGCCGTGATCCTGATCGGCGGCGCGGCGGTACCAGGCGACGGCCTTGCCCGTATCCTGGGGCACGCCGACGCCTTCCTCGTACATTACCGCCAGCTTGTATTGTGCTTCGACGATGCCCTGGTCGGCGGCCTGGCGATACCACGAGGCGGCGGCCGCGTCGTCCTGGGGCACGCCCTGGCCGCGTTCATAGAGCAGGCCGAGGGCATATTGGGCGCGGGCAATGCCCTGATCGGCGGCGCGGCGGTGCCAGATTGCGGCCTGGGACGCGTCGCGAGACAGGCCGCGCCCTTCCTGATAAAGGGTGGCGAGGTTGGTCTGGGCCTCGGCGACGCCTTGTTCAGCCGCGCGCTGATACCACATGGCGGCGGCGGAGAGGTCTTGCTTGATGCCCATGCCGCCGTCGAGCATGACGCCTAGATTGGCCTGTGCCTGGGCCAGACCCTGTTCGGCGGCCTTGCGGTACCATGATACGGCGAGGGTGAAATCCTGAGCGACACCGGACCCCTCGGTGTACATGACAGCGAGGTTGAATTGCGCATCCGCGAGGCCCTGCTCGGCGGCCTGGCGGTACCAATATACGGCACGGGCATAATCCCGCTCAACGCCCAGGCCCTGGTCGAAAAAATGGCCAAGAGCGAATTGGGCCTGGGAGTCGCCGCGCTCGGCAGCGCGAAGATACCATTCGACGGCCTGACCGTAGTCCTGGGAAACGCCGCGGCCATCGGCGTAAATGCCGGCAAGCAAGCGCTGGGCATCGACACCGCCGAGATAGGCCACAGGTGCGGCGATTTTCAAGGCAATCCGGCAGTTGCCCCGCTCGCAGCTTGCCAGACCCCATTGCACACCATACCAACCGGCCCCCGCGAGCGCGGCCAAGATGGCGGACGATATGAGGACTAGCCTGGCTGTTCGACGACCTGAACGAGGCCGGGCCCCGTCAAATACATCACTTTCCAGATCTGGCTTACCGGCTGCAAAAGAGGATCTCTCGTCGCGCACGGACCTGTCCCGTCTACTAAGATCGAATAGGCGGAAATAGTGCGTCCACAGGACTAATGTTTGGTTAAGGGCGGGAGGGGGTCATGTACTTAGTCTCTTGCTTGCCACGACGATGGCACTTAGGGACTACGAGTCGATTCATCTGCCACGATGTCTATTTCGCGCGGACGGCGATTATTCGGTGGTAGCCCCGTCATACTCTCTTGTCTCGATCCGCAATCTCCCTGTAGCATTTTGGCTTCAAGCCGGGGGTACCCGTTACGATTCGTGACGAGACATGGTTTGACCCAGCTGTTTTTTTGGGCCTGCTCGATTTAGCAACTTAGGGAGGGTTGCGTGTCGCTTACAACGACCGCGAAAGATGCTAAAAGTGCCTCTGCGAGACCCATTCTTTTTCTCGATTACAGTCGAAGCGAGGCCTGGGAAGCTGATCTGCACTCCCTAGCGGAAGCCAATTTTCGCACGCATTATTGTCGCGATTTGGGCGAGGCCCGCCATATTCTGGCGCAGCATGATATAGCGGTTGGCGTGCTAAAGATTGTCGGTCAACCGGCGCCCGAGCAGCTTTCCGAAATCGAGTTACTGAGCGACTTACCTACCTCTATGCGGTTCGTCGCCGTGGTCGATTCCGATACGGCGCAGTGCCCGGCGCTCGCTAATCTGGCCAAAATCGGCACCGTCTACGACTTCCACACAATACCGGTGCCAAGCGGGAATCTGATCTTTTCTCTCGGGCAGCTATTTGGCGTAACCGGTTTGGTGAGTTCAGCGGCGATTGATGAGCCAGTATTGGACGAGCCTTATATGGTTGGCACAAGTCCGGCCATTTCTTCTGTCTACAGGGCTATTCGAAAGTTTTCCGAGGTCGATGTTCCGGTTCTGATTACGGGCGAGAGCGGGACAGGCAAAGAGCTTGTCGCGCGCGCGATACATGAACGCTCGGCATACAAGGACGGGCCGTTCGTCGCTATCAATTGCGCGGGCCTACCGGAAACTCTTATTCACGCTGAGTTATTCGGGCATGAAAAAGGCGCCTTCACCGGAGCTCACCGTCGGAATATCGGCCGGTTAGAGTCGGCTATGGGCGGCACCTGCTTTCTCGACGAAATCGGCGACTTGCCCCTGGATCTGCAAGGTAATCTACTCCGTTTTCTCCAAGAAGGCACTATCGTTCGGGTTGGCGGGAGTCAAGAGATAGGGGTGCGGGCGCGTGTTATCGCCGCGACTAATGTCGATCTCGTACAGGCACGCAAGAAACACCGCTTTCGTGACGATCTCTATTACCGCCTGAATGTATTGAAGATACACCTGCCGCCACTGCGCGAGCGCGGCGACGATATTGAATTGGTCGCAAAGTTCTTTCTGTTCAAGTTTTCGAAGGAGTTGAAAATACCGATCAAGGGCTTCCGAGAGGGTGCGCTAAAGTCGATGCGCAGACATGATTGGGCGGGTAACATCCGCGAGCTGATCAGTGCCGTCAGGCGCGCGGTCGTTATCGCGGAAAGCCAGTGGATCTCGGCTGCCGATCTTGGTTTCGTGGAAGCATCGCGGGTCGTGGAAGGCAAATTACCGACCCTATCCCAGGCGCGGATAGAACTGGAAGCAAAGCTCGTGCGCGAAGCACTGGACCGGGCGGGGCGCAGCGTGCAACTTGCCGCGACCGAGCTTGGGATATCACGCGTGCACCTCTATCGTTTGATGCAGAAGCACATGATAGGGGCGTATCAGCCGGTCGAAGACGTGGATTTTATTCAATCGACGGGTTAGTGCATTTTTTTGTTGACTGTTGCTCCCTTGCACCTGTAATTCTTTATGAAGTCGGACATCATTGGGATCGCGAGGGTCTCGGATGCTTTTACGGAAGATATGTCGTAACTATTGGCGTTCACCGATAACTATTGGTGCGGTGTTCTTCATCGCGGTGAGTGCTTATGGGCTGGATAGGGCCGCCGCGAGTGACGTTCTTACTCGGGGGGTCAACTCGCCTTTCTCATCGGATACCGCTGCGCTATCGGACGATGTACTTAGAGACTTCCGGGGATTGGGAGTCGATACCTCACCGTCTTTGGGTACAGGGCCGCAGCAACGGCTCAGTGTGATTCTTTGGGACGACTTGAAAAGACAGCAGGGCCAGGGTTCCGGCGGCGTCGTGGGTAATACCGCAATCATCGTCTCAACCGCTCAATAACAACAGACCGCGTTCCGGCATCGTTGAAGAGGTAGCGGTGTGCTGTCCCTTGGCGTGATCAGCACATCGCGGTGTGCGCTTTTATGTAACATCCTTGAGACAGGCTCCTTTAATGCGGGGGAATGCACCTTTGTAGCGAGCTTTGGCCTTTAACGCCCTGATAACCCGCAATTATTTCGGTTTCTTGGGTAAGCTAGCGGGGTGTTACGCCGGTTACCGATGTTACGATCCGGTTACAGCGAGTGGTTCGAGAGCCACTGAGCTTGGTTCTTCATTTTCTTTTCTCCACTAAATCAAACACTTATACCGCTGCATCCGACTTGGCACGTCTTTTGCTTATAGATGATTGCCCGGCGGCAAAAGGTTGCGTCTCTCGGAGAGGCACCAGCCGGAGCAAAGCGACGGTGATTACTGTGGCGTGGGACGTCATACGTGGTGGCCGTGTTCAAACGACTGCTCCGGGCCTTCACGTAAGGCTCCGCAGAATAAGGAGAAGATAAATATGAATAAATATCTCATCGCAGGTCTTGCGGCCGCGGGATTTGTCGTTGCGACCTCCGGTAGTGCCTTGGCGAATGGTGCCCCCCATGCTTCCGTTAGCCTTGTCGCGCTTTCGAACTCGAATAGCGGTAATACAGCGTCCGGCGCCAATGGCGGTGAAAACGGTGGCGGAAACTTCCAGGGCGTAGAGTATGGCGAAGACACGTTTGAGTATATGGCTGGTATCAACAGTAATGGCATCGGCGTAAATGCCGGCACAGGATCAAGCCAGGTCATCGTTAATGCGGCAGCGACGATCGATCTCAGTCGCGGTGGAGAGGATCTTAACCTCGAGCAAGATCAGCCGAAAGCCTACGCTTACGTTATAGGCGTCGTCCTCTTGAATGATAATGACCGAAACAATGCGTCCGGCGTCAATGGTGGACACAACCATGGTGGTAATTTCCAGGGCGTACAGTATGGCAAAGATACGTTCCAAAATATGTCTGGTATCAACAGTAATGGCATCGGCGTAAACGCCGGTACAGGATCAAGCCAGGTCATCGTTAACGCGGCAGCGACGATCGACCTTTCGCGCTAATATGAATGTAGGCCGGCGGTGCAATGCCGTCGGCCTACGCCCCATACGCAAGGTGTGAGGGAGTGGGATGCTCA
>QIGO01000021.1 GCA_003230015.1 Alphaproteobacteria bacterium | reverse complement strand
GATGAAACTTTCTCTGACCAGCTGGTCGATGCCACAATGCACGCTGCATGAAGCGGTGGGCATTGCAAAAATACTAGGGATCAATTCCCTGGATTTGGGCCTGTTCTACCGATCCTCACTGGACAAGGTTCAACTCCTGGCCGATCCAAATGCGGTGGCTGAGAGTGTCCGCCAGTTGGATATCGCCATGCCAAGTTATTATCATTTGTTCGGCGGTAATTTGAGTGAGCGTAACCTTGCCTCGGGAAAGGATATCGACCGCAATGCGGCCGATCTGGAACGGGTCATGACCTTCTGTACAGCGGCTAGTATCGATACGGTTTTTATCCTCCCCGGCATGGTCAATGCGGGGCAATCGCGACGCGACGCGATGGGGAAATCGGCCGAAGCCCTCAACGTCATGATGGATGTTGCCAGGGATTTCGATACCCAGCTGACCATTGAAGCGCATGTGCATTCCTACCTGGAATCCCCCGCCCTTACCCTGGAGCTGCTGGAAAGAGTCGACGGACTGAAGCTGACCCTCGATTACGCGCATTTTGCCTGCCTCGGATTTCGCCAGGACGAGATAGACGTGCTGGCGCCCCACGCCGCACATGTTCATTTGCGCCAAGCGCGACCGGGGGCGCTGCAAACCAAGGCGGACCAGGGGACCCTCAACATGGCAGCCCAGTTCGGCACTTTGCGGGAGGCCGGATATGCCGGCGCCCTATCGATCGAATATGTGCATCAGGGCTATATGGCTACCCTCTACGACGACGTGTTGAGCGAAACCATCTTGATGCGGGATAAGTTTCGCGCCTGGGCCGCCGGCCAACAAGGATGAGGGAAGAAGGATTATGAGCCACTATGCTTGGGTGCTGGAAGTCCGGCCGGGTTATGAGGCCGAATACCAGAAACGCCATGATGAAATCTGGCCGGAAATGCTAGAAACCCTGCGCGCGGCGGGCCTGCGCAACTACAATATTTTCCGCCACGGGCTGCATCTGTTCGGCTATTTCGAAACCGACGATCTGGCAGCCGCCCAAGAGCATCTTGCCAACTGCGCGGTGAACAAACGCTGGGCCGACTTCATGGGGCCGATCATGAAGGTTGAGATCGACCCGGCGACGAATTTTCCCTACTTACTGCCTCTACAATGGCGGATGGACTGACAAATACCCAGCGATCAAGGTTCGGGGACGGCGGTGCCAGTGCGTCCGAGTTCTGGCCGGGCCAATGCAAGTTGGGTTGACAGACGCCGGCGTTACTCCGCCGCGGCAGCGTTCCGGGTGCGTAAGCGGGCTGTTTCCGTGACGTTCACCCGCAGCGTGTCGCGGTCTATCGCCACGCCGTAGTCGGCGGCGGCACCGGCAAGGGAAACCACACCTTGCCGCACGTCCCGCAAGACATGCTCGGGATCGCGGCTTAAGGGATCGCCGAAACCGCCACCGCCAGGCTGGCAAAGGCGGACAAAATCGCCGCGGTCGTAGAAAACCTGACTGCTGCGCGCGAACGGCTCGCCATCGTTGAACTGGATGCGGCCGCGCCCACCCTCTTTGCCACCGTCCAAGCCGACGGCACCATGACGAAAACGACCGCCAGACGCGGCCCCGGAGATGCGGTGCTTCGCCAGGCTGCGAATGACGATTTCCTGGCCAAGGCCGCCGCGAAAGCGGCCCGGTCCGGCACTATCGGTGATGAAGGCCTTGCGCTCACACAACATGGGCGCATCGACCTCGAATAGCTCGACCGACGTGCTGGCGATATTGCCGGGGAAGACAACAGCAGAGTTGCCGTCGCGATCCTGACGCGCACCATGACCACCTTGGGCGTTGAAGTGGGAGACGAATGGGCGTCCGTCGTCGAACCGACCGGCGAATTTCTGGATCCACAACGGGTATGTGCCGCTGGGCGCCATTACTTTGTCGGGAATAACCTTGGCAAGGGCGCCGTAAATCAGCTCGACCACGTAATAGGACAAGAGACTGCGGAACATCCCGGGAGCTGGAAATGTCGGATTAAGCACTGTGCCCTGGGGAACCACGAGGCTGACAGCGTTAAAGACCCCGTCATTCATCGGCAGGCGCGGACAAAGGGCGGCGACGAACGGAAAAACCGAATAGGCGCGGGTGATGTTAAATACGGCGTTGATGGGTTTTGGCACCTGCGGCGAGGTGCCGGTGTAATCCAGAGATACTCTATCGCCCGCGACTTCAATACGGACGACAAGCCGTATCGGTTTGCCGTCGGGGTCGAGTTCATCATGATCGACGGAATGGGCGTAGACGCCGTCGGGAATTTCGGCAATAGCGGCGCGCATGGCCGCTTCGGTGCGCGGGATTATCTCGTCAGCTAGGGTTTCGAGGGATTCCAGGCCGGTTTCGTCCATCATCTGTACGACGCCGCGGGCGCCGACATGGTTGGCGGCCATTTGCGCCCGCAAATCGCCGATCACTTTGTCCGCGGCCCGGACATTGCGCCGCAGCAGGCGGAACAAATCGTCGTTGGGCTGACCTGCGACCATGAGTTTGGTGATGGGAATTATCAGGCCTTCTTCATAGACCTCGCGCGCGTCGGTGCCTCCGAGCCTGCCTCCCATATCGATGTGATGGGCAGAGTTACAGACAACGCCAACGATTTTTCCGGCGCGGAAAACCGGCGCCGCGATAAATACGTCCGGGGCGTGGCCTGCGCATAACCATGGGTCATTGGCAATGATTACGTCGCCAGGGGATAGCTGATGGGCAGGGTATCGCTCCAGCATAGCCGCGACAACGCGCGGCGTAGCGCCAGCCTGCCCGGGGGTGCATTGCAGCGACTGGGCCAGCATACGGCCTGAAATATCATAGATGCCACAGGCATAGTCGTGGTTGTCCCGAACGACGAGCGAAAAAGACGTCTTCACCAGCGTTGCAGCGATCTCGTCGGCAACGCTGATTAGTCGCGCCCAGACAATCTGAAAAGTGATGGGGTCAATTTTCGTTGCCGATGCGCCAGTTGTCACGACATTTCTCCACCTAGCGTTACCTCGACCCAACCGCGCGGATCGGCGCGAGCAACAGCGCCGATGCCGACGATTAACGTCGATTCACGTTCCTCAATAATCGCCGGACCCGTAATATTTTGATTGGCACAAAGCCGGTCCATCGCATGAACCTCATGATCGGTAAACCGGCGGCCAATCGGGTCGTATGCGGGCCGGACAGTTTTTATAGAGTCATCCCTCGCCGCGTTGGCGAAGGGAACGATAATTTCCGGTGCATGGCCTTGCGCGGTCGCCAACACGCGCAGCGTGACAATTTGTGCCTCCAGGTCGTCGTAGGCATAGCCATATTGGCGGCGATAGTCGGTGGCGAAGGCAGCTTCGAGTGCCGCTGTATCAACCGCTGCGCCGCCATTGGCGCTGCCGGCCGCGGCTGGCACGGCGACACGGATTTGATGGCCCTGGCCGAGGTAACTCATCTCGGCAATGCGTTCGAAGGATATCTGCGGGCCCGAGGTCGCCTCGGCAATTGCCTCGCCGGCCGTTGCCTCGAGTTCGCGATACAGGGACTCTAGTTTCGGTCCCGCGGCGGTGCCGAGCCGCATAACAGCGGTGCGCGATACCTCATAAGCGACCGGTGACACGAGGAAACCCAGAGCCGAAAAGACTCCGGCGGCGCGCGGCACGATGATCTTTCCGATGCCAAGTTTGCGGCCAACACCATCAGCATGAAGCGGGCCGGCGCCCCCGAACGCGACTAATGTGGCGGCAGGGAGGTCGCCGCCCCTTTCGGCTGCATACATACGGAATGCGGAAGCCATATTCTCGTTCACGACCTCGCGGATGCCCCAGGCGGCTTCTTCGACCGAGAGTTGCATGGCGGCGCCGATCTCTCGCTCAATGCCTCGGCGTGCGCCTGAGGCGTCGAGGGTCATGGTGCCGCCGAGGAAATAGTCTGGATCGAGGTAGCCGAGCACGAGATTGGCATCTGTGACAGTGGGTAAAGTGCCGCCAAGGCCATAACAAATGGGACCTGGCTCGGCGCCGGCACTTTGCGGTCCAACTTGAATGAGGCCAAGGCCGTCGATGCTGGCGATACTGCCGCCGCCGGCGCCAATCTCCACCAAATCGACAGCGGGCACGCCGACGGGCATGCCACTGCCACGCTTGAAACGGTGAACGCGGTCGACCTCAAGACTTGTGGCGATAGGCAAATCACCGTCGCGGATAAGGCAGCCCTTGGCGGTTGTTCCGCCCATATCAAAAGCTACGACATCCCTGACGCCGGCAATTTTGCCGATATGACCGGCAGCGATGGCGCCGCCGACGGGGCCGGACTCAATTAACCGAACAGGGACTCGCCGGGCAGCGGCGGTGCCGATGATGCCGCCGCCGGAGAGCATGAGATAGAGCCCGCAATCGAAACCACGCTGGCGAAGCCGGTCCTCGAGGCGGGCGAGATAACGGTCAACGAGCGGTCGGACATAGGCGTTTATGGCAGTCGTGCTTGTGCGTTCATATTCCTTGATCTCAGGCAGAACATCGGAAGAGAGCGTGACGATCAGGTCAGGTGCGGCAACGGCCGCGGCGGCGGCAAATTCCTGCTCATGGACCGGATTGGCATAGGCATGCAACAAAGCGACGGCGACAGATTCGATGCCGGCGGCGCGTAATTTCGCCAGGGTGGTACCCAGGCTGGTGTTTTCAAGCGGCCGCAATACCTCGCCATCCGCGGTTACGCGTTCGTCGAGTTCGAAACGATGTTCACGGGGGACCAGCGGGGTCGGGTAGACGGCGGCAATGTCGTAGATATCGTAGCGGATTTCCTTGCGCATTTCGAGCAAGTCGGCAAAGCCTTGCGTGGCGACAAGGGCGGTGGCGGCGCCTTTTCGCTCGATCAACGCGTTGATCACCAAAGTGGTGCCGTGAATGATGTTTTCGCAGGCGGCCGGAAATTCCGGCCGACGGTCAGCGAGGAGGACAATCCCGTCGTCGACGGCGCGGGATGGATCGTCGGTTGTGGTCATCACCTTCTCGATTTCGAAGCGGCCAGTTTCCTGGTCGAGCAAGATGAAATCGGTGAAGGTGCCACCAATATCGCAGCCTAGTCTGAACCTAGATGGTTGCGACATGCGCCGTGCCCTGCCTAACTCAAGGTTTCAAGCAGGCGGAACATCATCTCGGCGCGTGGGGCGATCGACGAAATATAGAGCTGCTCGTGGTTGGTATGACCGCCCTTGCCGTCGATGCCGAGGCCGTCGAGCGTGGGGGCAAGGTGAGCCGTCAAATTGCCATCGCTGCCGCCACCGGTCTTAAGATCCTGGAGTTCGAACCCGATCTCTGCGGCCAGACCCTTGGCATGGTCAAACAAGGCGGCTATCTCCGGCCCTTTTTCGTAGGCCGGGCGGTTGAGTCCACCGGAGATTTCGATGCGAATATCAGGGTCGTAGGGCTTGATCGCGTGCACCCTGGCGATGGCCTCCTCGGCGAGCGCGGGCGTGGGGACCCGCATATCGACCGTGGCATGGGCCTGGGCCGGCACAACATTGGCGCGGGTGCCACCGGATATAATGCCGACATTCACCGTCAGTCCGAGGTCGTAGTCCGTCATCGCCTCAAGGTCGAGGATCTGACGGGCGAGCTCCTTGATCGCGTTGCGCCCGTCCTGGTGCCTGGCGCCTGAATGGGAAGCCCTGCCATGGACGGTTATGTCAAAGCGTGCCGAACCCTTGCGCGCGGTAACGATTTTGCCGCCTTCGCGGGCCGGCTCCGTGACCAGGACATAGCGGGCCTGTTCCGCGGCGGCGACGATGTGGTCGCGGGATATGGGGCTGCCGACTTCTTCTTCGGACACATATAGGAAGGTTACAGGCAGTGGCGTCTGGCGGCCGGTACGGACCAATTCACGAAAGGCGTTAAACCCCAAATAGGCGCCACCTTTCATGTCGTATATACCGGGACCGTAGGCGATATCGCCATCGATGCGGAAAGGCATGGTTGCCAGCGTGCCAATGGGATGAACCGTGTCGAGATGGCTGAGCACCAGAACGCCCCGCCCGTCACCGCCCCATGGGGTGCGCACGCGCATGAGGTCGCCATAACCGTCGTGACCTGGAATACGCTCCACGGCGGCGCCGAGCTCGGTGTAGTCGGCACCGATCTTTGCCATCAGTCCATTGATGGCCTCGGGGCAATCGGTCGGCGTTTCAACCTCGACCCAGCTTCGGATGCCAGCGAGAATTTCATCGGTATTGAATGATGGCGCCCGGGTCATGACAGGCTCGTTGCCGGTGCGCCATCGGTGCCAAGATCCCAGAATAGACCCGTCATGATTTGCAGGCCTTCGCGCATAATATGGTGAAGCACATGTTCGTTGGGACCGTGCTGACAGCAGCCGGTGTAGGAATGCGGCACCCAAAGGGTTGGTACATGGAGATTGCTGGCAAATATGTCACTGGGCAAACCGCCGGCGGAATTGGGCACGATAATAGGACGACGTCCTTGGGTTTCTTCCAAGGATCGCGCTGCCCATGGTACCCACGGATTTTCCGGGTCGGTCCGCGAGGCGGGGAAAAAGCTATGGTCGGTCTCACGTATCTGGACTTGCGGAAAGCCCCGCGCGTCCAGGTGTCGGCGTAAAGCGGGGAGAAAATTCGCCGAGTCAACATCGGCCGAAAAGCGCAGTTGGCAGCGCGCGCTGGCATCGGGCTGCACAGCATTCACCGGGTTTTCCGGCCGGCCAGTGACAAAGGCGAGAATAATGAAACTGGTCCAGGCGAACATCTTCTCCGGCCGGCTAAGGCCGGGTTCACCCCAATCGGGATCAATGGGTGGAAAATCGGGACCCGGATCGACTTGGCAATCCTCTAACATCTCCCGGATCGTCGGCGGGATCTCGCTGGGCAACCAGTCGTCGATAAGAATCTTGCCTTTCGGCGTGGTAATGGTCGAAATGGCCTGTGCCAGCGTAATGCCAGGGTCCTCCAGCACCCCGCCCCAATGGCCCGAATGGCGGCTGCCTTGGCGAAGGTCAACCACAAGGTCAAAGGACAGGGCGCCGCGATTGCCGAGTTTGATATCGGCACGATCGGGTCGCATGCGGGGGCCGTCGGAAGCCAGCAAAAGGTCGGCGGCGAGCAGTTTCTTGTGATCGTGACAGAATCTGTCCAGGCCCGGCGAGCCGATTTCCTCGCTTAGCTCGATAAAAATCTTGGAGTTGAAACCATGATGGCCGCGCTCTTCGAACACCGTCTTAAGCGCGGCCATGACGATGGAGTGCTGGGCCTTGTTGTCCGCCGTACCGCGGCCATAATAACGGTCGCCCCGCTGGGTCAAGGTCCACGGATCGAGGCCGTCGCGCCACTGCTCCGGCAAACCACGAACCACGTCGCCGTGACCATAGGTTAGCAAGGTGGGGCGGGTCGGATCCTCAATACGTTGGGCGACCAGGAATGGGCCGCCTCCCTCGACAGTGTTGTCGAAGATTTCACACTGATAACCAAACGGGGCGAGCCAGGGCCGGATTTCGTCGGTCAGATAGCGATAAAGATCGGGCAGCCGATGGGGCTCCTGACTCTCGGTGGGGATGGCAACCCGGCGACTCAGGTCGGCCATGAAACGACCACTCTCCAAATGGTCCACGGCCCGGCGGAGTGCGCCATCGCGGCTCGCTGCCATGCTCATCCCTTCCGTTCGCTCAGTGGGCGGCCGTTGTAGTCCCGACCTCCCACTGCTTGCCGCTGACCCACGCTTAGGTAAGCGCGCGCTCAACGATGCGCTGGGCTTCGCGCACAGCCGCAACCACCCGGTTCTGGCCCCGGATGAGCTGTGTCTGGGCAAAACCAAGGGTGCCGTTCGTGTATTTGTCGAGTTCCGTCGCCACAGCCAGGGTTGGCAATGCCGGGATCGGCATCGCCGGATCATGGCGGAATCGCGGCTCGCGGGTAAAGTTGATGGGCACGAGAATGCGCGCCAGCCGCATGATAACGTCGTTCGCACTCGCACCGGATATGCCGCCGGCCTTGATAGCGCCATAGAAACTCTCAAGGCTCGCCGAAAGCGCCTCGACGGCGTCACGTGAGGCGCTGAGGTCGGCGCGGTCTCCGGCCGCATCCTGGTATTTATCGATGGTTCCAAGAAACTCGTTTGCCGTGGCCCGCCAATCGAAGGGCAACACATCGGCGTTGGCAAGGCGGACGACGGTACCGAGATAGACTTTTATGTCGCGGACCATGATCTCGGGGTCGGCGATCTCCAAAGTATCATCCTCGGTATGCCAGGCGATGTTGCCGCCGCAGCCGCCGACAGCGTAATAGCCTTTTTCCTCACGCAATTCGTCCGGCATGGTCGAGCTGAGCATGAAAAAACTGGAGAGGCCGATATTATTGAAAGCATAATCACCGGCGCGGTGAGGTCTCTCACCCTGGGAGTCGAGACCGGTTACATCCTTGATAACATCCTGGACAAAACTCTCGGTCTCGGACATCCAGGAGATGTCCTTGAAGAGAGTGGCCCAACGACAGCCAGGGGAGTCGCAGTCGATCTGGGCGACGCAATTTTCATCGAGGTCGATGGCGAAGGCATCGGCAAACCACGTGCTGCCGGCATAACGGCCCGTAGAATGGCCTGGCCACCAGGCGATTCTCACCGACCGTTTGAGCTTGTCCCTGTTGTTCCACAAAACCCGTGCTATTTCGAGCATGGTCGCGTCACCGGTGGCGTTGTCGCCAACACCAACATCCCAAGAATCATAATGGCCATGGAGCAGGATAAATTTCTCCGGTTCTTCCGTCCCCTTGATCTCGGCGACGGGGAGCTTCTGGGAGAACCAGCCTTCCTCCATCTTGGTACGAATGGTTACCTTTTGCCCCTTGTCGGCCATCTCAATGAGTTTCAAGCCATCGGGATTATTCACCGCAACAACCGTGATTGTCGGTTTGCGCGGCAGGTCGTCGAGGTCCGGTGTGCCCCAGATCGACGTGCAGATGCCCCAATGGGCGTTTTTGCCGGGGTTGACGGCGATGACCCCAACCGCGCCGGCACGCTCGAATCCCAATATTTTGCCGGGGAATGAAAAGCCCTCGGAAATGACAATCTTGCCGGCGAGTTGCTCCGGGTTGGCGGCTACAGCGTTATCGAACAGGCTGCTGACACCTTTCGAGAATGTCGCCGGGACGTAAACAAGCTCAGCTTCCAATCCTGCTGGCGTATTGCGACTGTAGGCTGGCGGTTTGGCGGGAAAAGTGACCCCGGCGGCGGTAACCGATGCTTCGTAGGGAATGCTCAAATAAAGCTCGGGCTCGTGAACGGTGACCGGCACACCGGCGGCGGCCAGACGCTGTGTAATCATATCGCAGGCTTGGTTCACATCCTGCGCGCGCCAGCGCGGGAATTTGGCAAATGTCTCGACGAGGTCCCATGGCAGATCCGCTGTGACATCATTCAAAATCGCGCGTTCGATGTCGGACATATGGTTTGCACTCCCCTTGCGTTTCCAGACCAGATGGCTAGCCGACGGTTACCGCATGCGGACGGTCGGCGGGCCAAGCGAGACCGCACATTCGGCAGCGTTTCAGCTAGTGAAAAGCTGTTTCGTTTTCCGAATAAACGTTAGAGCAAGTGACGCGGCAATGCAAGCGCATGTTGCCGCAAATCAAGCCTAATATCGTGTTCTGTTTCAGTATGTTACGGGTTTATCATCGGGTAGAGGCAGCGGTCCCTCAGCGGCTGGCCAGGATCGGACTGTCCCAGCCCATTTCGGTGGCGATGGCGCCAGAGAAGTCCAACACCATAGCGCGACATTTCTTGGCAAAATCCGCGGTCAGACGCGACTCCGGACCGGCGATGCTCAGCGCTGCGATAACCTCGCCGGAATAGTCGCAGATCGGTGCGGCGATGGAAAAAGCCCCTGCGTCCTTATCGCTGCGGGATTCGTGAAAGCCATCCCGACGGATCTTTCGGAGCAGTTTACGCAATATTTCGGGATCGGTGATGGTGGCCGGCGTATAGGCCGGCAATTCACTGTCAAGAACCGCCTGCTGTATTTCGTCGGGCGCGAATGCCAGCAATGTCTTCGGCGCGCCGCCGGTGTGGAGCATACTGCGCTGGCCGATACTCGCCGACAGGCGCAACTGCTGCGGCGTCTCGCTGATGGCGACGCAGATGCAGCCGGTGCCCTCGCGAACAAACAGATGGACGTTTTCGTTGCACAGCTTCGACAGCCGATCCATGTGCGGCTGGGCAACGCGAATGAGACTGATTTGATTGCCCGCCTTGTCCGCGAGGTAGAGAGTTCGGTAACCCAGCGCGTAGGTCCTGGTCGCGGGATCCTTGCGGACGTAACCGCGTTGTTCCAGAGTGAAGAGAACTCGAAACACCATGCTTTTGGTGTTGCCGGTCAGTTCAGCGATTGCCGTCACACCGGCATTGGGATGTTCGGCAAGCACCTCAAGCAAAGCCAGCGCCCGGTCAACCGATGATATCGTGTATTCCATGCCCGTCTTGTCTGCTTTGATCTGGTCCAGCACGATCAGGCCACAATATCGTTAAGGTCGTCCAAATGGCAGGCGATCCTGTGGGCGACCGAGATCTCACGGGTAAGAGGCTCCTCCTCCGCACAACGATCATGGGCATAGGGACAGCGGTCACGAAACCGGCAGCCGGACGGCGGGTTTTGAGCATCGGCCAGAGCGCCAACTATTGGCAAAGGATCATGTGACTGATCCACATGGGGTATTGGAACGGCCTTAATCAAGGCCCGTGTATAAGGGTGCCTGGGATCTCGGATAACCTCTTCCGTAGGCCCGTCCTCGACGATTTTGCCAAGATACATGACGATGGTGCGCTCGCAGACATAGCGGACCAGAGCAAAGTCGTGGGAGATATAAACGGCGGTCAGGCCCATGCCGTCGCGGACCTCCCGCAGGACATTGAGGATGCCCGCACGAACGCTGACGTCGAGCATGGAAACCGGCTCATCAGCAACCAGGAAAATTGGCTCCAGCATCAAAGCGCGGGCGAGCACCACGCGCTGTAGCTGCCCACCGGACAGCTGATGGGGATAGGCATCGTAATATTGATCGATATTGGGCAGGTGAACCCGGTTCACGGCGATACCAACACGCTCGGCATGCAGTTCGGGAGGAATGCCGGCGTTTTGCAGTGGCTCGACCAGGGAGCGGTAAATCGTAAAACGCGGGTTCAGTGCTTCGAAGGGGTTTTGAAAAACCAGCTGCGCCTTTTTGCGATATTCACGCAGTTCGTCGCCAACGAGTGAGGCGATATCGCTGCCTTCGAAAGTGATCATGCCATCGGTGGGTTTTTCAAGCCTAAGCAAAAGCCTGGCCATGGTCGTCTTGCCACACCCGGATTCCCCAAGGAGGCCAACGCTTTCGCCCTCGTTCAGGGTGAAATCGATACCGTCAACAGCGCGCACGAAGCGGCGCCGGCCAGCCATGAAATCAGCAAATCCACGGGTGACGGAAAAATGTTTATGGACGTTCTCGACCGTTACGAGCGCTGCCATGTTGCCACCTCCTCGGCCTTTTGCCGGAGGACCGGTGCCTCATCCTGGCGCCAGCAGGCAGCGATATGGCGGTCGCTAATCCGGGTAAGTGCCGGCGACTCAGC
>QIGO01000215.1 GCA_003230015.1 Alphaproteobacteria bacterium | reverse complement strand
CATTGGCCGCGATTTGCGCCCGCAGATCGGCGACATTCTGGTCGGCATTGCGCACCGGATAGCGCCCCGAAGCCAGCAAGGCCCGCAACGCTTCTTCACGAAACTTGCCGCCATCGACAAGTCTAAAATTGTCGATCAAAACCCCTTCTTCTTCCACTGTTTGGCTGTCCGGTGGCATCGAGCCCGGCGTCGTGCCCCCGATGTCCGCATGGTGGCCCCGGCTGCCCACATAGAACAGAATCTCCTTGCCCCCATCGTCGAAAACCGGCGTGATTACCGTGACATCGGGCAGATGGGTGCCGCCGGCATAGGGCGCGTTCAGCGCATACACGTCGCCCGCACGCATACGGCCGCGATTCTGGTCGATAACCGCACGTACACTCTCCCCCATGGAGCCCAGATGCACCGGCATATGGGGCGCGTTGGCCACCAGCCCGCCATCGCCGGCAAACACCGCGCAGGAGAAATCCAACCGCTCCTTGATATTCACCGAATAGGAGGTGTTTTGCAGGGTGAATCCCATCTGCTCGGCAATCGACATGAACAGATTGTTAAAGACTTCCAGCATCACCGGGTCGCAATCCGTACCCATGGCGGCGATTCGCGCTATCGCCACAGTGCGTGTCAGCACCAAATGGCCAATCGCCGAAAATTCCGCCTGCCAGCCCGGCTCGACGATGGTCGTCGCCCCGGACTCGCAAATAATCGCCGGTCCGTCGATACGGTCCCCCGGCGCCAGATCCGTGCGGTCGAATACCGGCGTTTCCCAGCTCTTATCGGCCATAAAAGTCTGCACATGACCGCGCGGGGTAGGGTCGCCGCCGCCGTCTCGGGCCGGCATCACCGTCTCGGCCATCCGGTCGCCGCTTTCGCCCACCACTTCGGCGACCGCCGTTTCGATCACCAGCGCCTTGCCCGGCATCACAAAGCCGTAGCGCTCCCGATAGATCGCCTCGAATGCCTTAACCATGTCGCCGAGGGGGCCAAAATCCACCACCATGGGCGTATCCGTGCCGTCGTATTTCAGATGCAGCCGCCGCAACACGGTGATCCGGTCCTCGCCGACACCCTGATCGGCAAGTTCCTTTTCCGCTGTCGCCGCCAGCTCATCGAGCAACAGCACCATGTCATCCAGCGCCGCCCCGTCGAGCCGCTGTTCCACCGAGCGTTCGCGGATCACCCGCAGATCGGCCAGACCCATGCCATAGGCCGACAGCACCCCGGCCAGGGGGTGAATAAACACTCGCGTCATCCCCAGCGCGTCGGCGACCAGGCAGGCATGTTGCCCGCCTGCGCCGCCAAAGCAGCACAGGGTATATTCGGTAACGTCATAACCCCGCTGCACCGAGATTTTTTTGATCGCGTTGGCCATGTTCTCCACCGCGATGCGCAGGAACCCGGCGGCCACCGCCACCGGGCTGCGATGATCCCCCGTCGCTTCGGCAATGTCTTTCGCCAATGCCGCAAATTTCGCCGCCACCGCTTCCTTGTCCAGCGCTTGGTCTTGTTCCGGGCCGAACACTTGCGGGAAGAATTGCGGCTGCACTTTGCCCAGCATGACATTGCAATCGGTCACCGTCAGCGGCCCGCCACGGCGGTAGCAGGTCGGACCCGGATTGGCCCCGGCGGATGCCGGGCCGGCCCGGTAGCGCGCGCCGTCGAAGACGCACATGGACCCGCCGCCTGCCGCCACGGTATGAATGGTCATCATCGGTGCTCGCATGCGCACCCCGGCCACCAGCGTCTCGAAGCTGCGCTCCAGCGTCCCGTCATAATGGGCCACATCCGTCGACGTGCCGCCCATATCGAAGGTGATGACCTTTTCGAACCCCGCCCGCGCGCAGGTTTCCACCGCCCCGACGATGCCCCCCGCCGGGCCCGAAAGAATGGCGTCCTTGCCCTGGAACTGATGCGCATCCACGAGCCCGCCGTTGGACTGCATGAACATCAGCCGCACGCCCCCCAGGGCATCGGCCACCCGATCCACATAGCGCCGCAAAATCGGCGATAAATAGGCGTCGACAACGGACGTATCGCCGCGCCCCACCAGCTTGATCAGCGGGCTCACCTCATGGCTCAGCGAAATCTGCGAAAAACCGATCTCCTGCGCCAGCGCCCCTACGGCGAGCTCATGAGCCGGATAGCGGTAACCATGCATAAACACGATGGCTACCGAGCGAATGCCCGCGTCAAAGGCCGCCTGCAGCAACGGCCGCGCTGCCGCAACGTCCAGGGGCGTCAAAACCTCGCCATGGGCCGTCACCCGCTCGTCGATTTCGACCACCTGTTGATAGAGCAGCTCCGGCAGCACGATTTTCCGCTCGAACAGTTTCGGCCGCGCCTGATAAGCGATACGCAGGGCATCGCCAAATCCCCGCGTGATCACGAGCAGTGTTGGCTCACCGTCACGCTCCAGCAGCGCATTGGTGGCCACGGTCGTGCCCATTTTCACCGCATCGATACGCCCGGCGGGGATCGCCTCGCCCTCGGCCAGCCCCAGCAGCGCACGGATGCCCTGCAAAGCCGCATCCTCGTAATGTTCAGGATTCTCCGACAGCAATTTTGCCGTCGCCAGCCCGCCATCCGGCCGCCGCGCCACCACATCGGTAAAGGTACCGCCCCGGTCAATCCAGAACTGCCATTGACCGCTATCGCCCGTGGCCAAATCCGCCATATGTTACGTCCGCTTGTAGATTTCAGAGTCGAGCTTGTGCAGGTAACGCGTGGGCTCGGCAATCTCATGGAAACCAAACTTTTTGTAGAGCCCATGAGCATCATTTGTCGCCAATATCATATGCCGTAGCCCGGCATGGTCGGGATGATCCATCATCACCGCCACCAGCCACCTGCCCAGCCCCTTGCCCCGTGCCGCCGGCAGTATGAAAACGTCGGCAAGATAGGCAAAAGTCGCCCGGTCGGTGACGCTGCGCCCGAAACCCACGAGAATGCCCTCCGGGTCATAGAGCCCGAAGGCCAGCGAGTGTCGCACCGCCAGCACCACCACATCCCGCGGCACGCCCTCCGACCAGTAGGCGTCTTTAAGAAAGCCGTGAATAGCATCCAGATCCAGCCGGCTTTGATCGTCGGATATCACATAACCGTCGCGGGATTTTTCGTAGCCCATGGCGATGGCGTCGCATAACCGGACCGCCGCGTCAAACCGCGCCGGATAGCAGGCTGGTGAAGAAGTCTGGCGGGAATCAAAATGAAGACAATTTTCGCAGCAATAGGAGTACATTTGTTCGCATATCGGGAATATGCGATCAAATGTACGACGCATTGATGCGGGAATTGGATCATTTTGAGCCCGTCACGACTTCTTCACCAGCCTGCTAGGCGCGTCCCAGTCTGTTCTTGAGCTGGTCGGCCAGGCGCAGGGCCAGGGCGACGATAGTCAGGGTCGGATTGACATGGCCGCCGGCTGGAAAGACCGAACTTCCCGCCACGAACAGATTATCCACCCCATGGACCCGGCAATCCTTGTCGACAACCCCTTGCCGGGGGTCCGTCGCCATCCGCGTCGTGCCCATATGGTGAGAGCTTTCCACCACTTCGCTGGTCCAGCCGTCACCCTGATCCAGCAACCAGTCTTCCAATCGCACCCGGCCCAGGCCCAGCCGCCCGAATTCTTCTCCCAGGGTCCTGCCCATCACCGCCATGCTGCGCCGGTCCTGATCCCCCAGGCGCCAATCCAGGCGCGTGCGGCGCAGCCCCAGGGCATCCACATCGGCGGCCAACATCACCCGGCTGTCCGGGTTCGGCACTTGCTCGGCACGGATATCCAGCACGATCTCCGCCGGATTATCCACCCGTGGCGCGGCGCCCGACAGCCGCTGCCAGACCGCCACCGCAGCACCATCGATGTCGCTTATCACCCGCCGGATTTCCTGGCCCAGATTGTCCGGTATCTCGCCCTCCTTGGCATCCGCCCACATGCGCCGCAGGGCGCCAAGCCCGGAATCGGCATTGGGTATATACTGTAGCAATGCCGCGCAATTGCCCACGCCCGCTTGCGCCTGTACCGCCTCGCTCAGGGCCAGGCCGACCCAGAATTTGGTGTTCTCGTGATAGTTGTAGTTTTCCTGTAGCGGCGTGCTGTCACTCGTCACCATGCTGCCGCCAAAGCCGGTGATATGCTCCATGAAATACCGGCCCACCAAGTCATGCCGGTTACCGAGTCCTTGTGGCTCAATTTTGTCCGACAACAGCAGGACGCGGGCATTTTCGATCCCGCCGCAGGCCAGCACCACATGGCGGGGCCTGACCCGCCCCGTTGGCCCGTCCAGGGCGGCGATCGCCACATGCTCGACCCGGTTCGCGGCTTCATTGGTGACGATGCTCGTTACATTGGCGTGCAGCAGCACCCGCAAATTGTCGGCGGCCTCCAGTTGCTCGCGGTAATAACTGCCGAAACGCAGGGGGGCATGTCCCAGCCCCGCCGTTGTCCTGTACTGCCAGACATAGTTGCGCAATTTCGCCGGATCGACCGCCGGCGGCGTCAGGCCCAAGGCCTTGATCCGGGCGTCGCCGTAGAGATTCTCGCCCAGGTCGCAAACCCTGTGGGCGCGGTCGTAGAAAGGTTCCAGCATCGCCCGCTCCAGCGGCCAGCCGCTATCGGCGACCCAGGGCCGCGGCGCCATGTCCAGGGCATCCAACGGCGCGCACTGGCTGCTCCAATGATTTGTCGAGCCGCCCAGATAGCGCAGTCGCGGCACGTCCAGATCCGGGTAGGCCAGCCCCGCCACCTCGCCCTCATAGAGGGCCTGGGTTTCCGCTTCGAAGTCGAACCCGCCGCTTTCCAGCAGGCAAACCGACAGACGACTGCCGAGAAATTCCTGGGCGATGGTTACCCCTGCCGCCCCGCCGCCGATGATACAAAGATCGCAGCTAATGTCGGCCCCGTCGGCCCGTTCGCGAAAATCCTCGATCACGCGGGATATGCCCCCAAAGACACCAGCGCGCAGGCCCGCGCCTCGCTGCGTGCGAGAATCCAGCCATCGACGACCACCGTTTCCCCGGCCGCGAAGTCGCGCCGGCACAGCGCGGCAATATGCCGCCGCAAGGCTGCCGGATCTGTCGGCAGCCCGTTGGCGAATAAAGCCTCGCGCAGCAATCCGGCTTGCCGTTCCCCTGGATAATGAGCCAGGTAGCGCGCCCCCACCGCCCGTGCCGCCGTCGGCGTTCGGAAGGGTTCCGTATTGCTTTTTCCTTTGGTGACACCAATCAGCGCCACACCGGCGGCACCAAGGGCGCAACCAAGCAAACTTCTTCGGCCAACCGTCATCCCCCAGACACCCCGGTTCATCCTCGAACGATCATAGGTCTTCCACCCATTTTGTTATGCGCGAAGACGGAGTAGCTGGCTCTTATGACTTATCGTCTCCTTGCCTGCTTATCGCCACAATGAAAGCAAAGTGTGGCAATCGTTAAGCACCTTGGGCGAGAATGGGCTTGTGAGTATCTGGGGCAAAATTATCGGCGGTGCCGCTGGTTTCGCCATCGGCGGTCCTCTGGGCGCGCTGTTGGGTGGCGTTGCCGGCCATGTTTATGACCGCCGCCCGTCATCCGCCGAAACTAGGCCGGAAAAGCAGATCGCCTTCACCATCGCCGTCATCGCCCTGGGCGCCAAGCTCGCCAAGGCCGACGGCGTGGTCACCGAAGATGAGATCGCCGCTTTCCGCGAGGTTTTCCAGGTCCCGCCCGATCAGGTCAAGAATGTCGCCCGCGTCTTCAACCTCGCCCGCCGCCATGCCGAGGGTTACGAGCCTTACGCCCGCCAGGTCGCCGGCATGTTTGCCGATAACCCGGCGGTCCTTGGGGAGTTGCTGGCCTGTCTGTTTCACATCGCCAAGGCCGATGGCAAGATTGCCGAGGCGGAACTCACATATCTCCAGGGCGTGGCCCGCATATTCGGCATCTCCGACGCCGAGTTCCGCCGCATACAAGCCGAAGAGTCTGGCCTTACCGGCGGCGACCCTTACTCCGTGATCGGCGTGCCACCGGACATTGGCGATCAAGAACTGAAAGCCGCTCACCGCCGTTTGGTCCGCGAGAACCACCCCGACAGCCTGATTGCTCAAGGCATGCCGGAGGAATTCGTCGCCATTGCCAACGAAAAGCTCGCGGTGATCAACGCCGCCTATGACCGCATCAAGAACGAGCGCGGCATAAATTAGTCGCCTTTGGCAATGCCCTCCCGCCTTGGATCGGCCCCGCCCACCAGGCCTTGCGCGGTTATTTGGATACCGTGCAGCCCGCTATTGAGTTCGCGCACCTTGACCGACTGGCCACGCGCGGTGAGGGCTGCCTCGAGCCCCGCCATTTCGGTACCCGCCTCCAGGTCGGTGCCGCCGTTTCGGTTGGTCAGGTGACCCAGATTGATCGCCGCCTGGATATCCATATCCCAGTCGAGGACGGCGATGATGGTTTGCGCCACATATTCGATAATGCGGCTGCCGCCCGGTGAGCCGATGATCAGCGCCAGGCCGCCATCGGCATCGAACGCGATGGTCGGGGCCATGGAACTGCGCGGCCGCTTGCCCGGCTCGACGCGATTGGCGATCGCCAGGCCGTCACGCGCCGGCCGGAACGAAAAGTCGGTCAACTCGTTGTTGAGCAGGAAACCGCCGACCATCAGATTGGACCCGAAGCCGCTCTCGATTGTCGTTGTCATGGAGACCGCGTTGCCGTCGCTGTCGACGATGGAGATTTGGCTCGTTCCCGGCAGTTCCATCGAGGCATCGGGCGCGTAGAGGCGGGTCTCCCGCCATGGCGGCTCGCCGGCCGCTGCCGGCGTTTCCATCGCACTGTCCACCGCGATCAATTGCGCCCGGCTTGTTAAATAGGCGCTATCCAACAGGCCTTTGGTTGGCATCTCGACAAAATCGCTGTCGGCCATATAGAGCCCGCGATCCGCATAAGCGAGCTTCGACGCTTCGGCGAACAAATGCCAGGCATCGACGGAGTCCGGTCCCATGGACGGCAGATCGAATTGTTCGAGCATGCCCAGGATCTGCCCCACGGTCAGCGCGCCCGAGCTTGGCGGGCCCATACCGCACACATTATACCCGCGATAGGTCTGGCACACCGGTTCCCTGATTTTCGCCACATAGCCCGCCAGATCGTCGGTGGAGAGCGACCCGGGATTATTTGTCGCACCTTGCACGGTGGCCGCGATGTCCTCGGCCAGCGCACCGGTATAGAATGCACTGGCGCCTTTTTCCGCGATCATGCGCAATGTCTGCGCGAAAGCTTGGTTGCGTCGCAGATCGCCGGCTTGCAGGGCCTCCCCATTTGGAAAGAAATAGTTGCGCGCCGTCTCATAGGTCCGCAGGCGTTCGGCACGCCCGTCGACCAGCATCCCGGCCAGGCGGGGCGAGACCTCGAACCCCTCTTCGGCCAAGGCAATGGCCGGCGCGAAAAGATCCCCCCACGGCATCTTGCCATAGGTCTTGTGAACCGCCTCCATCAGCGCCACCGTTCCCGGCACGCCAACCGAACGGCCGCCCACTACGGCATCCCAGAAACCGAGGGGTTCGCCAGCGGCATCCAGAAACAGTTCTGGCGTCGCGCCGGCCGGGGCCGTCTCCCGCCCGTCATAGGCAATCGTCTGGCCCGATGCAGCGTCGTAATAGATAAGAAAAGCGCCGCCGCCGATGCCTGAACTTTGCGGCTCCACCAAATTGAGCACCAACTGCACCGCGATCATAGCGTCGGCGGCACTGCCGCCGTTTTTCAAGATGTTATAGCCGGCCTCCACGGCCAGCGGGTTGGCGGCCGCCACCATGAAACGTTCCGCGACGACCGCTTCGGGGCTGCGACGCTCGGCTGATTTTTCCGGTTGAGCATTTTGCGCCAACCCGGCGCTTGCAAATACCGCCAACCCAAAGGCGACAGCAATCCACCGCCACGACTTGAGTCTCATCGCCAATCCTCCCAGGTTGATAATGGTGACCAGCGGACCACGATTTTGAGCCACAGACAAATCACCAAAATGGTTAACGGGTCGGCAACTGCGCCTCACGCTGAATCACCGACCCGTGTCGGCTCTTGCGTTTGATCTCAAGACGGTGATCCACTAGTTTCAGCGCAGTTTTCCGGGCGCTGAAACCTGCGGCATGCTTGCCGACATTAGTTGGAGAATCGGTGCGCAAATTCCTCATCGGGCTGATCGTCGTCTTGGTCGCATTGGCGGCGGTCGTTGTGGTCGGGCCCAGTTTTATCGATTGGAACGCCTATAAGGGGCAGCTGGCGGCGCAAGTCGAAGCGGCGACGGGCCGCCGCCTGACCATCGACGGCGATTTGTCTTTGAGTATATTGCCGACGCCACGGCTGTCGGCTTCCGGTGTCCGCCTCGGCAATATCGAAGGCGCGGCCGGTCCCGACATGATTCGGCTCGACACCGCCCGCATCAGGATTGCCCTAGGTCCCCTGACCCAAGGCCGGATCGAGGTCGACACCGTTGAGTTGATCGAGCCCCGCATAGAGCTGGAGCGCCTTGCCGATGGCCGCACCAACTGGTCCTTTATGCCCGCCGCCCGGCGAGCCGGCGCCAACGGGCCGGCTTCTGGCCGCACCGGCGGCTTTTCTATACCCGAGGTCAAATTCAACGATATTCGGGTTCGTAACGGCACCCTTGTTTATCGCGATCAGGCCAGCGGTTTGGTCGAACATGTCGCCAACATAAACGCCACCATAGTCGCCGGCTCCTTGGCCGGCCCCTTTCGCGCCGAGGGTAGTTTCACAACCCGCGATTTGCCTTTGAATATGCGGCTGGCGGTCGGTCGTCTTCTCCCCGAACGCGCCGTGCCGGTTAGTATGGTCGTCGGTCTCGGCGACGAAAATGATGCGATGGAATTTTCGGGCGTCCTGTCCGGATTTCCCGACGATGCACGGCTTAACGGTAGCCTGGCGCTGAGCAGCGACAATACCGGCGCCTTGTTGACCATATTTGGCGACGGTTTCGCCGCCGCCGGCCTCGCCGAACAACCGGCGGCCCTAGAGGGCGACCTGACAATCTCGCGTGCCAGCTTGGCTCTCAACAACATATCGCTACGCCTTGGGGATGCCAGTGCAACAGGGGCTGTCCAACTGGCTTTTGATAGCCAGCCGCGCCTCGACATTGTGGTCAATGTCGGCCAGGTTGATCTGGATCGCCTACTGGCGCCACTGGCGGCCGATGCGCCGGCATCGGGTGCCCAGCCCGGCGACACGACCGCGCCCCGGTCGCCGACGCCGTTTATCCCGGGTCGCGGCGCGCCACCGGCCTTTTCTCTGCCCCAAGGATTTGGTGCCAGCCTGGAAGCAAAGGTCGATGCTTTGGTTCTCAACGGTGGCATCGTTCGCCAAATTCAGATGTCCGCTGAGCTTGACAAGGGTGTGTTGACGGTGAACCAGGCCAGCGCCCAGCTCCCGGGCAGCTCGGATGTCAGCCTGTTCGGACTTGTCGCGCCGGAAAATGGCAAGCCGGTATTCGATGGGCAGTTTGAGGCCAACTCCGACAATTTCCGCTCCCTGCTCAGCTGGTTGCGCCTTGACGTCCGCGATGTGCCCGCCGGCAGGCTGCGTAAATTGGAGCTTGCCGCCAGGGTCAGGGCGACGCCCGACGAATTGACGGTCAGCGGCATCGACATGCAGCTCGACCTCTCAAACGTGCGCGGCGGCGTTGCCGTGGCCCTGCGTCGGCGTCCGGGCTTTGGCATCGGGCTGAGCATCGACCGGATCAATCTCGATGCCTATCTGCCGCGCCCCAAGGCCCAAGTGGAACCCTCGAGCGACCCCACACCCGGCCCTGAAAGCGCAGAACCGGAGCCGCGCCCCGGCGAGTTGGCGGCTGCGGCTTTTGCCCCCTTGGCTATTCTTGACCGCTTTGACGCCATTCTTCAGCTCCAGGTCGGCAGCTTGACCTACAACGGCGCGCCAATCAGCGGTATCGGCATTGACGCCACCCTGCAAGGCGGCGAGGTCGATCTTCGCCGGGCGACCATCGCTGACTTCTCTGGCGCTGGTTTCAGCGCCAGTGGCCGCATTGCCGGTCTCGGGCAGCGCCCCTCCGCCGACTTGGAGTTCAGTGTCGATGCCGGTGACGCATCTCGGCTTATGCAAGGCGTCGGCCTGCCTTTGCCATTCCCTCTGCGTGCGGCAAAGCTGGAGGGCAGCGTCGACGGTGACTTCGATGAACTTCGCGTCAACGCCCGCCTTTTTGCCGCGGACGGGGAGGTCGAGGTAAAAGGCAATCTTGCCGGCCTCGACGGCAATCCTCGCTACACCATCAGCATCGATGCCGCCCACCCCAGCTTCAATGCCTTGATCGCCACCTTCAGCGATCTGCCGGCCACCGCGGGCGACCCTGGCCGGCTGGCTCTCACTGGCAGTATTTCCGGCGATCTTGAGGCCGCGGAAGTCGATCTTTCGACCCGCCTGGGCGACGGTTCCTTTACCCTCCGGGGCAGTTTGGCCGATCTGCTGACCGGGGCCTCGGGCGAACTTGCCATGGAGCTGCGCCATCCCAGCCTGACCACCTTGGCCCGCACCTTCCGCCCCGACTACCAGCCCGCCCTCGCCGAACTAGGTGATTTCCGCCTGTCCACCGAGCTCAGATTCGATCCTGAATCGCTGAAAATGGCGGGATTGAATGGCGCGGTCGGCCCGATCGCTTTGCAGGGCGAGGCCGATCTATCCTATCCCGCCGATCAGCGGCCGCGGCTCACCGCTTCCCTATCCACCAGCGAGATTGTTCTCGAATGGTTCCTGGCGCCGGTCGCCGTTGCCGCCGGCGTTCTGGACGATGAGGCAACACCCACCGGCCCCGTCCCCTCGCGCGATAGCGCGCGCTGGTCGCGCCAGCCTTTCGATTTGTCGTTCCTGAACAATTTCGATGCCGAGTTTGACCTCTCCGCGCCCGCCCTCAATATTGCCAGCTACGCGATCGGCAATCCCGAAATCTTCTTGCGGCTCGATGGTGGTCAGCTTGAGTTGCGCCGCTTTTCCGGCGCCTTGTTCGGCGGCACGTTGAGTTTGACCGGCGACGTCGCCGCGGCCGACCCGCCCGAACTGAATCTGATTCTGTCCGTTGCCGGCGTTGATGCGCCGCAGATGATTGCCGCTGCCCGTGCCGGCAACCGGCAAGACGCTCGCAATGCTATCTCGGCGTTGCTCGAATTGTTATTTCCGGTGGCTGCCCTCGACCTCAGTTCGGGAACACTGGCCAGCGACCTGGCGATTAGCACATTGGGCCGTAGTGAGTTCGAATTGATCTCAAACCTGGCCGGCAGCGGCGAGGTCACTTTCACCGATGCCGTGTTGGACGGCACCGATCTGTGCCTTATTAGCGAGCAAATCGGCAACCTCAACGGATTGGACGGCTTTCTGGGTCTGCTCGCGGCTGGCAACGGCGGCGAAACCGACATCGATGATTTTGTCGGCCGTTTCGATCTTGCCCGGGGCGTCGCCACTTTGCCAAAACAGAAAATTGGCAGCGAATGCGCTGTCGTCGATTTTTCCGGCACTGTCGACCTGCCGCGCTGGCGCATCGAAATCGGCGCCGATGTGACATTCCCGGCATACACGGATTTCCCCGGCATTGTGCTCGAGGAAAAGGGCACGCTCGACGCCCCCAACGCGCGCCTCGTCAATGTACCAAGGCCGCCGAAAATGCTTTGCGTAAACTGGTGCCAAGCCAGACGCCGGTCGCCGCACCCCTGCTCCAGCCGGCCGCGCCCCAGCCGGCAGCCCCCGAGCCGGCACAAACGGCGAATCCCGCCCAGCCCGAACCACAATCGGTCCCCCCGCAAGCTGAGCCGGAACCCGAGGAGCCGCCGCTGCTGAAGCTCGATCCCTTCAAGAGTCTGCTTGAAAACCTGACTCGTTAATTCAATGTGCCATCGCGGCCGGCGCTGAAATGCTCCAGCACGGCAACGCGTAAAGCGCTCGATAGGCTGCCGCGGCGCACGCCATCCACTGCGGCGATCATTTCATTGACCGAAAGCCCCCGTTCCTGGGCCATTGTCCGCAGGGCCTCCCAGAAAGCCG
>QIGO01000214.1 GCA_003230015.1 Alphaproteobacteria bacterium | reverse complement strand
GGGGCGAAAGCGCAGGTGGCGCCTTCCGGCGTGGCGGCTATCGCGACCGCGCTGACGGCGTTTCTTCGTCATGGCGATCATCTGCTGATGGTCGATAGTGCCTACGGACCGACAAGAGCTTTCTGCGACAAGGCTTTGGATCGGATCGGGGTCGAGGTTAGCTATTACGATCCGCTGGTGGGGGCGGATATTGCCGAGCTGATGCGGGATAATACAAAGGTCGTGTTCACGGAATCGCCCGGTTCGTCGACCTTCGAGGTGCAGGATATCCCGGCTATCGCCAAAGCCGCCCACGCGCGCGGCGCGGTGGTGATCCATGACAATACCTGGGCCTCGCCGTTGTATTTTAAGTCTTTCGAGCATGGTGCCGATGTCTCGGTTCACGCGGCCACGAAATACATACTGGGCCATTCGGATGCGATGCTGGGGATAATCGTGACGACGGCGGCGGCCTATGGGCCGCTGAAGAAGAACGCCGCGCTGTATGGGCAGTGTGCCGGGCCGGACGATGTTTTCCTGGCGCTGCGGGGCTTGCGGACCCTGTCGGTGCGGCTGCAACGGCATCAGGAAAATGCGATGGTCGTTGCCCGCTGGCTGCAAACACGCCCGGAAGTGGCTCGGGTGCTGTATCCGGCCCTGGAAGACGATCCGGGGCATGCCTTGTGGAAGCGCGATTTCCTCGGTGCCAGCGGATTGCTCGGGGTGGTGCTGGCCAAGCCCTTCGAGCGGCCGGCGCTGGCGGCGATGATCGATAATTTGGCGTTGTTCGGGATCGGCTATAGCTGGGGGGGGTACGAGTCCCTGGTGACCCTTGTTGACCTGGCCGGTTCGCGGACCGCAACAAAATGGGAGGCGCCGGGGCCGCTGTTGCGCCTGCATATCGGGCTTGAGGATACCGGCGATTTGATTGCCGATCTGGAGGCGGGCTTCGCCCGGCTGACAGCCACGGGCTAAAGGGGGGCAAAGATGGCGACAAATGACCCGTCGGCGCAGGCTTTGGATTGCGTGACGTTCGACGCGGATGGGCTGGTGCCGGCCATCGCCCAACAGCGCGACACCGGCGAGGTGTTGATGATGGCATTCATGAACCAGGAGGCGCTGCTGGAGACCGTGCGGACCGGGGAGGTGCATTACTGGTCGCGTTCCCGCAATGCTCTGTGGCACAAGGGCGGGACGTCAGGACAGGTGCAAAAGCTCGTCGAAATACGCCTGGATTGCGATGGCGATACGCTGCTGCTGGTGGTCGAGCAGACCGGCGTGGCGTGCCATACGGGGCGCAGGACATGCTTCTACCGCGCTCTGCAGGGCGCGGATTGGCTGGAATTCTTGCCTGTGGAAACCGATCCGGCAATGCTCTATCCAAATTCACCCGCGCCAGGGAAAGATCACTCAGGCTAAGAGCTTGGCAGCGGGCATCATCCGAGAGAGGGGCGACATCAAATCTCGTCGCCGAATTGGGCCATCGCGGAAATCACATGCTGCAACTTCTCGCCGAGAGGAGTCAGTTCATATTCTGTCCTTGGCGGCACGGAGGGGAACAGCGTGCGGGTCAGGATCCCCTCGCTTTCGAGAAATTTTAGCCGGGCGGACAAGACTTTGGGGCTGACGCCCGCCAACGACCTCTGAAGCTCGGAGAACCGCATTTTCTCGTTGAGCAAATCTCGCAGGATTAAGATCGTCCATTTGCCGTCAATGATCCGGGCGGTTTTTTGAACCGGACAATCGGGCGGGCATGAGAGAGTCATTTTTTCCAAAATTATCGATTACAAAAAGGTAACTACTTCCTTTTTCATATCCTTGCTGTTATCGCTGTGCAAGTCGTTTGAATATCGCCATTCGATGAACCGGCAGAACAAGATGGATCGGATGGACTAACAAAAATAGTTCTGACAGACGGGAGAAAAAAGCAGATGCGCAGACATGGATGTAACAAACGAGGTTTCTTGCCGTCGTGGGCCTTGGCCGCGCTGGTTTCAATCGCGATCCTGATGCCCACGGCTCCGTCCTGGGCCGAGTCCGACGTGAAGATCGAGTGGCTGACCTGGTCGTTCTTTCGCATCACCTCGCCCAGCGGAAAAGTCATTCTGACGAATCCCTGGGTAACCAACCCCGACAGCAAGACCACACTCGCCGACATCGCGGAGGCGGACATCATCCTGGTGGCGGCCGGCCATCCCGACGAGGTTGGGCAGACAGTCGAGATCGCGAACACGACCGGTGCCATGGTGGTGGCGACCCACGAACTCAACTTCGGTCCTTTTAAGGACGAAATCCCGCCCGAACAGTTGACAAGCGTCCAGCCCGGCTCGACGATTATGGTGGATGGCATCCGCATTCGCATCGTCAACGCGGCCCACGGCAACGGGCCGGCGGGCGGGGCCGCGCTGGGGTTCTTTATCACTTTCGAGAATGGCTACACGCTGTATTTCAGCGGCAGTACCGACGTGACCCAGGACATGGTGCTGTGGGGAGAGTTGTTCAAGCCGGACGGCGCGATCCTCTATATGCCGAACGGTTTTCGCGCAGACGAAGTCGCGGTAATGGCACAGATGCTGTCGGAGAAGAACCCCAACCTGAAAACCGTCATACCGCACCATAATCGACTCGAACCAGCGGCGGGAAGCACCCCAGCCGAGCTTGGCGAGGCGATGGCGACACTAGGGATAGAGGCAAAGCTGCTCGAGCCAGAACTCGGCGAGGTCTACTCTCTGACGAAATAGGCGCGTTACAGGACTCATGCTTGGAGGTGTCGCCTAGGTAGGCGGCACCTCGGTATGGGCCGAGCGCCGTGCGGTTGTGGTTGTCATAATCCTAGAGCGCAGCCCTCCGTGCGGGGCAGGAGACGCCAACAAATGAGCCGAATTGACAGTCGATGGCGAAGTTGCGCGAGTTGACTACGAGATCTTACCGGTGAAAACCGACCCGTCCCTGCCCTACCCAAACACACTCACGCCGGGCGGAGATCGCTGAGGGCCAGGGTCTTGCTGATGACAGGCATGCCGGTGTCGCTGTGGGCGCGCAGGATTACCGCCGGATCGGGGCGATCCCACTGGATTTCGATGATGCCGAAATTGCGGCCATGATAGGGCGCCCCGACGCGGTTCGCATTGGGTGCTGTATAGGGCGTGTTCTTGGTCAGGCCGCTGGAGGTAAGCTCCCATAAGAAATAGGGCGCTTGGGTGGGGCTGCGAGACAGTTCGGCACGGTGAATGTCGCCGCTGATGACGACCAGGCCAGCCGCGCCGGTGGCGGCGATCAGGCGTTGCAGCCGGGCGCGCTCGCCGGGCATGTTGGCCCAACTCTCCCAGGCGGTTAAGTCCATGAACATCGGGGTAGAGCTGCACAGGATGCGGACATCGGCGGGCATTCGAAGCTGAGTTTCCAACCATAGCCATTGGGGTTCGCTCAACATCCTGGCCGAGGCGGCGAGGTCGGGCAGGTAGGGGCCGATGCTGCGGGCGCGCCGGGCCAAGGCGCTCAGCCAGTCGACGCGCAGCAGGGGCGAGCGGTCATAACGGGTGTCGAGCAGAATGATTTGTACGCGCCGGCCAAGGGGTCCAAACAGTTTAGCCATATAGATGCCGCCCTCGCGCCGGCGGCGTTCGGTGCCCGGCGGTTCGTCGAAGAAATCCAAGAAAATTTCTTTTGATATCCGCTTGAGCGGATAGTCCGCGCCGGCGTCGTTTTCGCCGTAGTCATGATCGTCCCACGTGGCGAGGATCGGGGTTTCTCCGCGCAGGCGCTGAAAACCCGGCTGGGCCCCGAGCTGGCGGTATTTGGCGGCCATGACATCGGGGTCGCGGGTGTCGGCGTAGATATTGTCGCCGAGGAAGATGAATAGATCGGGGCGCTGGGCGAGGATCGGGGTCCAGATGGGCTGCGGCTTGTTCTGCTCGGCACAGGCGCCAAAAGCGATGCGCGTCAGGGGTGCGGCCTGGGCCGACAGGCTCGAAGGCAGCGCCCATGCGGCGAGGCCACCGGCCGCGGCTTTGATGATATCGCGCCGGCGCCAGTTGCGGCGCCTAGGCATGATCGGGAGCCATGCTAACCATAGGAAGACAATATTCGCCTTGACGGGCCCGAGGGCATAAAACCTCCGTTATGGGGGTGCTGTTTTCCGTTACCTTGCCGGTGTTCGGCCTGATCCTGATTGGCTTCGGTGCCGGCCGCTGGCGGGTGCTGGGGAGTGAAGCGACGGACGGGCTCAACAGCTTTGTCTATTATTTCGCCCTGCCCGCCCTATTGCTGCATTCGGTCGCCAAGGCGCCGCTGGCCGAGATCTTCAATTGGTCCTATCTGGGTGCGGTTGCAGCGGGCATCGCGATCACTGTCGCGCTGACGGTCATACTCTCGAAAACACTCTATGGCGACGGGCTTTCAGTGCTGAGCGTGCGGGCGGTGAGTGCCGCCTTCGCCAATACCGGCTATGTGGGTATTCCCCTGGCGATTACGGCCTTCGGTCAGGCGGCGGCCGTACCGGCGATCATGGCGACCGTGATCAATTCCGTGGTAATCGGCGTCGCCGCCGCGATGATCGAGCTTGACCGGCGGCAAAGCGGGGTCGGACCCCTGGCCAGTGTCGCGCGTACATTGACGACCAACCCGCTGGTGCTGGCGGTGGTGATCGGGGGTGGTATTGCCGTCTCCGGCCTTGCGGTGCCCGGGGCATTGGCGACGTTTCTCGATTTGCTCGGCGCGGCGGCGGGGCCATGCGCCCTGTTCGCGCTGGGGCTGTTCGCGGCCCAGCAACAGGGCAAGGACGGTAAATTCGCCGATACTCTCGTGCTCAGCGCCATCAAGCTGCTGGTCCATCCGGCGGTTACATGGGTGCTGGCGACGATGGTTTTCGATCTGGACGGGTTTTCGACGGCGGTCGCGGTGACCATGTCGGCCTTGCCCACCGGCGCGCTCGTCTTTGTATTAGCGCAACGATATCAGGTGTTTGTGCGCCGATCCTCAAGCGTCATCCTGCTGACGACCGCGCTGTCGGTCGTCACCGTGACCGTCGTGCTGGCCCTGCTGGGCACTGTGGCCACGCCCTAATAACCCAGCGCGCAGCCATCCTTGCGCGGGTCCGAGCCGCCGATAAGAGCACCGCGCTGCCAATCGATGATAATGGCCTGACCGCCGCCGTGGGGCTTGTCGGGGGTCGAAATATTGTGGCCCATGGCCGCCAACGCTTGGCTTGCCGCCTGACTGTAACCACGCTCGAGAGAAAGTTCGCCGTCAATGGCGAAGGCGCGGGGGCAATCGAGGGCGGCCTGAACGTCCATACCATAGTCGACGATATTGGAGACGAGATGGGTATGGCCGACCGGTTGGTATTGGCCGCCCATGACGCCGTAGCTGGCGGCGACGCGGCCGTCATGCATCAGCATTCCCGGGATGATCGTGTGCATGGGCCGCTTGTTGGGGCCGACGCAGTTGGGGTGGCCGGGCTGAAGCCGGAAACAGCCGCCACGGTTTTGCAGCAGGACACCGGTTTTGGCGCACATCAGGCCGGACCCGAAGGACCCGAATATGGAATTGATGTGGGAACAGGCGTTGCGGTCGCGGTCGACGACCGTCAAATAGACGGTATCCTTGTGGACGCCGCGTCCCGACCAGGCCGTACCGCCGCTTTGGCCGGGCTGGATGAGGGCGCGCTGCTGCTCAATAAAAGCATCGGAAAGCAGGCGGTCCACGGGGACGTCGACCATGGCCTGATCGGCGACATAGGTATTACGGGCCTGGTAGGCCAGCCGCGTGGCCTCGGCTTGCAAATGGGTGCGCTCGGCGCCGGTGGGATCGAGCCCGGCGAGGTCGTAGCCCTCGAGCAGCCGCAACATGATCAGGGCGATAATGCCCTGGCCATTGGGGGGGACCTGAACGACCTCATAACCGCGATAGCCGGCGCGAATGGGGGTGACATATTCCGATGTGTGGGCGGCAAAGTCTTCTCGCGTGTGGGTGCCGCCATGGCTCTGCAGATGCTCGACCAGTGAAGCGGCGACCTGGCCACGGTAAAAGCCGTCCCTGCCCTCGCGGGCGATGGTTCGCATGGTCTGGGCCAGCAACGGCTGATGCTGCATGTCGCCGGGTTGGGGTGGGCGGCCCGGCGGGGAAAATATCCGTTTGGCGACGTCATCGATGAGGCGGCCGGCGGCGCCGGCATGATCGGCGGCGACGCGGGGGCCGAGCACATAACCATCCTCGGCGTAGCCGATGGCGGCCTGGAGTATTTCGTCTATCGCCATAGTGCCGTGATCGGCCAACATGCGGCACCAAGCGTCAACGGCACCGGGGATGGTGACGGAATGAGGGCCGCTCAGGGGCATCTCCCGGTGGCCCTGGGCGTGGAGAAGCTCGGCCGTTAACGCCGCCGGGGCGCGGCCGGAGCCGTTCAGGGCAATGATGTCATTGCCGCCGTGCGGTGCATAAAGCATGAAGCAGTCGCCGCCGATGCCGGTGGAAGCCGGCTCGACGACGCAAAGCACGGCGCTGGCGGCGACCGACGCGTCGACGGCATTGCCGCCGCGGCGCAAGATGTCTATGGCGGCAAGGGAGGCCAGCGGATGGGAGCTTGCCGCCATGCCGTTGGCGGCGTGAACGGTGGAACGGCCAGGGTGATGGAAGTCGCGCATAGGTTAACTCTCTAGTCTAGGTTTGCAGGGCGGCTCGGTACCAGGCCAAGTGCGGGGACCCGCCAAACCGACGATTGGGGCCGGATAATGAATTTTCGCCATATGGTTACCCGCTCCCTCTTTATTGCGCGCCGCGCCAGCCATTAGCGCAAAGCCCGGTATGCCGGCATGGTCGAGACACGCGACAATAGGGTGGCCAAGCGCGCCTAATCCCGTCGAAGCAACGGTTTTCAGCCCTGATTTCATGGCTTTATCGGCGTCTCCAAGAAAATCGATATACGCAATAAGATTCTTCCGCTGCGCGATGGAGGGCGCTGCGTGGCGACTTGGGAAGAATAAACCCCAAGCCAATAACGTTGCAAGCAAGCGCCAGATGACAGGAATCCAGCATTGGCCGACGATTTATGCTGGCCCGACGCACCAAATCACGCTAATGCACTACCCCTTAGTTGGACCATTGAGGAGTCTCATGAATAAAAACGATCTTGTCGCGGCTGTTGCTCGGGACTGCGACCAAAGCGTTACTGGCGCCACCGGTGCGGTCGACGCTATTTTTGACGTGATTTCCAAGGCTCTCAAAACGGGGGACGAGGTCAAAATCGCGGGTTTCGGCTCATTCAGTGTCGCCAACCGAGCAGCACGCTCCGGGCGCAATCCACGCACCGGCGAAGCCATTACCATCGCGGCAAGCCGGCAGCCCAAATTCAAGGCTGGCAAAGCCCTTAAGGACGCGGTCAACAGCTAATCGAACCGGTGCGCCCCCGGCCGCCGCGCGGTGGCCGAGGGCTCACACCAGGTGTGTCACTCTCGGTATGGTTGTGCCAAGGTGATGCAATATTCGATCTGTGGTAGAGCGCTTACTATTGCGACCCGAATAGTTTAGTTCCTCTGAAATGAGGCCGTATGCTGCCCAATGTGTTAGCAGTGTTCCTGCAGTAGGTAATGATTAGGACAATTCGTGATGACGGATCTATTAGAGGCTCAGAGCCTAGCTCGTATCCTTTGCGTTGACGATGAATGGGTTGTGCGCGCCGGACTGAGCCATCTGTTCGCGCAGCAGCCAGGGATGGAGTTTTCGGGAGTGGCCAGCGTCGAAGATGCCGTTGAGGCGCTCGACGCCGGCAATGAATACGACCTTATTATTCTGGACCTGAAAATGCCGGGCAGCGAGCCTTTCGCTGGACTGAGCCGGCTGTGCCAGAGGGCACCGACGGTGCCGATCATCGTATTCTCCGTGTGCGATTCGCGCGAAGATGTGCTGACCGCCGTGCAGCATGGCGCCATGGGCTATCTGACCAAGGCGACGCCGGGACAAGATATCAAGGAAGCGGTGTCGCGTGTGCTGGCCGGCGAGGTCTGGCTACCACGCTCGCTTTTGGCCATGGAGAATGCCCGGGGCGTCAATGAGCCGAAGCGCTCCTATATACAAGATCTGGAAAGCCCCGCAGGATCGACGGGAGCCGTTCGTAAACTGACCAAGCGGCAGCGTGAGATTTTCGACTTGTTGGCCGAGGGCAAATCGAATCGCCAGATTGCCTTCGATATTGGGATTTCCGAGCACACCGTACGGGTGCATATGACCGCTATTCTGCGTTCACTGGGCGTACGCAACCGAACCCAGGCGGCGGTATTGGCCGCTGCCGGGCTGAACAGGGTGGCGGAGTCGGCCTAGATACCCGACGGCCGAAAGCGCCCCGAGCATGACCTTGTACGGCCCCTGGGGTCCGGTTTTGTTGTGTTTGCGGGCAGAAAAGCGGCGTCCACTGCTGCTGGAAACACACTATGCATCTGCCCATCGGGGCCGTTAATATCACCGCCCGGATAGCGGATAGGAGACCCAATGGCTGAGGATGAGGGTGGCAAGAAAGGTTTTGGTGCGCGGCTTGCCGGATTCTTTGGTGGTGGCGGCGGGACGACGAAAGAAAAAACGGCGGCAAGCGAAAGCTATAAGGGTTTCGATATCATTGCGGAACCAAAGCGGCAGGGAAGCAGCTGGGTTACCGCCGGGATTATCCGCAAAACCGTCGAGGGCGAGGTAAAGGAGCACCGTTTCGTGCGCGCCGATACCCACAGCGCCCAGGATGACGCGGCCTCGTTTTCCATCCGCAAGGCCAAACAGATTATCGACGAACAGGAAAAGACGCTGTTCAGCGAATAGAGTCCGCGCAGGTAGAGAAAGCCCCTTGTCCGGGGCGGGTGGTTACTGGATTCGGACCCGAGATGGGCTGACCGCCTTGCTGCAAGGGCTGAACTTTTTGCTGCCCGGTTGGCTTTTTTTGCACCGCATTATCGCGGCGCAGGTGATCGGCGGCGCCTCGTGAGGGCGCGCGGTCGTGCCGCGCCGGCCTGGCGCTAACAAGCCCATTGTCTAGCCTGGCCATGGCGGGTTTTGGGACTATCTTAGATCGAGTCAGGTTGCCGGATTGGCCCAAAGAAATCGGAGACTTCAGTGATCAAGGGACTTCACCACAACGCCTATCGTTGCCGGGATTCCGAGGAAACCCGGCAATTTTATGAGAATTTTCTAGGTTTGCCGCTGGCGGGGGTCCTAGAGATCAAGGAAAGCAAGACCGGGCGCAAGACGAACGCAATGCACACTTTCTATGAAATGGGAAACGGCTCCTATCTGGCCTTTTTCGAACTGCCGGACACGCCCTTCGAATTCAAGGAACAGCATGATTACGACCTGCACATCGCGCTGGAGGTGGATCATGACGTGTTGGAACCGATGATAGCAAAGGGCAAGGCCAAAGGTATCGAGACGCGCGGCGTGGTCGACCACGGTTTTATCGACTCGATCTATTTCCGTGACCCAAATGGCTATGTTATCGAGCTGACCGCAAAGCGGCCCGGCCATGACGAGGCGATGGATCCCAGCACGAACGGAGCCAGAGTCAAACTGGATGCCTGGCAGCAGGCAAAAACGCCCGCCTAGGGTCTTCTCCATTCTCGCAGAATGAAAACCAGACACCAGGTTGTTTGATCGCCGTGTATGCCGCCGGAAAATCGGCAGCCGCTGTTTCCTGGGATCATTCCAACGGTATTTTGGCGGTGCCTACCCCTCTGGCGCGCGGGGAAAGGAACTACCCATTGCGGCGCAGATCATGAGGCACGCCCGGCAGCTATAATAATGCGTTCCGAATCCGGGGGGGCATGCAGATATTCCGCAAATTCAGATGTTTACTTGCCGAGGAGGGCGCGCGCGCCGCTTCGGTTCGGGTGTTGAACTATATCACGCCCGAGTGGCTGTTTTGCGCCCATTGCGGCTATGTCACGAGAAACGACCTGACCGCGCTGCCGGGTTACAAGGGCGATGAGATCGTCCGCTGGGCGAACGAACAAGATCTGCGCGATCTAAGGCGTTTTGAGAAATACTGCGACGATCTGGCGGGTTGGATAGAGCGGGGCGATCTTTTCGTCGTGGCGTTGCGCGGCGGCGAAGTCGTCGGATTCGAGAATTACCAGCGCGGGCGACACCGGTTTGCGGTGATGCCTTGGATCTGCGTCGACCTGGACGATGACGAACTGTGGGCGGTGTTTTCGCTGGTAGACCCGAGGTACCGAGGTCAAGGCATAGTGGGAGATCTGATCAATTTCGCCAGCCGACGGTTGATCGAGGACGGCTACCGTTTCGTTCACGGCCATACCGCGAAAGGTGACGCATCGGCCGCGCGGGCGCACAAAAAGCGCGGCTTCGTTTCGATCGATATCTGGCGGATCTACCGGGTGCTGGGCGTGACCCTATTCAAAGCGCGTCTGGTCGGCCTAAAAGGGCGCTGGACCCGGGCACAACCCCTGCAGATCCGCGTCAGGACGGCTTCCGGCGGTGCCGGCCCCGGCGCGTGCGATGAGCAGCACGCGATGGAGCTAAGCCTGCCATCTACCGCCTAGAGCCTTCCTCGGGCAATCCATTGCGCCGGACGCGCCACCATTCGGACAGGCAATCGCCGGGCCCCGGCGTTAATACACCACGCAACAGGAACCGAGCCTTGATGCGGGCCCTAACGATCGGGTCGGCAAGGCCGGATTGGCGGCCGGCGTCGATTCGCAGCCAGTCGCAAGGGTTAAAACTGCCGTAGCGTGTCTGGGTCGCCGCGGCGGCAGCGAGAAGCAAAAGGGCGGCGATTGCCGCATAGGCGGCGAGTGCTTGAGGGCGCATGGCGGAAATGTAGCGGAAAGCGTGGGACGATGTCAGTCGCCTGCCGCCCTACTGGCGCGGGCTTGGCCGGGTCGCCTAAGCTATGGGACTCGACGTCGCCATCGCCCGTTCGAGACTGGAGGAGAGCCAACGTGACGAAACCCGATATCCTGCTAGTGGGTCCCTATCCCGAGCGGGACAGAGCCGCGCTCGAGCAGTCATATTCGCTGCATAATCTTTGGCAGGCGGAGAACCGGAGCGCGTTCCTGGCTGAGCGGGCCAATATTATTCGCGGGATCGCGACGCGGGGCGACCTGGGCGCCGGCCGGGATTTGATCGAAGCGCTGCCGGTTCTGGAGATTATTGCCTGTTTTGGCGTCGGAGTGGATAAGGTCGATCTCGATTTCGCGCGCGAACGCGGGGTCTGGGTGACCCATACCCCCGGCGTGCTGACCAACGATGTCGCCGATATGGGGATGGCGCTGATGTTGGCCCTGGCGCGGCGCATACCGCAAGGCGATGTCTATGTGCGGTCGGGCGGGTGGCTAGAGGGCAAATTGGGCATTCTGACCACGAGTTTGGCCGGGAAGACCCTGGGTATTCTGGGGCTGGGGCGGATCGGGCGGGCGGTGGCGGCCCGGGCCGAGGGTTTCGCGATGGATATCGCCTACCACGACCTGGTCGCCCAGGGGGATGTGGATTATGCCAGCTATGGCAGTGCGACCGAGCTTGCCGCCGCCGCCGATATTCTGATGGTTTGCCTTAGTGGCAGCGCGACGACGGCCAAGATGGTCGATGGCGCCGTTCTCGAGGCGCTGGGTCCGAGCGGGCTGCTGGTGAATATCTCCCGGGGCAGTATTGTCGATGAGCCGGCCCTTGTCGCGGCGTTGCAAAGCGGGGCCATTGCGGGTGCGGCCCTGGATGTGTTCGCGGACGAGCCCAATGTGCCCGAAGCGTTGCTGAGCGCGGACAATGTGGTGCTGCAGCCGCATCATGCCAGCGGTACCCATGAAACGCGGGCGGCCATGGGCGATCTGGTGCTGGAGAATCTGCGCTGTCACTTTGCCGG
>QIGO01000142.1 GCA_003230015.1 Alphaproteobacteria bacterium | reverse complement strand
TTGACTGGGACGGCGACAGCAAACAGCTTCGCGCCAATCTGCACCAACTGCTTTCCGACTCTCTAAAACACGCGCGCCGGCGGCGAACACCGACAGTCGAACAGGCACGGGGCTGGCAAAGCAGAATGATGCAAGGGCTCGCCTCGCCAGGGCCGCAATATGTTGGCGGATTCCGTGGCGAGCCTGGCCTGGAGGGCTGCGAAGTTACTGTTGTTGGTTACCCCGGCGTTGCCTCGGGCGATGTCGCTGAAAGGCTAAAACGCTTCGAAGAAAAACTCCAAAAAACAGTGGCGGCCCTTGACGATCTGATCGAGCCGGGACAGGACATGAGCGCCGACGACGTGGCGGCGGTCATCGATCTATGCGCCTGGGTTCATGGCGAATGGATACGAATTCATCCCTTCGCCAACGGCAATGGTCGAACCGCGCGCCTATGGGCGAACAGCATCGCGATGCGTTATGGCCTGCCGCCTTTCGTGCGCCTGCGCCCCAGGCCGGATGGTGGCTATAAAAGTGCTGCGGCGAAAGCGATGACGGGTCAATGGCAACAAACGAGGCCCGTATTCCGACAAATGTATCGAGAGTCCATCAGCCACGCCCGCTAACAATACTATTTGTTATTAACGCGTCCCCAAATCCGTCGCCGTCCACCATGGGAAATCGTCTCTTGGTGGATCATGACGAACAGGTATTGCATTGGGTATATCGAACGCGGGATCTAAAGCCGCGTGTTTTTGCACTGCCAAATAGACGCCGCCATGAGAGACGATCAGCACCGGCCCGGGCTGTTCCAGAGCGTCATTGATCCCACCCAGGGCGCGCCGGATAAATTGGTCGTACGGTTCAGCGCCATCCGGACTTCTTTCGCCGGCTTTCCAATCGTCCAACCATTGTCCTTTGATCTCGCCTTCCTGCTCACCCCAGGAGCATTCTGAAAGCGTCTCGATCACCCTAAGATCACACCCGAGCGATTTCTGAAGAATCATTGCCGTATCCAAGGCGCGGCGCAAAGGGCTGGCACACACCGTAGCGATCTGGAGTCTTCCCATGAATTCGCAGGCGCGCTTTGCCTGTTCCAGACCATTGCGGTTCAGCGGCAAGTTCGTTCGTCCCTGAGCCCGATGCTCTTTGTTCCAATCCGTTTCTCCGTGACGAAGAAAGAAGAACATGGTTGGGGTGAGCATTCCGAAAGGCCTACCCCTCTGAGACGCGCCACCGCCGCCCGGTAGGCGACCGCGATCTGCGCCTCCTGTTCGTGGCGGCCATCGCGAATAACCTGGCGGCCACTGACATAAACATCGCGCACCGGGTTGCCGTGATTGGCAAACACCGCCACGTCCAACAGATGTTCGTCGCTGACATGGGCCAGGGCAGGGCCCTCGGTATCCAGCACCACGAGATCCGCGAACATACCGACGGCGATACGGCCTACCGGTTGCCCCAGAACGGCCCCCCCGCCTTGCGCGGCGGCTTCGTACAAATGGCGACCCACGGAGGGCCGCGACGCGGTGACCAGCACATTACGCCGCCGCCGCGCCAGCCGCTGCTCATATTCCAGCCAGCGCAGTTCCTCGCCGGGATCGACACTGATATGGCTGTCCGACCCAATGCCAAACCGCCCGCCAGCCGCCAGGAATTCTTCCATCGGGAAAAAGCCGTCGCCCAGATTGGCCTCGGTCGTCGGGCACAGGCCCACCACCGCGCCGCTCTTGGCCATCTGTGCGATCTCGTCCGCCGTAACATGGGTCGCGTGGACCAGGCACCAACGGCCGTCCACCTGCGCATGGCTCAAAAGATACTCGACCGGCCGCGCCCCCCAGGCGGCGACACAATCATCGACTTCGCCGGTCTGCTCCGCCACATGAATGTGAATCGGCACGTCAGCGCCCACCCCATCCGTTGCCGCCGCCATCTCCGCCCCGCCGACGGCCCGCAGCGAATGCAGTGCCAGGCCGACACTCACCCGGTTGTCGTCACCCGTCGCCGCGACAACTAGGCTGCGGATCTCGAGAAGCCCCTCCGCATTATTGGCAAAGCGCAACTGCCCGCCGGCAAGCGGCAACCCGTCGAAACCGCCATGGCAATACAGCGTCGGCAAATGACAAATCCCTATGCCGACCCGGCGCGCCGCCTGCACCACCCGCAGCGACAACTCGGCCCGGTTGGCGTAGGGCTGCCCCTTGGCATCGTGATGGACATAGTGAAACTCGCCCACTGTCGTAAAACCGCGTTTCAGCATCTCCAGATAGAGCTGCGCGGCAACCGCCGCCATCTCGTCCGGCCCCAGCCGCGTCAGCGCCTCATACATCTTGTCCCGCCAGGACCAGAAACTATCCGCCCTGTCCGGCGAGCCATGCTCGGTCATCCCCGCGATGGCCCGTTGGAACGCATGGGAATGCAGGTTCGGCATGCCGGGCACGACCGCCCCGTGTATCACCTCCCAAGTCGGGTCTCTGACCGTCTCATTGGCGGAGAGTCCGCTGATCGCCCCCCCGTCGTCGATGTCGATCCGTACTTGTGCGTGCCACCCATCGGCCAGCAGCGCCCGTTCCGCCAGCAGCGTTTTCACCCCCAAATCTCCGCCGCCCGGCCGCAAAAGGCCGTCATCATGCGCAGGATCAAATCGCGCATGGCGTCGGCGGACTTATCGCTGAGCGCATTCTCGAACGCCGGGTCCAGGTAGGAATCCTGGCGCAGCTCAAGCTGAACCGCGCTGATCCGGTTGTTCGGCGCACCGTAATTTCGCGTGATATAGCCGCCCTTGAAGAACCCGTTCAGCACGAACGAATAATGCTCTTGCTGCGCGGCCACCGAATGCACCCCTGTTTGCAAGCTCGGGTCGCAGCTCACGCCGTCCGCGGTGCCGATATTCAGCACCGGAAAACCCTGTGCCGCCAGCGCCGGCACATGCTCGCGGATGGAATGTGCATCCCACAGCAATGCATAACCATGCCGCGCCCGGATCGCGTCGAGCGTCGATCTGAGTTTATCGTGATAGGGCCGCCAATAGGCCTCGATACGGCGCGCGATTTCTGCCTCGTCCGGCGCCGCGCCATCCAGGTAAAGCGCCTCCCCATCGAAACTCTCCAGCGATACCACGCGCGAGACTTTGCGCTCCGCATACAGCGATTGGTCAGCGGCACTACGGTTGAGGTCCGCCGCATAGCGCGTCATCTTTGCGCAAATCATCGACGCCCCCAGCCGCTCGGCGATGGGGGCGTAAAGCGTGTCCACCTGCCAATCCGTATCAACCAGCGTCCGCCCCAACTCCGTCAGCTTCGGCGCGATCTCCGCCGGGATGCTGGTGCCGCTGTGGGGGGAGCTGATAAGCAGCGGCGTCGGCCCCTCGACAAAACCATAAAGCGCGTTGGTCACGGCGCGATAACCATTTGGATGGAAAGGAAAAATACCCTATTAATATAGCCAGCCACAGTCACCTCGAAAAGCGTCCATGCCCAATTTGATCACCCACATCAGCGCGGCGACCATGAGCCCGAGCCACGGGTCAGCCTATGGCGCCATCCATGACGCCGCCATCGTCATCGACGGCGAAAGGATCGCCTGGCTCGGCCCCCGCGACCAATTGCCAGCACACTATCACAACATTGAGGCAATTGATGGCCGCGGCACCTGGGCGCTTCCCGGTTTGATCGATTGCCACACCCACATCGTCTATGGCGGTATGCGCGCCGGTGAATTCGAAAAACGCCTGCAAGGCGTAAGTTACGAAGAGATCGCCCGGCAAGGCGGCGGCATTCGCTCCACCGTCACCATGACCCGCGAGGCATCCCTGGAGGAGCTAATCGATACCGCAGCCGACCGGTTGGCCGAACTGCGCCGCGAAGGTGTCACCCTTGTCGAGATCAAATCCGGTTACGGCCTCAACCTGGAGACCGAGCGCAAACAACTCATCGCCGCCGGCAAAGCCGCCCAGCGCGCCCGCATCGATGTCAGACGCACCTTCCTCGGCGCCCACACCATCCCCCCCGAATATGATGGTCGGGCCGACGATTATATCGACCTCGTCTGCAACGAAATCCTGCCGACCCTGGCTGCGGAGGGCCTCATCGACGCCGTCGACGCCTTTTGCGAAACCATCGGTTTCACCCCGGCCCAAACCCGCCGCGTGTTCGAGGCCGCCCGCATCCACGACCTGCCGGTTAAACTCCACGCCGACCAGATCACCAACAGCGGCGGCGCGGCATTGGCCGCCGAGTTCGACGCCCTCTCCGCCGACCATGTCGAATTCTGCGACGAGTCCGGCGCCCGCGCCATGGCCGCCCACGGCACCGCCGCCGTCCTGCTGCCAGGCGCCTTTTACTTCCTGCGGGAAAACCAAAAACCCCCCATCGACCTGTTCCGCCGCCACAAGGTGGCCATGGCCGTCTCCACCGACAGCAACCCCGGCTCCTCCCCCACCACCTCCCTGCTGCTCATGCTCTCCATGGCCTGCACCTTCTTCCGCCTCACCCCGGAAGAAGCCATCAACGGCATAACCACCGCCGCCGCCCAGGCCCTCGGCGCCGCGCCCGAGCACGGCACGCTCACTCCCGGCGCCCTTGCCAACATCGCCTTCTTCAAAATCACCCAGCCCGCCGAACTAGCCTACCGCATCGGCCACAATCCGTGCGTTGGCCGCTGTTATCGCGGGAAAGTCGAATTCGAGGAATGAAACCAACGCCCACCTTGATAATCAGTGGGCCGGTAGGCGTAGGCAAGACAACGGTAGCAAACGAAATCAGCGCATCGCTCTCGCGATCCGGTATACCTCATACATTCATCGATCTCGACACCCTCACGATGACCTACCCGCGCCCACCAAACGACCGCTTCGGAGATAAACTGGCACTACAAAACCTGCGCGACGTCTGGGCCAATTGCACCGCCGGCAGATCGCGCAACCTAGTCATCGCGCGCGTTATCGAAACAAAGGCCGATCTCCAAAACATCCAACAGGCGCTCCCGAACGCCGAGCTGCACCTATGCCAGCTACGCGCCAACGACCCGACATTGATCGCACGGGTCCGCACCCGCGAGCACGGCCTCGAGCGCGACTGGCACGAAGCCCGCGCTATCGAACTAGCAGAATCGCTCCAGCAGACAGCCCCGGCCGATTTTACAATCGACACAGACGGGCGTCCAACAACGCAGATCGCCCGTGACCTCGTTAGCCGGCTTGATTGGATAACAGAGTAACGCTCTGATCGCTGGGGGCGTTATGCCTCATGAGGAACGCTATTTTCTTTGAACCAGTCGGCCACCTCGTCTTCGCCAACAATACTATTAGCGGCACCAATAATCGTTTGTTCTCTCATGGCTTAACAGGAGCGGACGGATTACATACGAAATGTTAGGCTCCGGGGATGATGGAAGCCACGCTGAAGATCCCGACACTTACGACAGAACGGCTAAAAATGGAGCCGATCTCAATGGAGCATTCACAAGGGATGTACGATCTGTGGGCGGACGCCGACGTGTGCAGATACTCCGGCACCGTGAAGGACTACGACGGAAACGTGATCGATACGCCCGTTGTAGGTCATACCGAGAGCGATCTGATCATTGATTTCTGGCTGAGGGCGGTAGCCGATGGGTGGGGCTTTCGTTGGGCCGTCCTTTGGCTGGACTCGGACGAGGCATTCACCGGCACTGTGGGCTTCAATTCGCTAACGACTTGTACGGAGATTGCTTACCATCTGCTACCCAGACATTGGGGCCAGGGAATCATGACCGAGGCGTCCGAGGCTGCGATTGACTGGCGGCGCGGCAATGGAGCAACGGAGATAGAGGCTTTCATTGAGCCGGAAAATATACCCGCAATCGCCCTCGCACGCCGCTTAGGAATGAAAGCAACCGATGCAGTTTTCGAACGCGCTCGGCGACACCGAATGTCTCTTTAGGGTCGAATTGAGCCATTTTGCTGACAAGATTTGTACCGCGCCGAATTTCCGACCTTGGCCACAAGTTAGCATGCAGCAGATCGCGAAAAACCGTCGGGTGATGATCTGATGTCGGACGTGACTCCCAAACGTTACTTTGTTGAAGATTCAGGCGATGCTCGATCCTGTGCTGGGACGCGATAGGCAGTGTTCTCTCCGGGGTCACTCTTTGAGCACCACATGATGGTATTAGCCTGTCAGTTTCCCAATGTATAACGAACGCATTTTGATGATCTCAAATGCCATAACTGTTACGGGATAACTGACGCGCCTGGCCCGGACGGGGCATCTTCCAAAACTCTACTGGATTTCTGATCATTTCGGTTGATCGCAGACAGGTAGATCAATCGTCATGCTGAGCAAGGCTCATGTTTTGCCTGTTGACCATTCGAATTCCGATCCGTCTTTCAGGTCAGCCTGCTTCGGCGCACCAAAATATAATTTCCCCAAAAATACGATCGCAACGACAAAACAACCGCTCAGAGCAAAGGCGCCAATGGCCCGCTGGAGCCTGAGCCTCGAGCCGGCAAGCAATCATTAACCATCAGAACCTATGCTCGGACCCCTTCTTGGCGGATCGCTGGAAGCGGCAATGCAACTAATCGACCAAGGGCGGGCACATCTCGCCAGCGGTGAGTTCAACCATGCGACTGCTGCTTTTTGGGCGGCCACGCAGCAGCAGCCAGGTCTTTCCGCCTGGTTCTGGCTGGGTACGAGCCTCGCCCTTGCTGGCGACTGGGAAGACCTTCTGCGTGTGGTCAACGGCATCAAATCGCCAGTGCTGTATTTTCAATACATTTGCGTCGGCCTCGTGGAACGCGGCGCATACGATGTGCTTGGCCGGATGCATCGCTCCATTCCACCGAACCATGTCGTTTCTCCCGTTGCGGCATACTATGCCGGCGTCAGCCTGATCGCCGCGAAACATCATGTGAAGTCCCTGGAACACTTTCACATGTTTAGCCGGCAGGTCATGAGTAAACTCCATTACTACCGGCCGATATTCCAAGGGGACGAAAACTTCAACTTGATTTTCCGCCAAGGTACATTGGTCGAACCTCTGAGTTATGTGGCGGCATTGGACGATGGGACAATTCCCGTCGAGACACCCTGCCCAGCAATGGAATTTCAGCAATGCGTCCCATTAGGCGGACCGGCGATTCTCTTTGCCTGTTGCCTCAACGATCTCTATTTCCACAGATTTGCCGACTCGCTGATATCAACTCTCCACCAGGCTTGCGGCGCGGTGGAGTTGCATTTTCATGTCGTCGGCGACCAGCAAGATTGCCTTGGGCTCTTCGCCACGCTCGAAGCGCGCTATCCGGCGATGACCCTTGGACTTAGCCTCGAGAGAGAGCCATTTGCGCGCAATTCCGTCTATTACGCCTGCAACAGGTTCATCGTGCTGCCGAAGCTGATCGAGGCGTATGATCGCAACATCATGATGCTCGATGCAGACGCCTTGGTACTTCAGGATATCTCCCGTCTTGCTGAGCAACTCAGTTCGAAAACTGTGGCCGCTGATTTTGCCTGTTTTGATACTGGCAGGACCGAACCTGCATCGGTCTATCAGGCGACATTGATGTACTTCGCCAAGACACCGGACTGTCGGGCTTTTCTCCAACTCATGCGGCGCTATATTTTCTCCAAGCTGGGCGGTTCCCTGACGCTCAGTTGGATGCTCGATCAAGCCGCCTTGTTCTCCGTCATGTGTTATCTCGAAGGCAGGGAAGGGAGCGCCTTCACGTTTCAACGTTTGGACAAACTTACCGGCGGCGGACTGGCCGATTTTGTCGATTCAGCCGGAACCCAGGCGGAGAAGTCATCGCTGATGATAGCGGGCTCGGATTCGACCTAGAGTCTTCCTGCCTCGGCCAGCAACCCGCTCCCCACGAACCGCCGAAACTCTCCCTCCCGCACCAGCGTCTTAGCCGCCGCCAAATCCCGCGCCCAATAGCGGTCCTTGTCATAGAACGCGACGCGGCTGCGGATCACCCCATGCGCGTCGCCCAGCTTCGGCGACGTGCCCATGGGAGCGTGGAACTCGATCCCTTGTGCCGCCGCCAGTAATTCCACCGCGACGATGCCCGCGACGTTATCCGCCATCTCCCCCAGCCGCCGCGCCGCGAAGGTCGACATGGACACATGGTCTTCCTGATTGGCCGAGGTCGGCAGGGAGTCGACACTGGCCGGGTGGGCGAGGGACTTATTTTCCGACGCCAACGCCGCCGCCGTCACTTGCGCGATCATGAAGCCGGAATTGAGGCCGCCGTCTTCCACCAGAAAAGCCGGCAGCCCGCTCATCGCCGGGTCCATCAGCAACGCGATCCGCCGCTCCGACAGGGCACCGACTTCGGCCAGCGCCACCGCGATGATATCCGCCGCCATGGCCACCGGCTCGCCGTGAAAATTTCCCCCTGAGAGCACGGCACCGTCATCGGCGAAGACCAGCGGGTTGTCCGACACCGCATTGGCCTCGATCGCCAGCACCCGCCCGGCATAACGCAGATTGTCCAGACAAGCCCCCATCACCTGCGGCTGACAGCGCAGCGAGTAGGGGTCCTGCACCCGCCCGCAGTCGAGATGGCTCTCGCGGATCTGACTGCCGGCCAGGAGATCGCGATAGAGTGCTGCCATTTCCTCTTGGCCCGGCTGTCCGCGCACCTTGTGAATGCGCGCATCAAACGGCGTGTCGGAGCCTTTGACCGCATCCACCGATAGGGCCCCGGCGACGGTCGCGGCGGCAAACCCGTCCTCCGCCCCAAACAACCCTTCAAGGGCCAGCGCTGTCGAGACCTGCGTTCCGTTGAGCAGCGCCAGACCTTCCTTCGGCCTCAGCACCAGCGGCGCCAACCCGGCCCGTTTCAGCCCCTCCCTCGCGTCCAGCCTCTCGCCTTTATGAGAGACCTCGCCGACACCGATCAGCACCGCCGCCAAATGGGCCAATGGCGCCAGATCCCCCGAGGCACCCACCGACCCCTTGGCCGGAATGACCGGATAGACCTCCGCTTTCGCCAGCGCCAACAACGCCTCGATGGTCGTCCAGGCAACCCCCGAATAGCCTTGCGCCAACGACGCCGCTTTCAGCGCCAGGATCAGCCGCACGGTTGACTCCGCCAGCGCCCCACCGGTTCCGGCGGCATGACTCAGCACCAGATTGCGCTGCAAGGCCCCCAGCCGGTCCGCCGATATGCTGGTTTTCGCTAGCCGGCCAAAGCCCGTATTGATGCCATAGACGGTCTCGCCGCGTGCCACGATGTCGGCGACAACCTTGGCCGCGGCCTCCACCGGCTGGCGGCAGGCCGGGTCGAGCGTGAACCCGGCCCCTTCCGCCACCTGCCGCCAAACGGCAAGGGGGACGGACCCAGGCTTGAGCGGCCCGGCGTCACCCATTCTCTAAAACCCCAGCATCGGCAGATTGAGCTGCTTTTCCCGCGCGCAAGCGATGGCGTCTTCGTAACCGGCATCGGCATGGCGCATGACGCCGCTGGCCGGATCGTTCCACAGCACGCGGCCGATCCGTTTCGCAGCTTCCTCTGTACCATCGGCCAGAATCACCATCCCGGCATGTTGAGAATAGCCGATACCCACCCCGCCGCCATGATGGATCGAGACCCAGGTCGCCCCGCTGGCACAATTCAGCAGCGCGTTCAGCAGCGGCCAGTCGGACACCGCGTCCGAGCCGTCGCGCATCGCCTCGGTTTCGCGGTTCGGGCTGGCCACGGACCCGGAATCCAGATGATCCCGCCCGATCACCACCGGCGCCTTTAGCTCGCCGCTGGCCACCATTTCGTTGAAGGCCAGCCCCAACCGATGACGCTCGCCCAGCCCAACCCAGCAAATTCTCGCCGGCAAGCCCTGGAACTGAATCCGCTCCCGCGCCATATCGAGCCAGTTATGCAAATGCGGATCGTCCGGGATCAGTTCTTTTACCTTGGCGTCGGTGCGGTAGATATCCTCTCCATCCCCCGACAACGCCGCCCAGCGGAACGGCCCAATACCCCGGCAGAACAGCGGCCGTATATACGCCGGCACGAAACCCGGAAAATCGAAGGCATGGGTTTCCCCCATCTCCTTCGCCATCTGCCGGATATTGTTGCCGTAGTCGAGGGTAGGAATGCCCATGCCATGCAGCGCCAGCATCGCCTGCACCTGGATCACCATCGAGCCTTTTGCCGCCAGCACCGTCCCGTCCGGATCGTCGGCCCGGCGCTGCTCCCACTCCGCCAGGGTCCAACCCTTTGGCAGGTAACCGTTCAAGGGATCATGGGCCGAGGTCTGATCCGTCACCACATCCGGGCGCCAACGCGGCTCGGCTTCGGCGCGCCGCGCTATTTCTGGAAACACATCGGCCGCATTGCCAAGCAAACCCACGGAGATTGCCTTGCCGGCGGCATGCGCCGCTTCGATCTTTTCCAGGGCCGCGTCGAGATTTTGCGCGCTGGTATCCAGATACCCGGACCGCAGCCGAAATTCGATACGGCTCGGCTGGCATTCAACCGCCAGCAACGAGGCCCCGGCCATGGTCGCGGCCAGCGGCTGCGCCCCGCCCATCCCGCCCAGTCCGCCGGTAAGTATCCATTTACCCGTCAGGTCGCCTTGATAGTGCCGCCGGCCGATCTCGACAAAAGTCTCATAAGTGCCCTGAACAATGCCCTGGCTGCCGATATAGATCCACGAGCCCGCCGTCATTTGCCCATACATCATCAGCCCGGCACGATCCAACTCATGAAAATGCGCCCAATCCGCCCAGTGCGGCACGATGTTCGAATTCGCGATCAGCACTCTTGGCGCATCGCTGTGGGTTTTGAAGACCCCAACAGGTTTGCCCGATTGCACCAGCAAAGTCTCGTCTTCATCGAGTTCTTTGAGCGCCGCGACAATCCGGTCGAAACATTCCCAGTTCCGCGCCGCCCGGCCAATCCCGCCATAGACGATCAGCTCGCCGGGTTTCTCGGCGACTTCCGGGTCGAGGTTATTCATCAGCATGCGCAAGGGCGCTTCGGTCGCCCAGCTTTTCGCGGTCAGTGCGGTACCCCTCGGCGCCCGGACAATCCGCTCGTTGTTTCGATTTCCGGCCATATGCTCCCCGGGGCCTCTTAATTCGGCAAGTTGGAATAACGGTATCGGCTAGCCAGGCTGAAGCGCCCGCCCGGATGCAGCAACTCGTTCACGGTCACGACTTCCTCCCCCATCCAGGTGCGCCGATGCAGATTAAGCACGGGTTCATGCGCTTGGAGTTTCAGCAGCCGCACGGTGGTTTTGTCCGGCACCTCGGCCTCGACGATGTGTTCGACCTCGGTTATCGGCCCGCAAGAGGTCAGATATTCATAGGGCGTGATAGTCACAAAATCCTGATCCAGATAGTCGGGCGCAAAGGACGGCCGCACGAAGCGCCGCTCGAGTTGCAACGGCATGTCATCCTCAAAATGCAGAATGACCGAATGATAAACCTCCATCCGGACTTTTTCACCAAAGGCTTCGGCAACTTCTTTGGGCGCCGGTTTTGCCTCTAGTTCGAAAACCTCGGCACAATGTTCGTTGCCCCGCCCGCGGATTTCTTCGCGAATGTCGCGCACCTCAAGAAAAGACGAATGCTGTTTCGGCTCGCCGACGAACGTCCCCACGCCGGGAACCCGAATCAGCACGCCTTCCTGTGTCAACTCGCGCAAGGCCCGATGCACCGTCATGCGCGAGACACCCAGTTCGCGCACCAGCTCGTTTTCCGACGGCAATCGCGAAGCGGTGGGGTAGGCGCCGCCGGCGATACCGACAATGATCCGCTGCTTGATTTGGCGGTAGAGTGGTTGCGGGCTGCTGGCGTCCAACATCGATCTCGAATCCTCTGCTTGCCGCGCAGAATATCAAGATTGTATAGACATGTATAGAGGAATGGTCAAATGTCCGGCCGCCACCCGGGTCGGCGGCAAAGATATCTCCACATGACAGTCCAAGAGCGCACTGGTCCAGGCACTCCGTACCGCCGCTGAGCAAGGTTAAATCGACACCAAACTGGATTTCGAGGCTGTCGCGACATTGCTGATCGCGGTCGCCGACGGCGCCGAAGATGAATATGCAATCCGTTACCGACCGGCACATCAGCCCCGTTAGTGACCGCGTTTATGGCAGGTAACAAGACCCACGCCGATACGCCCCTCCGCCAGATTGCGCTGCAAAAGCGGCAAGATTTCCTTGGTTATGGGACCGAGAACCACATGCAGGCCCAACGCCGGCAGTACTTGCATTGCCGCGATTCGTTCGAGGCTTTTATTGACCGAGGTTAGTCCGGCCGCCAAGCGGTCCTGCACATCTTCGACAACGAAACCTGCGCCGCGCAGGTGATCGACCAGGGCCGCCTGTGTAATTAGAAAACTCCCCGCCGGGTCGCGCGCCCATGGTGCGGGATACAGCACCTCTTGGCCCTCCACCGCGAGGATATCGTAGACCAGGAAGCGCCCGCCCGGTTTCAACGCCCCATGAATGCTCGAATAGAACTTGTCCTTGTCGGCGATATTCATACCCACATGGAGTGTCCAGGCGGCATCGAAACTTTCCCTGTCCAGGCCCGAGAGATCGCTTGCATCGCCTTGGCGGAGCGTGACTTTGTCGTCAAGACCGGTCCAGCCATTGAGGGCTCTGCCGGCATCGCAAAAATCGGCACTGAGATCTATGCCCGTAACACGGCACCCAACTGTCTTCGCCAGCCTGCGTGCCGGGCCGCCGAGCCCGGAACCCACGTCGAGAACACACATTTCGGCGGTGACCCGCAACCGCTCGATCAGGTCGGTGGTTGCCGCGAACCCGCCCAAGTGAAACTCGTCGACGGCACCAAGATCGTCGATCGTGACGTTATCCGGGTCCTTGCCGGCCTTCGCAAGACCCTGCCGAATCCGTTCCAACAGGCCCGGCGCGGAATAATGCTGTCGACTAATCTCAACCATGGATAGGCACCGTCACTATTGTAAGGTGTAAATACACATAATTTCCCAAATAGAATTACGCTTCCGCCGCAATCGACTGCACCGCGCCCAAATCTTCGGACAGCCGCGTCCAGCGTGTGTCGCCAAGCCCCGACAGGACGTGGCTCTGCACATTTTGCCACAGCGGCAACGCCTCGGCATATTTTGCTGCACCGCTTTTGGTCAGGCGCACCACGCGCTTGCGG